>JBIOEJ010000054.1:0-35949 GCA_044445965.1 Hyphomicrobiales bacterium
GCGGCGGTGCTGGGCGGGATCGGCAGCGTCCCCGGCGCGATGCTGGGCGGCATCTTCCTCGGTCTCGTCGAGTCGATCGGCCCGGCGCTGTTCCTCGACGGCATCGGCATCCCGGCGCCCTATCAGCTGCGCGACCTCATCGCCTTCACGCTGCTCATCATGGTGCTGATCTTCCGGCCGCACGGCATCCTCGGCGAGCGCATGGCGAAGAAGCGGGCATGACGATGGCAGGTCCCGCGTCCATCGCGCGACACAAGCAGCGCTCGCCGCTGCTGCGCGCCGTCCAGATCGGCCTCGTCTTCGGCGTCATCGCGGTCTACCTCGCGATCGTCGGCCTCCTCCTCATGATCCACGGACGGTGGATCATCGTCGACGTGCTCTCGCTCGGCCATGCCGCGCTGATCGCTATCGGGCTCGGCGCCGGAAATGTGATCGCCCGAGGCGCGATGCGCAGCGTCACCGGGCAGGTCCTGAGCCGGAGCCTGATCGCCGGAGCAGTCGCCGGCGGCCTCTTGGCCGTGCTCGTGGTGGCGATGGAGGTGCTCGACCTGCGGTCGATGTTCATCTCGCTGCCGGTGGCGCTCTCCGAGATGCTGACCTTCGATCTCGATCTGCCGCTCGGGCTCGTGGTCCTGGTCGGCGGCGGGGCCGTTCTCGCCGCGCTCGGCGCCGTCCTGGCGCACTGCCCGCCGATCGTCAAGAAACCGCTGATCGTCGGCTGCGCGGCCGTCGCCTTCTTCGGGGTGTTCCAGGAACTGCTCCAGCTCATGATGCAGTTCAACGACCTCATCGACGCGGTGCGCGAGGCGCTCTATACCTGGGACGGCCTGTCGCTTCAGGGCGCCGTCATCATCTTCATCGTGGCTTCCGGCGGCAGCGCCGCGTGGACGCATTACCGGGACCGCGTCGCTGCCGTGACCGCGGGCTTCTCCCCGGTGCAGCGTCGCCAGGTGACCGCCGCGAAGATCGGCCTCGGCATCGTGCTCGTGCTGCTCTTTCCGATGCTCGCCGGCTCGTATATCGGCCAGGTCATGATGCTCGTCGGCCTCTATACGCTGATGGGCATGGGGCTCAACCTCGAGGTCGGGCTCGCCGGCCTCCTCGATCTCGGCTTCGTCGCGTTCTTCGCGGTCGGCGCCTACACCACGGCGCTGCTCACCGCCGACAGCCCGCACGCCCTCGCCGCCTATACCTCGCTGCCCAGCCTGAGCTACTGGGAGGCGATGCCGGTCGCGGTCCTCTGCTCGATCATCGTGGGCGTCCTCTTCGGCATCCCCGTCCTCGGCGTGCGCGGCGACTACCTCGCCGTCGCGACGATGGGGCTCGGCGAGATCGTGCGCGTCATCGTGCAGTCGGACATGGCGGCGCCGCTCCTCGCCGGCGCCCAGGGCATCCTGCAGATCCCGAAGCCCTGGATCGGCAGCTACGAGCTGAGCGACCCGGTCGCCCTCTTCTACGTGACGCTCGGCGCATCGGCGGTCGCCGCCTATTGCGCCTGGCGGCTCGAGAACTCGGCGTTGGGGCGCGCCTGGATGGCGGTGCGTGACGACGAGGACGTGGCCCAGGCGCTCGGCATCAACCTCGTCAAGGTCAAGCTTTTGGCCTACGGTCTCGGCGCTGCCTTCGCCGGTCTCGCCGGATCGATCTTCGCGACCATGCTGACCTCGATCTATCCGAGTTCCTTCCAGCTCCTCATCTCGATCAACGTGCTCGCCCTCATCATCGTCGGCGGCATGGGCAGCCTGCCGGGGGTCGTCGTCGGCGCCGTCGCGCTCGTCGGCCTGCCCGAGCTGCTGCGCGAGTTCGGCGAGTACCGCTACCTGTTCTACGGCGCCGTGCTGATCATCATGATGCGGATCAAGCCGGAGGGGCTGTGGCCCTCGGCGACGCGCCGCCGCGAGCTTCGAGCCGCGGCCGGCGAGCCGGAGGCTCCGGAGGATTTGGAGGCCATGCAAGGCTCGGGCGCGCTCCCCGCCTCGGTGGCTTCATCCGCCGCGCAAGGTCCCGAGCGGTCTTAGGAGAGATGGGCATGGAGGCCGAGCCGATCCTCACCACCGAGCGGCTGACGATGCGCTTCGGCGGGCTTACGGCGGTCGGCGAGCTCGACCTCGACATCCGAGAGCGCGCCATCCACAGCATCATCGGCCCGAACGGCGCCGGAAAAACGACCGTCTTCAACTGCATCATGCAGAATTTTCAGATCAGCGCCGGGCAGATCTGGTTTGCAGGCGAGCGCGTCGATGGCCTGACACCCGACCGGGTCGCCGCTCTCGGCATCAGCCGCACCTACCAGAACATCAGGCTGTTCCGTAACATCACCGCGATCGAGAACCTGTTGGTCGGCATGCATCTTCACCTGCGTTCGCATTGGTGGGGAGCGCTGTTCAACACGCCTCACACCAGACGCGACGAAGAGCTCGCCCATGAGAAGGCCTTGAAGCTCCTGCAATTCGTCGGGCTGCGCGGCCGGGGCGACGTGCTCGCGCGCAACCTCGCTTATGGCGAGCAGCGGCGTCTCGAGATCGGGCGGGCGCTGGCGACCGCCCCGAAACTCTTGATGCTCGACGAGCCGACCGCCGGCATGAACCCGCGCGAGACCTCCGAGATGATGGCGTTCATCCGCGAGGTGCGTGAATCCTTTGGGATCACCATCCTTCTCATCGAGCACCAGATGCGCGTCGTCATGGGGATGTCGGATGTCGTGACGGTGCTCGACCATGGCGTGAAGATCGCCGAGGGGTCCCCGGCCGAGATCCAGAGCGATCCCAAGGTGATCGAGGCCTATCTCGGCAGGCCGAAGGGGGCGCCCGCCGAGGTTATCCGTCACGCGATCGAGCACATGGCCGACATCCCGGTCACCCCCGGTCCGGACGCATAGCGAGACATCATGGCGCTTCTCGAGATCGACGAGATTCACGTCTTCTACGACAATATCGAGGCGCTGAAAGGCGTCTCGATCAAGGTCGAGGCGAAGCAGATCGTCACGCTGGTCGGGGCGAACGGTGCCGGCAAGACGACGACCTTGCGGGCCATCAGCGGGCTGCTTCACCCCAGGACCGGGGAAATCCGTCTCGAGGGAGAGAGCCTCGGCGACATCGCGCCCCATGAGATCGCAGCCATGGGCGTGCTGCAAGTGCCGGAGGGGCGGCGTATCTTCGCCCGCCTGACGATCGAGGAGAATCTGGCGATGGGCGCCTTCGCCCGCCGAGACCGTCACGCAATCGCCGAGGACAAGGAGCGCATGCTGACCCTCTTTCCGCGTCTGCGCGAACGCCTCAAGCAGGTCGCCGGGACGCTTTCCGGCGGCGAGCAGCAAATGCTGGCGACGGCGCGGGCCCTGATGGGGCGGCCGCGCCTGCTGCTCATGGACGAGCCCAGCATGGGGCTGTCCCCGGTCCTGGTCGAGCAAGTGTTCGAAACCATAAGGACGATCAACGAGCAAGGCGTCACCATCCTGCTCGTCGAGCAGAACGCGCTGATGGCGCTCAATATCGCCGATTACGCCTATGTCATGGAAAGCGGCCGGATCGTCCTGACCGGCTACGGCAAGGATCTGCTCGATGACGAGCAGGTCCAGCGCGCCTATCTCGGCTGAGCATGAATCTAAAAAAGTTGCAGCAGCGCGCAATCGGAGCTTCGCCATGAGCAACCTGTCGACGGATGATCTCTTGCGGGCTCTTGTCGAAAATGCGAGCCGACCGCTCTCGGAGGCGACGGCCATGGAGCCCGGCCTCTATCGCTCGGAGGAGGTTCTGGCGCTCGAGCTGGAGCATATCTTCAATAAGGAATGGCTCTGTGTCGGGCGCGCCGCCGATCTCCCGGCGCCGGGCGACTACATCACCTTCCAGATCGTCGACCAGCCCGTCGTCACGATCCGAGGCAAGGACGGCGTCATTCGCAGCTTCGCCAATATCTGCCTGCATCGCATGATGCGGTTGCTCGACGGCCACGGGAATTGCCGGCGAATCGTGTGCCCTTACCATGCCTGGACCTATGATATCGACGGGCGCGTCATCGGAGCGCCCTACATGGACAAATCGAGCGGGTTCAAGCCGCGCGACCAGAAGCTTCCCGAGATCCGCACCGAGGTTTGGCATGGCTTTGTCTATGTGACGCTGGATTCCCGGGTGGCGCCGCTGGCGGAGCGGCTCGTGCCGCTCGATGGGATCGTGGCGCGCTACGGGATGGAGCACTATGTGCCGGTCGCGACCGAGGACTATGTCTGGAACACCAACTGGAAGCTTCTCACCGAAAACTTCATGGAGAGCTATCACCTGCCCGTCGCCCACCGGGCGACGGTCGGCGCCTGGTTCCCGGTCGAGGAAAACGGCTTCGACGAGAAGGTGTTCGAGAGCTTCACCTACCAGACGTTCACGAAGAGAGAGGATGCCACCTATGGGCGCGCCCACAAGGACAACACTGCGCTCGACGGCCGCTGGCGCTACACCTCCGTGATGCCGACGGTGTACCCCTCGCACATGTATGTGCTGGCGCCGGATCACCTGTGGTATCTGTCGCTGCGGCCGAGGGGTCTCGGGCAGGTCGATGTTCGCTTCGGTGTCGCGCTGGCTCCTGAGGTGATCGCCTCCCTCGAGGACCGAGACGGCTTCGTGCGCGACACGATCGCCTTCTTCGACAAGGTGAACGCCGAAGACAAGGGCGTCGTCGAAGGCATCTACCAAGGCGCGAAAGCACCGCTCTCCAAGCCCGGGCGGCTCTCCTGGATGGAGCGCGAAATCCACGACTTCATGGGCTATCTCGCGCGCCGGCTCGGCCCGACGCCGGCCGCCGCGCGCCAGCCGCGCCTGGCGGCGGGATGATTTGACGAACGCTCCGCAGCTCAGCTCCGCTTGCTCGTGGACTGCCTGCGCCGGATGCCGAGCAATACCCATATCGAGCCGACGAAAATCGAGAGGCCTTGAAGCAGGTCGAAGAACACGCGGGTCGCCCGATGGGCGATTCTGGATCAGGCGACTGAGCGGTCCAGATGCTCGAGTTACAATTCGCTTTTTATGTTAGGCTGACTGGGGACGTGCGCAGGCGGCGGTAAGGAGAGCCTGTTCGTGATGGCCAAAGCATCAACACTGCCTAAGGAACCGGCGCAAAGCCGGTCGTGGTTCACGGCGACAAAGGGAGGAAACAATGCCTTTAACCCGTAGGAGCTTTTCGAAGTTCGCGATCGGCGCCGCGCTGGTGCCGGCACCGGCCATCTGGACATCGGCGCGGGCGCAAGCACAGCCTATCAAGCTCGGCTGCAGCCTGTCGCTCACCGGGCCTCTATCCAGCGTCAAGGCGGGCCTCGTCGGCTATGAATTCTGGCGAGATGACTTGAACGCAGCGGGCGGCATTCTCGGCCGTCCCGTCGAACTCGTCGTCTATGACGATCAAAGTTCCGCCGCGGGCATTCCGGCCATCTACTCCAAGCTCATCGATGTCGATAAAGTGGACCTCTTATTCTCGCCCTATGGGGCGAATCTGACCGCGGTCATCATGCCGATGATCAAGCAGCGCAACAAATTCATCATGGGCATGTTCGGCATCTCCAACAACGACGAAGTGAAACACGACAAATTCTTCCAGATCGCTCCGTGGGGGCCGAAGGCGTCGAGCGACTGGTGTCGCGGTTTCTTCGACATCGCCAAGGCGCAGAGCATCAAGAAGATCGCCATCCTCGCGGCCGACGCGGAATTCTCGAAAGCGGCTGCCGCAGGCGGCGAGAAGATCATCAAGGAATACGGCTTCGAACTCGTCTTGAACCAGACCTATCCGCCGAGCACGCAGGATTTCTCGGGCATATTGCGCAACCTGAAGGCCGCCGCACCCGACGCCGTTTTCGTATGCTCCTATCCGCCCGATTCGACCGCGCTATTGCGCAGCGTCACGGAAATCGGCGTCGGGGATTCGGTCAAGCTTTTCGGCGGCGCCATGGTCGGTCCGCAATACGCTTCGCTTCTGGAAAACCTGGGATCATCCCTTAACGGCGTCGTAAATTTCCACACCTACGTCCCGGAACCGACGCTGAGGAGCGCGGGCATCGAGAAGTTCCTGGCCCGCTACGCTCCGGTCGCCAAGGAGCGTGGTATCGATGCGCTCGGCCACTACATTCCGCCCTTCTATCATGCGGCGGGCGAGGTCGTGGCGGCGGCGGCGAAAGGAGCGAACTCCCTCGATGAAACGAAGATCGGCGAATGGCTGCATAAGAATCCGGTCGACACCATCGTCGGTCGGATCACCTTCGACGCCATGGGGGATTGGACCGAGCGTCGCGTCCTGATGGTGCAGTTTCAGGGCGTTGCAAATCGCAATATCGATCAGTTCCGCACGGCCGGCAAACAGGTCGTCATCGATCCGCCGGCACTCAAGAGCGGCGACTTCATTCCCTTCGCCAAGGCTCGCGGCTGACCGCGAAGCTGCGCCGGTCTCGCAATCCGGACCATGTCGCCATGGCTAGCTGGTCCGCAAGATCGCGCCGATGCCATCGATGAGATGAATGCACTTCCTCGATCTCTTTCTCAATGCCGTCGCGACCGGAATCGTCGAGGGCAGCATCTACGCCCTCGTCAGCGTCGGCTTGGCGATCACCTTCGGCCTTCTCCATATCCCGAACCTCGCACACCCGGCCTTGGTGATCGCTGGAGCCTATTTCGCCTACCTGATGAACTTGCGGGGATTTGATCCGATCATAGGCAGCCTGCCGGTCGCGATCCTCTTTTACGGCGTCGGTCTGCTCACCTACGAGCTCTATCTGCGCATCTTTGAAAAGGAGGGTCGCCAGAACACCCTGCAAAGCCTCACCTTGTTCTTCGGCATCTCGCTGATCATTGAGGTCGGTCTCCTCATCTCCTTTGGCGCGGACCCGCGCTCGGTCGACGTCTCCTATGTCGGGCGCAGCCTCTCGATCGGCCTATTGACCATTCCCTATCGGCTCCTGGTGCCGGCGACGGTCGGCCCCATCGTCATCCTTGGGCTCTGGCTCTATCTCAGACACACGCGGACGGGTCTTGCCATGCGAGCCGTCGGCCATGACGAACTGGCCATCAGTATCGCCGGCATCGATCCCATCTGGATCAAGCGTCATGCCTTCGGGATCGCGACCGCGACGGCTGCCATCGCCGGAGCCGCTCTCATCATCGTCGGGCCGGTCAATCCATTCGCCGGCCGACTCGAGATCGGGCGCGTCTTCGCCATCGTGGTGCTCGCCGGCATGGGATCGATACCTGGCACCTTGGCAGCGGCATTTCTGATCGGCATTGCCGAATCGCTGGTCGCGAGTTTCGTCAATCCATCATGGGCGCAGGGAATCGCGTTCCTGGTGCTGTTGCTGACCCTGGCGTTGAGGCCAACCGGCCTCTTCGGAGTGGCGCGATGAGGATCTCGACATTCGCAGGTCTTGCGCTCGCTCTCATGGCCGCCGGGTTCGCACTGCCGCAAATCGTGCAGAACCCCTACGTCTTCTTCGCGTCCTACGTCATCTTGCAATATGTGGCGATTGCGACTGCATGGAATATTCTCGGCGGCTATGCCGGCTACATCAATTTCGGGGCAGCCGGCTTTTTTGGCGCCGGGGCCTATACCGCGGCCTACCTATTCAGAACCTATGACGCGCCCGTCGCCGTACAGGTGCTGCTGGCGCTTGGAGTCGGCGCTTGTCTCGGCGTCGCCATGGGCTATCTAACGCTACGAATTCAAGGCATCTACTTCGCCATCGCCACCATCGCGCTGGTCGTCGTCCTCGAAACCTTGGTCGACAACATCCCCGGGCTTGGCGGCGCACGCGGATTGTCGATCCTTTCGCCTCCTCCGCCGGCCTGGTTCAAAGGGCAGGTGCAACTCGCCTTTTGCGTCATGTGGACGATCGCGATCGCCAGCATCGTCGTGGCGCGCTGGGTCGAGCGCTCCTGGGTCGGTCGCGGCTTCCGCGCGCTACGCGCCAGCGAAGCGGCGGCTGAAAGCGTCGGCGTTCCGACACTGCGTTTGAAGCTTTTGGCCTGCGCGCTGAGCGGTGGCCTGATCGCTGCGGCCGGCGCGCCGTATCCGCTCTATGCGTCCTATATCGAGCCGCTGGGCGTCTTCAACCTCGCCATCAGCGTCAACGCCCTCGCCATGCCGCTGATCGGTGGCACGCGCTCCTGGCTCGGGCCGGTCATCGGAGCATTTCTAATCGCCTCTATCCAGCAACTCGCAACCGTCACCATCTCGTCCGAGCTCAACATCCTGGTCGTCGGCGTGCTGCTGATCCTTTTCGTCGCGATCGCTCCCCAGGGCCTGCTGGGTCTCCTTCCCAGGTTTGGTAAGTCCCCAGGCAACGCCGCATGAGCCCCCCGATACTTGTGGTGAACCGCGTCCGCAAGCAGTTCGGCGCCTACACAGCGCTCGCCTCGATCGATCTGGAGGTCCAGGACGGCGAGAGATTGGGCATCATCGGCCCGAACGGCTCCGGCAAGACCACGCTGATCAATTGTATCGCGGGCCTGCTGCTCCCTGACGCTGGGACCATCTCCTATCTCGGCAAGGACATCACGGCGCTACCCGCATATAAGCGGGCGCGGCTCGGCATCGCGCGGAGCTTCCAGATCCCGCGCCCCTTCACGGGCATGAGCGTCTTGGAAAACCTCCTGGTGGCGCTCGATTATCTCGGCGGCGAGCGGCCGCGCGATCTCGCCGTGGAGGTTCTGGACTCGATCGGTCTGTCCGGCCGGTGCGACGATTCGTCGGAGCTGCTCTCGCAACTCGAGCTGCGCAAGCTCGAGCTCGCGCGCGCCTTGGTCGCGCGGCCGCGGCTTCTGATCGCGGATGAAACCATGGCCGGCCTCTCCGAAGCCGAAATCGACAACATCCTCCCCATCCTGTTGCGGTTGAACGAGAGCGGTGTCGCCGTGATCATGATCGAACACATCATGCACGCGGTGATGCGCTTCTCGCAGCGGCTTATTTGCATGGAAACGGGCAAGATCATCGCGAATGGAACACCGCGCGACATTGCTGCCGATCTCGTTGTCCAAAAGGTATATTTCGGTGAACAGGCTCGTCGTTGAACATCTTGTCGCTGGTTACGGCGCGGTGACTGTCCTGCGCGACGTTTCTATCGAGGTGGGCGAGGGCGAGCTCGTCGCTATTCTCGGCACGAACGGCAACGGCAAGAGCACGTTGTTGAACAGCATCCTCGGCCTCGTGAAGCCCAGCGGCGGGCGCGTATTTCTCGAGTGGGACGGCACGACGATCGATCTTATCGCCCGCCCCACGCACAGAATCGTTGACCAGGGCATCGCCTTCGTGCCGGAGGGCCGCCGTGTCGTGCCGATGCTTACTGTCGAGGAGAACCTCGCTCTCGCCGGCAGCGGACCCCGAGCCCGCGCGGGACTGCGCGACAACAAGCTCTATTGCTTCGACACCTTTCCCACCCTGAAGGAACAGCGTAACCAGCGCTCGGGAACCCTGAGCGGCGGCCAGCAGCAGATGCTGGCCATCGCCTGCGCCTTGATGACTTCGCCGAAGCTGATCGTCATCGACGAGCCGTCGGTCGGTCTTGCGCCAATCATCGTCGATAAGGTCATTCGGACGATCGCCGAGCTTCGGACGAGCCGCAAGATGACTATTCTGATGGCCGAGCAAAGCTTCTTTCAGGCCTTCGATACGGCGACACGCGCTTATGTCCTGACCCATGGACGGATCACGCACCGGTTCGACCGCGCGCAGGGTGGGCTTGCGTTCGACAATATCCGCGACGCGATGCTCGGCATCACTGCGTGATCCGTCGAAAATCAAAAGTCCGTGACATTGCCGGTAACTGTTGCATCAAGGCTTCGATGCTGAGGCGCTCCTGAACCGGACGTCGAGGTGACGCCCTTGGCAAGCACTGTTTGGGGCAGCAATCGCCTCGGGGCCCTCGGCCTCGTGCTCAATTTTCGGCTTCATTGCGGCGGTGGCCAAAGGCGGCGCCAGCTCGAGCGGCTCAGGAGATCAGTCCCAGCGCCCTGAAGCTTGCATGGCCATTGCGCCCGACGATGATGTGGTCGTGCACCGTGACGCCGAGCGGCGCCGCGACCGAGACGATGTCCCTCGTCATGCGGATATCGGCTGGCGAAGGGCGCGGATCGCCTGACGGATGGTTGTGCAAGAGTAAACTTGAAGAACAAATCCAATTTGGATACAATGGCTTGGGCGAACTGAAAATCTAAATGGGATATGGGTTTGGGGTGTGTTCGTCGTGCTTACTCGTGACAAATCCTGACTAGCATAGAGGAGCTTTGTCAACACTCGACGACACCGTCGAATCACGGATTCCGAATCGACATCACCCTTGCTGCATCTGCATGAGGCTGGATGGATGGATCATCCGATCCGGTTTCTGCGACCGTCTCCTGTCAATCGGCTTTCAAATTGGCTCTAACGCGATCTCGGTGCAGACGCTTGATCAGCTTGAGTTTGGTGATCTGGCCTTCGGTTTGTCCGTTGGACCATGGTTCGGTAATGGCAGCCAGAACGGCGCTTTGGCTCAAGCCTTCGTCACCTCACATGAAGCTCAAGCGGAATGTCGCTAAGGACCTCCGCGTCGCCCTGCGTGATGACAAAAGTCTGGCCCAGGCCGGCCGCGAGCCCGGTGCGGGTATCCGGGATCATGATATGCACGAACAGCACCATGCCCGGCTGCATCAGCAGCGGGTTGCCGCTGTAGATCATCGGCGGCACGTCCATCCAGGTCGGCCTGAAGGTACATCCGAGCGAATAGCCGCAGGCAGCGAAGCGCTCCTGCGCAAATCCGGCGGCGTCGAGCACGCGGCGATGGATGTCGTCGAGCGTTCCCAGTTCGCGGCCGGCGCGCGCCGACGCCACGATTTCGCGGAGTGCCTCGGCTGCCACGGCAACCATATCCTTCTGGCGCCGATCAGCACGGCCAATTGCGACCGTGTGTTCGATGCAGACATGGTAGCGACAAAAGGACGCGCCCAGTTCGATCATCAGCTGATCGTTCGCTTCTAGGCGGCGCGGCCCGCCGACGCCGCGGCCATAAAGAGCGCGTGGACCGGAATTCACCAGCGGCCCTCCGGCCGGCATATCGCCCCCGCCATTGAGCATGGCGGCTACGCCGGCGGCTGTGACTTGGCTGTCGAGCGCGCCGGCACTCGTCGCGCCGACCATGGCGCGCGCGGCGGCGTCGGCGAGCTGTCCCGCCTTCCGCACATAGGCGAGCTCCGCGGGCGATTTCGTGAGACGCAGATTGCGCACGATGTCGGACGCATCGACGAGCGTGCAGAATCCGGCGAGCGCGGCTTCCACCTGGCGAAAATTCGCGCCGGTGAGCCCATAGGTCGCTAACTCGACGCCGACCTGCTCCCCGGCGCACCCGAGCTCCTCGAGGATGGCGCGCAGCTCCTTCGCAGGCTGCACGCCTTCCGCGTTCAGCCAGATGCGGATGTCGTCATAGAGAGAGGCGTCGTGCGCTTGGCGAAGATCCGGCCTTCGCGTCAAGAGGACGGTCGGCTTCTCGTCGGCTGTGACGACGCCGACCTGAAAGAAGACGTATCCCGCAGTGTCGAAACCGGTGAGATAATAGTGGCTTTCCTGCGCGAAGACGAGGAGCGCGGCGAGCCCGCGCCTGCCCAATTCTGCGCGGGCTCGCGCAAGGCGGCCGGCATGTTCCTCCGCGCTGAAGCGCAGCGACACGGAGCGTCCCGTTGGCGTCGTCGCCATGATCTCGCTCATTTTCTTCTCCCTCTTTCGGCTCGCATGGACAACATCCCGTGCCTTGCCCGGCGCTGCACCCGGATAAAAGCTGCGTATGCTTTTCAGCTCGCCAGCGCCGGCGTCGCCTCCAGCAGCGAGCGCGTATAGGCATGCCGGCTTTCGGCATCGAAGGCGTCGGCGTCGAACAGATCGACGAGGTCGCCGCGATAGACGACCGCTATGCGATGGGCGATCTGGCGCACCAGATTGATGTCATGCGTGATGAACAGGAAGGCGGCCCCGGTGCGGGTCTGCAGGTCGACGAGCAGCCGAGCTACCGAGGCCTGCACGGAGACGTCCAGCGACGAGGTGATCTCGTCGCAGATCACCAGACGCGGCTCGGCGGCGAAGGCCCGCGCGATCGCGACGCGCTGCTTTTCGCCGCCGGAAAGCTGATGCGGATAGCGTTGCGCGAACTCGGCCGGCAGGCGCACCTGCTCCAACAGCGCACCGATCCGCTTTTTCATCTCCGGGCCGCGGGCGAGCCCGTAAAGCCTTAAGGGCCGCGACAGGATTTCACCGACGCGCTGGCGGGGATTGAGCGAGGAATCCGGGTGCTGGAAGATGATCTGCGCCGCCCGACGATAGGCGCGATCGAGCGCGCCGCGATGGTTGAAGCTGCGTCCCGCGAATGAGATTTCGCCGGAGAATTCCTGTAGTCCGATAATCGCTTTCGCGATCGTCGATTTGCCGGAGCCCGATTCGCCGACGACGCCGAGGATCTCACCCGCGCGCACTGTCAGACCGATCGCACGGGCGCCGACCACGTGCTCCTGGGTTCGTCTCATGAGCCGCCTGAGGATCGAGCCCTCGCCATAGCGAACCGTGAGGTCCTCGACTTGCATCAGCGTGGGAACGGTCGCCGCGGGCGCGTGCCCGACGAGCCGATGGTCCGGCCGCGGAATCGCCGCCAACAGGGCACGCGTGTAATCGCGCCGCGGCTCTTTGAAGATCTGCGCCGTCGGACCTCGCTCGACGATCTCGCCGCGATGGATCACTGCAACCTCATGGGCGACGCGCGAGACGAGCGCGAGGTCGTGCGAGATGTAAAGCGCCGCGACGCCGGTATCCTCCTGCAAGCGCACGAAGAGATCGAGAATCTGCCGCGCCGTAATGACGTCGAGAGCCGTGGTCGGCTCGTCGAAGATGATGCATTCCGGGTTGCAGGCGAAGGCCGTGGCAATGACCACACGTTGCTTCTCGCCACCGGACGCCTGATGCGCATAGCGGGTCATCATCTCGGCCGGCCGCGCGATGCCGGTGCGCGCCAGGAGCGCTTCGCCTTCGGCCAGCGCATCCCGCCGCTGCAGTTTGCGATGGCGCATCAGCACTTCCGCGATCTGGTCGCCGAGGGCGAGCGTCGGATTGAGCGAGGTGCTCGGATCCTGGAACACCATGCTGATGCGGCTGCCGCGCAGCGCCGCGATCTCCGCGCGGCTTTTCGCTCGCAGGTCCTCGCCCGACAAGAACAGCGAGCCTGAGCCCTCGCGGGCGTTCGGCGGCAGATAGCGCATGATCGCCCAGGCGAGCGAGGTCTTGCCTGAGCCCGACTCGCCCACGAGACCGAGGGTGCGCCCTTTCGTGACCGCGATGTCGACCGATTTCAGCGCCTCGAACAGGACGTTCGAGGTCGCGTAGGAGAGCGAGTAGCCGCGAGCCTCGAGCGTCGGCGGCGCGGCTCCCGCAAGACCGCTCACCGATGGCCCCGCGGATCGACGAGGTCGCGCAGCGCGTCGCCAAAGAGGTTGAAGCCGAGCGCGGCGATGGCGATGGCGACGCCCGGAACGGCGACGCAGGCCGGATTGCGGAACATGAATTGCCGCGCCTCGGCGATCATCAATCCCCATTCGGCGCTGGGCGGCTGCGCTCCGAGGCCGAGAAAGCCGAGCGTCGCGCCGAGCATGATGGCGAAGGACACGCGGATGGTCGCCTCGACGATGATGGGGCCGATCGCATTCGGCAGTACCTCGCGCAGCACGACATAGGCGTGCGACTCGCCGCGCGCGATCGCCGCTTGGACATAGTCGCGCGTCCTGACGGACAGCACCGCGCTCCTCGCGATCCGGGCGAGACCGGGCGTGAAGGCGACGGCGACGGCGAGCATCGCGCGACTCGTCCCCCCGCCAAGCACGGTGACGATCAGCAGCGTGAACAGCAGCTCTGGAATGGCAATGACCCCGTCGAGCAGGCGCATCACCAGATTGTCGACCACCCCGCCGATCGATCCGGCCGTCACGCCGATGGCGGCGCCGGCGATCACGCCGATCATCGTGGCGCCGAGCCCGAACAGGATCGTCCCGCGCGCGCCGTTCAACAGCCGCGAGAGAAGATCGCGGCCGAACTGATCGGTTCCGAGCCAGAACTGCAACGACGGTCCTTGCAAGCGCGAGATCGTGTGGAATTGCTGCGGATCGTAGGGCGCGACAAGCGGGCCGATGAGAACCGCTAGCGCGACGAGGCCGAGGAGGAAGGCGGCGGCGATGCCCGTCGGTCGCCTGACGAATTCACGCATAGCGGATGCGAGGATCGAGCGCGGCGATGACGATGTCGGCAACGAGATTGGAGATTGCGTAGGTCGCCGCGAGAACGAGAGTCGCCGCCTGGATCACCGGCAAATCCCTGTTCTGCAGCGCATAGATCATGAGGCGTCCGAGCCCAGGCCAGGCAAACACCTCCTCGACGACGAGGATGCCGCCCAGCAGATAGCCGACATCGAGCGAGATGACGGCCACGGCCGGCGCCAAGGCATTGCGCAGCGCGTGACGGAGCACCACCGATGTTTCGGAAAGGCCTTTGAGCCGCGCCGCGCGTACATAGTCGCTCGCAAGGACGTCGGACATCTCGCTGCGCACCTGGCGAGCGATATGGGCGGTGAGGATCAGGCTCAACGTCGCCGTCGGCAGCACGAGATGGGACACGAATCCGGCGACGCTTTCGCCGAGCGGGACAAAGCCGCCGGCCGGCAGGAAACCATGCTCGGGGCTTGCGAAGATCACGAGAAGCAGCGTGGCGGTGACGAACTCGGGAACCGCCGTGCCGATATAGGCAAAGAAGCTCACGCACAGATCGACGATGTCGCCGCGGCGCAGCGCCGCGACCACGCCGAGAGGGATGGCGATAACGATCACCGTCACGAGGGAGGCCGCCGCAAGCGCCACCGAGCGCCAGAAGGCTTCGCCGATGAGCGACGTAACGGGCTGGGACAACCGCATCGACACGCCCCAGTCGCCGCTGACCGTATGGCCGAGCCAGCGCAGATATTGCACGTACCAGGGATGGTCGAGACCGAGCGTGAGCTCCAGCGCGCGCCGCTGCTCGCCGGTGGCGTATTCGCCGAGGATCATCACTGCCGCATTGCCCGGCAGGATCTGGGTGATGGCGAAAACGGTCAGAGAGACGATCAGCAGAACGACGAGGATAGCGGCCAGTCGGCGGACGAGGTAGGCCGCATCCATCGATTTAGCCCCGCTGCAGCCACGTGTTCTCGACGTAGAAGTTCTTGGCGAGCGGATGCGCGACCCAGTTCTTGACGACGTCGCGGCTGGCGGTGAGCACGTCCTGGAAGAACGGGATGATGGACGGCACGTCGCGCACCATCATGCGTTGCGCCAGCTCATAGGTCCGGCGCCGCTCGCCGTCGTCGATCAGGGCCCTCCCCTTGGCCACGAGCTCGTCGAACTCCTTGTTGTTCCATGCGGTATCGGCGAAGGCGGCGTCGGTGGTGAAAAGGAGGGTGAAGGCGGCGTCCTCCGTCGACTGCATGCCCCAATAGCCGATATAGAACTGCCCCTTGCGCCAGACATTGGCGAGATAGGTGTCGTGCGGGATCGTCTGCACGTCGATGTCGAAGCCCGCCGGCCTCGCCATCTCCTGCACCGCGATCCCGACCTGCGAGCGGATCGCCGGACGATTGGAGCAGACCAGCGGAATCTTGATCCCGTTTGGATATCCGGCCTCGGCAAGCAGCTTGCGCGCGGCTGGCGGGTCGTAATTCGGCTGCGGCAGATCGGCGAGATAGCGATAGCCGGGCGAGATGCAGTTGTCCGCGGCGGGCCGGCCATAGCCTTCGAGCACGATGTCCACGAGCGTCGGCCGGTCGACCGCTAGCGCCATGGCGCGGCGCACGCGCACATCGTCGAACGGCTTCTGGTCCTGCCGCATGACGATGTTGACGAAGCGTCCCGACGGCACGCGCTGGCCGACGACGCCCGGCGCGGTCGAGATGCGCTTGAAGTCGGCCTGCTGCACTTCGTGCATCGCATCCATCGCGCCGGAGAGGAAGCTCGCCGACTCCGCGGCGAGATCCGGGAAGAGATACATCTCGACCGCGTCGAGATAGGGCTTGCCGGCCTGGTAATAGGACGGATTCTTGACGAGGCGAAGCATCCGCGCGCTGTCATAGGTCTCCTGCTTGAAGGGGCCGGTGCCGTTCGCTTTCGTGTCGAGCGCAGTGAGCGGCCCTTTGAGCGCTTCCGCCGAAACGATGCGCGCATTCGCATGGCTTAGCGCCACCGGCAGATCCGCATAAGGCGAGGAGAGCGTGAAGCGCACCGTCATCGGATCGACGGCGCTGACATCCGCGATCATGCTTAGCACTGCGCGAGCCGGCGAATTGCTCTTCACCTCGAGGATCGTCTTGATCGTCGCAATGACATCGTCCGCGCCGAAGGGCTTGCCGTCATGGAAGGTGACGTTGGGGCGCAGCTTGAACTTGAATTCCTTCGCGTCCGGGGCCGCGCTCCATTCGAGCGCAAGGTCCGGCATCGGACGCATGTCCATGCCGAGTCGGGTCAGGCCCGAAAAGAGCATGTCCATGGCGAGATATTCGGCCGGACCGGAAATCTGCAGCACGTTCAGCGATGCCACGCGGGTCGGATGGCTGACCTTCAGCACGCCGCCCGATTTCGGCGTGACGGTCTGCGCCTGTCCGATCGCCGATAAGGTCGAGGTGGCAGCCAGCCCCGCAAGGGCCCCGCGCCGAGAGATGGTCGATATGGTCATGGCCGTTCCCTTCAAAGAATCTCGGTCAAAGCATCCGGCAGGCCGGTCAGCACTTCCGACGCGCCCTCGGTGACGAGCAGCGTATGTCCGACGCCCATGGCGTAGCCCGTGTCGCTGTCGCCGATCATCACATGATAGAAGAGCGTCATGCCGGGCTGGCACGGCGTCGGATTGCCCGAATAGATCATGGGCGGCACGTCCATGCTGGTCGGTGCAAAGGTGCAGCCGACCGAATAGCCGGTCGCGCCGAAGCGATGGGCACCGAAGCCGGCGCCATCGAGCCCGGCCGCATGCACGTCGAAGATCTCGCCGAGCGTCGTTCCGGGCTGCGCTATCTCCGTCATTCGCTGCAGCGTGTCGCGGGCGGTTTGATACATGGTGCGCTGGCGCTCGCTCGCCTTGCCGAGGATGATTGTCCACTCGGTCTTCACATTATAGCGGCGATAGGCGACCGCATATTCGACGACGATCTGATCGACCGGCTCCAGCCTGCGCGGCATCGACACGCCCCGGCCGTAGACGGCGCGGCTGCCGGAATTGAACAAGGGCGCATTGGGCGGCATGTCGCCGCCGCCTTCCAGCACCGTCTTGAGATAGGCTGCGGTCAGCGACGAGTCCATCACGCCCGGGCGCGCCGCGGCAATCACGTCGACGAGCGAGCGATCGAGGAGCTCCGCCGCCTTGCGCACATAGGCGATCTCGGCCGGCGACTTCACCAGGCGAAGCCAGCGGATCATATGCGCGTCGTCGTCGAGCGTGCAGAAGCCGTCGAGCGTCTTCTGCAAGCGCCAGAGATTCCATCCGGTCAGCCCGTGCGTGTTGAGCTCGACCGCGATGCGTTTACCCTCGAGCCCGAGCTCCGCGAGAATCGCCTTCAGCTCGCGCGCCGGATTCGCGTCCTCGGCGTCCCACCAGAGCCTGATATCCTCGATCGTGCTGGTCTGGCGCGCCTGTAGAAGATCCGGTCTGCGCGTCAAGAGCACGATCGGGCGCTCGTCGGCGGTCACCACCGCGCATTGGAAGAAGACGAAGCCGCCGGTGTCGTAGCCGGTCAGCCAGAAATGGCTCTCCTGTGCGAAGACGAGCATCGCGTCGAAGCTGCGCTCCCGCAGCGTGCGCCGCAACCGCGTCTGCCGCTCGAGATGCTCCTCCCGGGTAAAGGGTAAGGTCGGAACGCCCGAGAAAGCCATCGCTCGTCACACTCACCCAATATCCGCGCCGCCGCGGAATTGCCCATTGGCCAAAGGCTATTACGTGGTATACCATTCGTCAACCAGTGGAATGCCCAATCGTTGGTCATCATTGCACAATCTTCGGGCGCGAGACGCATCGCCTCCCCTTTTCGCTCTTCGAGGCCGCATGCTGATTCACTTGCCAGACGGAACGACACGCCGATGCTGACGCCGCCCGACAAGCGCCTCGCGCTCCAGGCCTATGAGGAGGTGCTTGATCTCATCATGTCGCGGCGCATCGAGCCGGGAGCGCTGCTGCAAGAGCGCAGGCTTGCCGACCATCTGCACATGTCCCGCACGCCGGTGCGCGACGCGCTGCTCATGCTCGAAGGCGAAGGGCTATTGGTTCGGCAGGGGTTGCGCGGATTGCAGGTCAAGTCGATGAACATCGAGGATTTCGTCGAGAACCTTGCGATCCGCAAACTGCTGGAGCCGGAGGCGGCGCGGCTGGCGGCAGGCCGCCTCGCCAAGGAGCAGCTCGACTCGCTCGCGGACCGCCTCGCTGCGTTGATCCGTCAGGCCGCGGCGGGCGGCTCGGCGCCGGAGCGCGGCCAGGTTCGCGCCATCGACGACGAGCTGCATTCGGCGATCTCGGACGCTGCCGGCAACGCTCAGATGGCGACCATCATCCGCAGCCTTCGCCGCCGGACTCAGTTCTTCGACCTGCGCAGCGTTCCCGAGCGCTTCGAGTCGACCTGTCGCGAGCATTTCGCGATCGTCGAGGCGCTGACGGATAATCGCGCCGACGAGGCGGCAAACGCGATGCGCATCCATCTCGACGGCGTCAGGCAGAGCATCATCGCCCGCCTGACCCATGTGTGACGAGACGGCATGCCTGAGGCAGGGCCGATGGACGTCGCCGGGATGACAGACGCTTCTGGCAATGCCGCGCCCGACATCGCGCTCGCCGCGCGATTGTTCGACGAATTGCGTGCCCATACCGGAGCGGGCGAAGGCGTGACGCGCGCCCGCCGCGGCCACCGTTCTCACGCGCTTCTGTCTGGCGCATGATCCCCAAAAGTGGCCCCACTTTTCGGATAAGATTGTGCGCCGAAAAACAAAAAGATAGAGACTTCGTGCCGATTCTACCTAAGCCCCTTCCCGCTCCAGCGCCGCGCGAGGGCCTCCAATGACGGATTGCGTCATTGTCCAGCCGATCCACGAAGCGGGGCTGCGCCTGCTGTGCGATGCCGGTCTCAGCTATCGGGTCGCGGAGAATGCGGGGCTCGCGACGCTCGAGCCTCACCTCGCCGACGCCCGCGCGGTCATCACCCGCAATGCCGGATTCTCCGCGGAAGCGATCGCCGCATCGCCCAAGCTGCGCGTGATCGGCAGCCACGGCACCGGCGTCGACGCGATCGATCTCGCTGCGGCGCAGGCGCGCGGGATCGTCGTTGTCAACACGCCGGGTGCGAATGCGCAATCGGTGGCGGAATTGGCCTTCGCCCTGATCTTCGCTTGCGCCAAGAGGATCCCGGCGGCAGACCAGGCCGTGCGCCAAGGCGACTTCGCGTTCCGCTACTGGAGCACGACATCCGAGCTGCACGGCAAGGTGCTGGGGCTCGTGGGCTTCGGCCGGGTCGCGCGGCGCATGGCGGCGCTTGGCCGCGCCTTCGGCATGGAGGTCGTCGCCTGGTCGCAACATGCGAGCGCCGCCGAGATCGAGCGCGAAGGCGCGCGCCCGATGGCGACGCTCAATGAACTATGCGCGAACGCCGACATTCTGTCCCTCCATACGCTGCCCAAAGGTACGCTCCTGTTCGATGTCGCGACGTTTGCGCGGCTGAAGCCAAGTGCCATTCTTGTCAACACCGCGCGAGGCGCGCTCGTCGACGAAGCGGCGCTCGTGGCTGCGCTCCGCAGCGGTCAACTCGCCGCCGCCGGACTCGACGTCTTCGACGCCGAACCGCCCGATGCGAGGAGCCCCTTGTTCGACGCTCCCAATCTCGTGATGACGCCGCATATCGGCGGTTCGACACAGGAAGCGCTGGAACGCACGGCCTGCGAGGTCGCGCAGGACGTGATTAGCGTATTGCGCGGCGAACACCCGGCCAATCCGGTCACCTCCAGAGCGGGCGCCTGATCGAAAGACCTGAAACCGCCGGTCGTAAAGGCTCAACGTTGCAGTCACGAGGCGGCGCGATGGGGTCTTGCCGAAGAGCATCATCCGCCCCCTGAGCGACGCCGAGATGGAGGCCTATCGGGAGCCGTTGCGGCAGCAAGTGCGGCGCCTGCCCACGCTCGTTTGGCCGCGCGAACTGCCGATCGACGGCGAGCCCGCCGATGTCGTGGCGGCCGTGGAACGCTACGGCGCCTGGCTCACGCGCTCGCGCATCCCGAAACTCCTCATCAATGCCGATCCGGGCGCGTTGCTCACCGGCCGCGCGCGCGAGTTCTGCCGCAGCTTCCCCAACCAGCGCGAGGTCACTGTCCAAGGGCATCCATTATGTCAGGAGGACTCGCCTGCCGAGATCGGCTCCGCGTTGCGCACGTTCTTGAAGGAGCTGCGGGCCGGTTGATATCGGGATATGGCCAAAGGGAGCTGCAGATCCAAGGAGCCCGAACGACGGCGAGCCGCCTTCGTCGCATGCGATTGGCGCCAAGACGGCCGCAGCGGGCAACGTGAGCCGGCCGCAAGCCATCGAGCTGTTCTGAGCGACGCGCCGCGGCGGCCGTGACGGCAATTAGATCAGCTTCAGCGCCTTGAAGCTCGCATGCCCGTCGCGCCCGACGATGATGTGGTCGTGCACGGTGATGCCGAGCGGAGCGACGATGGCGACGATATCCTTGGTCATGCGGATATCGGCTGGCGAAGGGCGCGGATCGCCGGACGGATGGTTGTGCACCAGGATCAGCGCGGTCGCGGACAGCTCGAGCGCGCGCTTCAACACCTCGCGCGGATAGACGGGCGTGTGATCCACGGTCCCCGTCTGCTGCACCTCGTCGGCGATCAGGGCATTGCGCTTGTCGAGGAACAGGATGCGGAAGCTCTCGGTCGCCGAGAAGGCCATGGCGGTGCGGCAATAATCGATCAGCGTGTTCCAGGATCCGAGCACCGGCCGGGCCGCGATGACACCCTTGGCGAGCTGCTTGGCGGCGGCCTCGACGATCTTGATCTCGATCGCCGCCGCCTCGCCGACGCCCTTGACCTCGGTCAGCCTGCCGATCGGGGCCGCTATCGTCTCGGCGAGAGAGCCGAAACGCTGCAGCAGCGCCTTGGCGAGCGGCTTCACGTCGCGGCGCGGCAAGGCGCGGAACAAGATCAGCTCGAGCAATTCGTAATCGGCGAGCGCCTCGGGTCCGGCCTTGATGAAGCGCTCCCGCAGCCGCTCGCGATGCCCGAGAAAATGCGGCGCCTCGGATAATACCTCCGGCCCCCGGGCTTCCCTCATGAACGCATCGCGAGCCCAGGCGTATCGAGACCGCGCGGCGAGAGCGTGAAGACTTCGACGCCGGTCTCCGTGACGCCGACGCTGTGCTCGTACTGCGCCGAGAGCGACCGGTCGCGCGTCACCGCGGTCCAGCCATCGGACAACACCTTCACCTGGGGCCTGCCGAGATTGATCATCGGCTCGATGGTGAAGAACATGCCGGGCTTCAACGGCACACCCTCGCCCCGGCGCCCATAATGGAGGATGTTCGGCTCGTCATGGAATAACCTGCCGAGGCCATGGCCGCAGAAATCGCGCACCACCGAGCAGCGCTCGCTCTCGGCAAAGTCCTGGATCGCCTGCCCGATATCGCCGGTCGTGCCGCCGGGTCTCACCGCCGCGACGCCGCGCATCAAGGCTTCGTGCGTGACCTCGAGCAGGCGCTCGGCGCGCCGGCCGATGGCGCCGACCGGATACATACGGCTCGAATCCCCGTGCCAGCCGTCGAGGATGAAGGTGAGATCGACATTGACGACATCGCCTTCGCGCAGCGGCTTGTCGTTCGGCATGCCGTGGCAGACGACATGGTTGATGGAGGTGCAGACCGAGTAGCGGTAGCCGCGATAGAGGAGAGTGGCCGGGAAGGCTTGGTGCGACATGGCGAAATCGAGCGCGAAGCTGTCGATCGCCTGCGTCGTGACGCCGGGCTCGATCATGTCGGCCAAGAGATCGAGCGCGGCGGCCGCGAGCTGGCCCGCGCGCCGCATGCCGGCAAAGGCTTCCGGACCGTGGAGCTTGATCTCGCCGCTCTTGCGGGTGGCCGTGGGGCTGGCTTGGACGAAACTGGTCATACCGGGATTTGGGGGCTCGCGGGGGTGATCGTCAAGATGGTCGATTACTCCCTTCGTTTGCCGTCCTTGGCGCTGCGGGCTATAGCGCAGCGATGACCATGAGCGTTGAACACACACCCTTCGGCGCCTTCGCGCCGAACGCCATGGCGCGAGCGGCCATCGAGCTGACGCGAGCCATGCCGGATTCCTGGATCGGACGCAGGCTCGCTTTCGCCGTGCGCCAATGCGTTGTCACGGCGATGCGCGGCAAACCGGTCGATTTCGAGGCCTTCGGCGCCAAGATGCGGCTCTTCCCCTATGACAATATGTGCGAGAAGCGCCTGTTGTTCACGCCGCAATATTTCGATCCGCGCGAGCGCGCCATCCTCGTCAGGCACATCAAGCCCGGCTTCCGCTTCATCGATATCGGGGCGAATGTCGGGGCTTATTCGCTGTTCGTCGCGGCCCTCGCCGGAGGGGCGGCGCGCATCCTCGCGATCGAGCCGCAACCCGATATTTTCGAGCGGCTCGCCGCCAATATGCGGCTGAACCCCTTCGGCACCATCAAGGCCGTGCAATGCGCGGTCGCCGACAAGCCGGGCGACTTCACCTTGTTCCTCGACACCAAGAACCGCGGCGAATCGAGCATGCGCGCCGTGCGCTCGCCGAACGGCCTGTCGATGAAGGTGTCGGCGACGACGCTCACGCAAATCGTCGCGGATGAGAGGTTCGATCGCATCGATGCCATCAAGCTCGACGTGGAAGGCGCCGAGGACCTCATCCTCGAGCCCTTTTTCCACAGCGCGCCCGAGAGCCTCTGGCCCGTCCTCGTCATCATGGAAGACGGCGTCGGGCGCTGGCACACCGATATGGAACCCTTCCTGAAGGAGCGCGGCTACCGCCAGCTCATGCGCACCCATGTCAACTACGTGTTCGAGCGCCTGGCGAAGGCGTGATTGTCGGCGTTCGGAGCGCGCATGGACGACAGCATCATCACGGCCGGCCTGCTCGTCATCGGGGACGAGATCCTCTCCGGGCGCACCAAGGACAAGAATATCGGCTACATCGCCGAATATCTCACCGCGATCGGGATCGATCTTTCCGAGGTGCGCGTCGTGCTCGATGTGCAAGAGGAGATCGTGGCGGCCCTCAACGCCTTGCGCCCGCGCTACACCTATGTGTTCACGACCGGCGGCATCGGGCCGACCCATGACGACATCACCGCCGACGCGGTCGCCGTCGCTTTCGGCGTGCCCATCGATCATGACCCGCGGGCGGTCGCCTTGATGCGCGAGCGCTTCCCGAACGCCGATCTCAACGAGGCGCGCATGCGCATGGCGCGAATCCCTGAAGGAGCCGAGCTCGTCGCCAATCCGGTGTCGAAGGCGCCGGGCTTCTGGATCGGCAATGTCATCGTGATGGCGGGCGTGCCGCAGATCATGCACGCCATGCTCGACGATGTCGCCCCGCACTTGAAGACCGGGCGCAAGATGCTCTCGGAAACCATCCCGGCCGGCATGCGCGAAGGCGATATCGGCACCCCGCTCGCCGAGATCGCCCGGGCTCACAAGGACGTGATGATCGGCTCCTATCCGTTCTCGAATGAGGGGCGCCCGGACACCAATCTCGTGGTGCGCTCGCGCGATGCACAGGCGCTGGCCGCGGCAAAATCGGCGGTGGAAACCATGCTCGCCACCTTGCGCGCCAATGGAATTGGGCGGAGCTAGCGTGTAAATCCAAGGAGTTCGCGATCATCCGCATGCTTGAAGAGCTGGTGCCATGTCTCTCGAAAAACCGCCCATCAAAGCGTTCCCCGTGTCCTGGGATCAGTTCCATCGCGATTGCCGGGCGCTCGCCTGGCGGTTGTCGGGCCAAGGGCCGTTCACGGCGATCGTCTCGATCACGCGCGGTGGTCTCGTCCCGGCGGCGATCGTGGCGCGCGAGCTCGGCGTGCGGCTCATCGAGACGGTATGCATTTCGAGCTACGAGGAGGCCGATCGGCAAGACGGCCTCACCGTCCTCAAGGATATCGCCACGAGCCTGACGAGCGGCGCGCATGCGAACGGCAAGAGCTTGTTGGTGATCGACGACCTCACCGATACCGGGCGCACCGCGCTCGTCGTGCGCAAGATGGTGCCGCAGGCCCATTTCGCGACCGTCTACGCCAAGCCCCAAGGACGCCCGACCGTCGATACTTTCGTCACCGAGGTGAGCCAGGACACCTGGATCTATTTCCCCTGGGACCTCGATCTCGCCTACGTGGCGCCAATGTCGCAGGGGGGCTAGAGCTCTAGCCGATTGTTTTTGCTGCATTTTCTGCAGCAAACCGGAGACAGCCTCCGCCTTCGCGGGGGCATGCCTCGCCGAAAAATGCTCCGGGCGCATTCCCCTCGTGGCCGGGACGGCCTGCGGCTATCGACGTTTGATTTGAGAGGGCGAATTCAAAGATGCCCTCCACCCCGGTTCGCGGCAATCCTTACCAAAAAATGCTCCAATCGGCAACTTCTGAATGGGGCCGGTAAATTTTTAATGAATGAGCTATGCGTTTTGATCATGCCTGTGGGCCTAAATATCTAGTTGTTATGCATGTTGCACTGCACATATAAGCCTCGTCAGACAATCACTGAGGCGGGGCACCGAGGACGGTGCTCCAAAGGACGGAGGGTCCACTATGTTCATCACGCTCATTCTCAAGCGCATCGCCGCTTGGAGGCGCTATCGTTCCAATCTTCGCGAACTCGGTCAGCTGACCGACCGCGAGCTGGAGGATATCGGCCTTTCGCGCGGCAATGTCGATCACGCGGCCCGCATGGGCGCCGGCTTCTGATCGGCTTTCCCGCTAGAAATCAATGGTTTGACGCCCGCCACTCGGCGGGCGTCTTGCTTTGGAGGCAAGAGCGCGCGATCTTGCCCGGATGTCGCCGCAAAATCCCATCCACATCGTCGGCGCGGGCCTTGCGGGCTCTGAAGCCGCCTGGCAGATCGCGCGGAGCGGCGTCGCCGCGGTCCTGCACGAGATGCGGCCCGTGGCGGGCACGCCGGTGCACAAGACGGGCTATGCCGCCGAGCTCGTCTGCTCCAACTCCTTCCGCTCCGATGATGCACTGCACAATGCCGTCGGCCTGCTGCATGAGGAGATGCGTCGGCTCGATTCGCTGATCATGCGCATGGGCGATGCCCACAAGCTGCCGGCGGGCGGCGCCCTTGCCGTCGACCGCGACGGCTTCGCGGCCGCGGTGACGCAGGCGCTGGAAAGCCATCCGCTGATCACCCTCGCGCGCGGCGAGGTCGCCGGCCTGCCGCCCGAGGAATGGGGCGAGACCATCATCGCCACCGGCCCTTTGACGTCGCTGAAGCTCGCCGAGGCCATCCGCCGCGTGACGGGCGAGGGCGAGCTCGCCTTCTTCGACGCCATCGCTCCAATCGTATATCGCGACACCATCGATATGGATATCGCCTGGCGCCAGTCGCGCTACGACAAGGCCGGCCCCGGCGGGACAGGCGCCGACTATCTCAATTGCCCGATGACGCGCGCCCAATATGAGGGCTTCATCGATGCGCTGCTCGCGGCCCCCAAGACCGAATTTCGCGAGTTCGAGACATCGACGCCCTATTTCGACGGTTGCCTGCCGATCGAGGTGATGGCCGAGCGCGGGCGCGAAACCTTGCGTCACGGACCGATGAAGCCGGTCGGCCTCACCAACCCGCGCGACCCCGCCGTCAAGCCTCATGCCGTGGTGCAGCTGCGCCAGGACAACGCGCTCGGCACGCTGTTCAACATGGTGGGCTTCCAGACGAAGCTGCGCCATGGCGAGCAGACGCGCGTGTTCCGCATGATTCCCGGCCTGGAGAAGGCCGAGTTCGCGCGCCTCGGCGGACTGCATCGCAACACCTATCTCAACTCGCCCAAGCTCCTCGATGCGCGGCTGCGCCTCAAGGCCATGCCGCGATTGCGCTTCGCGGGCCAGATCACGGGTTGCGAAGGCTATGTGGAGAGCGCCGCGATCGGGCTGCTCGCGGGCCGATACGCGGCTTCGGAGCGGTTGGGCGAGGCGCTCGCGCCGCCGCCTCCGACGACGGCCATCGGCGCGCTGCTCGCGCACATCACCGGCGGCCATATCCTCGGCGATGGGACCGACGGCGATCAGGCTCCGCCGCTAGAGCCGGCGGGGGGCGCCATGAATGACGGGCGCGGCCGCCAGAGCTCGTTCCAGCCGATGAACGTCAATTTCGGGCTCTTCCCGCCGATCACGGATCCCCTGAGAGGCGAGGGCGGCGAGCGCCTGCGCGGCGCCGCGAAGGCCCAGGCGAAGCGGCGCGCCATGAGCGGGCGCGCGCTGCGTGACCTGGCCGCTTGGAAGGTAGCCCACGCGCATCCGTGCCCGGACATGATCCGAGGGTCGGGCCGGCCATCCACGCCTTTGCTATCCTCGGTGGCTGAGCCGTGAGGGTCTTCCTTGTGGATTTGGCCGCGCCACGGCAAACCAATGGATGGCGGGAGCCAAGCCTCGGATCAAGTCCGAGCACAGCCGACACCGTTTGGCCAGGGAGGAACGAAACATGAGCAGGATCGCCTTTATCGGCCTTGGCAATATGGGCGCTCCGATGGCGGAAAACCTCGCCAAGGCGGGCCACCAGGTCGTGGCCTTCGACCTCGTGCCTTTCCTGCGCGATGCCGCCAAGGAGAGAGGCATCGCCGTCGCCGCTTCGGCGGCCGAGGCGGCCAAGGAGGCCGAGATCGTCGTCACCATGCTGCCCGCCGGGCGCCATGTGGTCGAGGTCTGGAGTCTGGCGCTGCCGGCGGCGAAAGCCGGCACGCTCTTCATCGATTGCTCCACCATCGATGTGGAGAGCGCGCGCAAGGCGCATGGCATGGCGGCCGAGCACGCCCAGTTGTCGCTCGACGCGCCGGTCTCGGGAGGCACCGGCGGAGCCAAGGCCGCGACCTTGACCTTCATGGCCGGCGGCGAGGCGGCGGCCTTCGCGCGCGCCAAGCCGGTCCTCGAGGCCATGGGCAAGAAGATCGTGCATTGCGGCACGGCCGGGGCAGGCCAGGCCGCCAAGATCTGCAACAACATGATCCTGGGCGTTTCCATGATCGCGGTCGGCGAGGCCTTCGTGCTCGCCGAGAAGCTCGGCCTCTCGCATCAGGCGCTGTTCGATGTCGCCTCCACCTCGTCCGGCCAATGCTGGTCCTTGACCACCTATTGCCCAGTGCCGGGGCCGGTGCCGTCATCGCCTGCGAATAGCGGCTACAAGCCGGGCTTCGCCGCCAATCTCATGCTCAAGGATTTGAAGCTCGCCCAGGAAGCCGCGCAGGCGAGCGGCGCCTCGACCCCGCTCGGCGCGCTGGCGGCGCAACTCTACGGGCTTTACGCCGCCTGGGGGGAGGGCGGCAGCGATTTCTCCGGCATCATCCATCTGATCCGCGGCAAGGGCGAATGATGACGCAGATCGAGATCAAGCCGCCGAAGACGAGATCGGGCCGCCCGGTCGTCCCGACGCGCCCGCGCGGCACGCCGGGCGATGCCGCCGCAGATGCCGCCGGATTCCTGCGCCGCCTCGGCTTTGCCGCGATGGTCGGCCTCCTGCCGATCGCCGCGGTGATCATGCGCCACGCCGTCGTCGGCATCGCGCCGGTCGGCGCCATCCTGTTTTCGATGGCCATGCTCATCGAGAGCGAGGGGCGCCAACCGTTCGGGCGCATGTGGCGGCTGCTCAAGACGCCGGCCGCCGCGACGCTGTTGTTCCTCATCGTATGGGCCGGGCTTTCGCTCCTATGGACACCGTTCTTCGACGATGCCTCGGAGCGCTTGCTGAAGGCGATCGGCGTCGGCCTCTGCGCCTTTGCGGCGTTGGGCTCGGTTCCCGAGCGCATGCGCGCCTCGAACCTCTATCTGGTGCCGCTAGGCGCGGGGATCGGCGCGCTCTCGGCGATCGTCTGGGTGCTGACCGTGCCCAATGCCCAGACGGCCATCGACGGCGATGGGCCGGTCCTGGTGCGCACCGCCTTGAGCGTGACGCTGCTCGCCTGGCCCGGGCTCGCCTGGCTGCTCATGAGATCGGAGCGCGCTTCGGCGATCGCGCTCGCCGTGGCGATCGTCGGCGCCGCGCTCTTGAGCGGGTCGCGACCGGCAATCCTGGCGCTGCTTGCGGGCGGCGTCGGCTTCGGGCTATGCGCGGTCGCGCCGCGCTTGACGATCCCGGCGGCGAAATGGCTGCTGGCGCTGATCATCGTCGCGGCGCCGGCCCTGCCGTTTCTGGCGCTGGCGCTGGCGCGTGCCTTCGTCGGCATCGACGCGGCCGCGCTGCAGCCCTTGGAGATCTGGCGCGACTGCGTGCTCGGCGAGCCGGTCAGGCTGCTCACGGGGCATGGGCTCGACACGGCGTTGCGCAGCCAGCTCGCGGGGCTGTTGCCGCTCGGCGCTCCGCAGTCGATCCTGTTCGAGGTCTGGTACGAGCTCGGCCTCCTCGGCGCGGCGGCGCTCGCCCTGCTCACCGCCTTCGCGACGCGTAGCGCCGCTCAGCTGGGCGAAGCCATCGCTCCTTGCCTGATCGGAGCGATCGTCAACCTCTTCGCCTTCGCTTGCCTCGGCCTGGTCGGCTCGCAGACCTGGTGGCTTACGCTGATCGCGGTGTTGTCGATCGCCTTTACCGCCGTGATCCATGGCCGCTTCGGAACCAGGCGGCCCAAGGCCTTCTTGAACCGCTGAGCCGGGGCGCGCCGGCCGCTGCCTCGGCGAGCGCGGGCTCCCGCTTGGCAGTTTCCTGTGCGGCCTCTTGGGCAACCGGCGCGAGCAGCCGCTCGGGCGTCTGTCGCGCGTAGTAATTGTAGTAGACGCCGTGCTGCGCCAGCAGCTCGTCATGCGTGCCGGCCTCGGCGACCCGCCCATTCTCGATGACGTAGATGCGGCTCGCCTGCACGACGGTCTGCAACCGGTGCGCCACGACGAGCGTGGTGCGCCCGCGTCCCAGCGCGTCGAGCGCCTTCTGCACCTCGCGTTCGGATTCCGGATCGAGCGCCGCGGTCGGCTCGTCGAGAAGCAGGATCGGCGCGTCCTTCAAGAAGGCCCGCGCGATGGCGATGCGCTGCTTCTGGCCGCCCGACAGCTGGGTGCCCAATTCGCCGACATCGGTATCGTAGCCGTGGCGAAAGCCGCTGATGAAGTCATGGGCGTGCGCGGCTTTCGCGGCGGTGATGATCTCCTCTTCGGTGGCGTTCTCCTTGCCGAGCGCGATATTGTCGCGGATCGAGCCGCGGAACAGGTAGACGTCCTGGCTGACATAGCCGATCGCGGCGCGCAGCGAGGCGAGGTCGACTTCGCGCACGGACCGGCCGTCGATGGTGATCTCGCCCGAATGCGGATCGAAGAAGCGCAAGATGAGGCTGAGGACCGTGCTCTTGCCGCCGCCAGAGCCGCCGACCAGCGCCGTCGTCTTGCCGGGCTCCACGCTGAGGCTCAGACGATCGAGCACATCGGCGCGGCCCGGATAGGCAAAGCTCACATCGGCAAGCTCGATGCGCCCTTCTCCGACGCGCAAGGGCGGCAGACCCTCGGCCTGCGGCTCCTGCGACTTCGCATCGAGCACCTCGTACATCAAGTTGACGCCGATGAGGCCGTTCTGGATTTCGAGGTTCAGCCGGCCGAGCCTTTTCGCCGGCTCGTAGGCGAGCAGCAGCGAGCCGATGAAGGAGATGAAGGCGCCCGGATCATGGCCGCCCTCGATCACGCGCCAGCCCCCGTAGAGGATGACGCCGGCGACCGCGATGCCGCCGAGCGTATCGGTGAGCGGGTTCGCCAGGGCCTGGATGGCGGCGACCTTGTTCGCGGCGCGCTCGACCGCGTGCACCGCAGCCCGCATGCGCTCGCGCATCATCGCCTCGAGGTTGAAGGATTTGACGATGCGCACGCCCTGCGCCGCCTCCAGCATGATGTCGAGAATGCGCGTCACCCCATGGAAGGAACGAAGCGCATATTTGCGCACGCGCTTGATCAGCCTGCCGAGCGTCACGCCGGCGAAAGGCAGCCCCGCGATCGCGAGCAAGGTCAGCACCGGATCCTGGATGAGCATCACCGCGATGAGGCCGATGAGGGTGAGCGCGTCGCGGCCGATCGAGGTGATCAGCGCCTGCAGCACGTCGCGTGCGCCGTTTGCGGCGAGCGTCAGGCGCGACATGAACTCGCTCGAGCGCCGATCATTGAAGAACGAGACGTTCTGGTCCATCAGGCGGTCGAACAGGCGTTCCTGCACCGAGGCGACGATGCGGTTGCCGATCCGCGACAGCGTCACGATCTGCCCATAGGTGGCGAAGCCCTTCAGCAGATAGAGGCCGGCGATGGTGATGGCGAGGACGCGCAGCGCCCGGAAATCGCGCTCGACCATCAGGCCGTTGATGATCGGCTTGAGGAGATAGGCGGAGGTGGCCGAGGCCGTAGCCACGATCGCCATGAACACGAAAGCGAGCGCATAGCTCCAGAAATGGGCGCGGCCCTGCTCCATGAGCAGGCGTCGCAGCACCGGATAGGCGATGCGCGCGAAATAGGGCAGCGGCCGCTCGATCATCGACATGGGATGTCCTGGTAACGGGCGAAGCCCGCGACGGCAAGTTTGCGGCTAAATTGAGGGGGGAGGGGGAGCTATGGCCGGGGCATGCGCCTTTCACTTTCCCCCTTGGCCCGGATCACAGTCCGGGCCTTGTGGGAGAGGCCGATCTCGAGGCGACACAGCTTGCTGCAACGCAGCAAGCTTCCGCTCGCTGCTATGGCGCCGAAGGTCGACCTCTCCGAGAAGGGGAGAGGTGGACCGCGTGTCTGCCAACGCCCCGAACGCCCCCGTGAAAACGTCGGAGTGAGCTACACGAAGCCGGCAACGGCGCGCGGGACATAAGGCTTCTCCAGCGACGCGATCTCGTCGACGGAGAGTTTCATCGTGACGGCGGCCAGCGCGTCCTCGAGGTGCTGGAGCTTCGTTGCGCCGACGATGGGGGCCGTGATGACGGGCTTCGCCAGCAGCCATGCGAGCGCCACCTGCGCCCGCGACACGCCGCGCTTCGCCGCGATCTTCGCTACGCGCTCGACGACCTTTCTGTCGGCGTCGCCGGATTTCGCATAGAGCGTCTTGCCGAACTCATCCGTCTCGGAGCGCGCGCTCTTCTCGTCCCAGTCCCGTGTGAGACGCCCACGGGCGAGCGGGCTCCAGGGAATGACGCCGATGCCCTCGGTCGCGCATAGCGGCAGCATTTCGCGCTCCTCCTCGCGATAAAGGAGATTCACGAAGTTCTGCATGCTGACGAACCGGGTCCAGCCGCGGCGCTCGGCTATCGCGAGCGACTGAGCGAACTGCCATGCGTGCATGGACGATGCCCCGAGATAGCGCGCCTTGCCGGACTTGACGACATCGTGCAGCGCCTCGAGCGTTTCCTCGATCGGCGTGTGATAATCGAAGCGATGGATCTGATAGAGGTCGACATGGTCGGTACCGAGACGCCGCAGGCTCGCATCGATCTCGGCCATGATCGCCCGGCGCGACAAGCCGGCGCCGTTGGGCCCCGGGCGCATGCGTCCGTGCACCTTGGTTGCGATCACGACCTCGTCGCGACGGGTGAAATCCTTCAGCGCCCGGCCGAGGATCTCCTCGCTGGTGCCGTCCGAATAGACATTCGCCGTGTCGAAGAAATTGATGCCGCCCTCCAGCGCCCGCTTGATGAAGGGTCGGCTTTCCTCTTCGTCGAGGCTCCAGGCATGGTTGCCCCGATCGGGTATGCCGTAGCTCATGCAGCCAAGACAAATGCGCGACACCTCCAGGCCCGTATGGCCGAGCTTCACATAATCCATCATTCGACTCCGGATAGCCTGCCGGGTTGACAGGATCCCTTGGTGAACGCCGGAACCCGATGCGTCAAACGCGACAAGCCGCTGCGCGGTTTCGAGGCTCGTTGCTTCGTTCGCGGCACGCCGAGGACGCGCACCCTCCGGGAGGGGCGGCGTCTCGCCGCCCGATCACAAATCCCTCTCGGCCTGCTCCAGGAAGCGCCAGACATAGGGCGCGAAGGAACGCGCGACCTCGAGACGGAACGCGGTTTCGGCCGTCCTCCACAGCACGACCTCGGCCTTTTGCAGGACGGTGCGCGTGCACATGCCGACCGGAAAGGCGTGGAGATCGAGGTCGAGGGGGCAGCCGGCATTCACGATCAGGCTTGCCCTCTCACCCTCGACCCGCAAGCCGATCTGCCGATGGCTGACATCGACGAGCGAGTGGGGCAAGGGGCTGAGCGCGGCATCGAGCGCCGCGATGAGGGCTGACGGCTCCCGATCCTCCGCCAGCAACAGCCACTCGTCGGGGCCGAGCCAGAGCGCGGCGCGGGGGCCCGCGAGGGCGGCACGGCACGGCTCCATGGCCGGCTCGACGCCGAAGGCCGCGGCGACCCGCCCGATCGTCGAGATGCGGCCCCTGAAGATCAGGCGCGAGACCGGCGGCGACAGGGACAGCGCGCCCGAAGCGCCAGAGGCGGCGATCTCCTCGAGCGCGGAGCGCCGCGAAAGGACGCGATCAGGCATCGAGACGCTCGCCTTCGGGATCGAGGAAGACCGGGCTTGCGACCTTCACCGGGATCGCGCCGTCCGGCATCGGCACATAAAGCGTCTCGCCGAGGCGCTTCCTGCCGCCGGCGATCATGGCGAGCGCGATCGAGCGGTCGAGCGCCGCTGAAAAATAGGAGGAGGTCACATGGCCGATCATCGGCGTCGGAATCGGTGTCTTGGCGTCGACCACGACCTGCGCGCCTTCCTCCAGAAGCGCGCGAGGGTCCTCGGTCAGGAGCCCGACGAGCTGCTTGCGATTCGGATCGCCCATCGCGGCGCGGGCGAGCGAACGCTTGCCGACGAAATCCTTCTTCGCCTTGCCGATCGCCCAGCGGAGGCCGGCATCGTCGGGCGTCACGGTGCCGTCGGTGTCCTGCCCGACGATGACATAGCCCTTCTCGGCCCGCATCACATGCATGGCCTCGGTGCCGTAAGGCGTGATGACGCGCGAGAAACCGGCGTCCAACACGCCGTCCCACACGGCTTGCCCGTAATCTGACGGAACATTGATCTCGAAGCCGAGCTCGCCTGTGAAGCTCACGCGAAACAGCCGCGCCGGCACGCCGCAGACGCGGCCTTGGCGCACACTCATATGCGGCATGGCGGAAGGCGACAGGTCGATATCCTCGACGAGGCGCTCCATGATCTTTCTCGCATGCGGACCCTGCACCGCGATCACCGCCCATTGCTCGGTCGTCGAGGTGAGCCAGCAATCGAGCTCGGACCATTCGGTCTGCAGATAATCCTCCATGAGGTTGAGGACGTGCGCCGCCCCGCCGGTCGTGGTGGTGACGTGGAAGCGGTCGGCGGCCAGGCGCCCGACCACGCCGTCATCGAGGATCGAGCCGTCCTCGCGCAGCATGATGCCGTAGCGGCAACGGCCGGGCTCGAGCTTCGTCCAGGGGTTGACATAGATGCGGTTCATGAATTCGGCGGCATCGGGCCCGACGATCTCGATCTTGCCGAGCGTCGAGGCGTCGAAGATGCCGACCGATTGGCGCACCGCCTGGCATTCGCGAATGACGGCGGCGTGCATGTCCTCGCCCGGCAGCGGGAAATAACGGGCGCGTTTCCACTGGCCCACATCCTCGAACACCGCCCCTTTGGACGCCGCCCAGCCATGGGTCGGCGTCCGGCGCACCGGATCGAACAGCTCGCCGCGCGCCGCGCCCGCGAGCGTCCCGAAGGTTATGGGCGTGTAGGGCATGCGGAAGGTGGTGAGGCCGATCTCCGGGACGGGCCTCGCAAGAGCTTCCGCCGCGATGCCGAGCGCGTTCATGTTCGACGTCTTGCCCTGGTCGGTCGCCATGCCGGTCGTGGTGTAGCGCTTGATGTGCTCGATCGAGCGGAAGCCCTCGCGCACCGCGAGCTTCACATCCTTGGCCGTCACGTCGTTCTGGAAATCGACGAAGGCCTTGACCCGCTCGGGAGCGCGATGATGCGGCAAAGGGTCGAGCCGCCCTCCGCCGTGGTGTTCCGAGAGAGGCGCTTGCACATGCACCGGCTCGATGCCGCCGCCGATCGCGTCGCGCGCCGCCGCTTCGCCGGCGGCCTCGCCGTCAGCGATGGCTTCGGCGAGCCCCCAGACGCCGCGACAGGCGCCGGCGGAGCGCTCGCGCTCCGCCGAGACATCGGGAAGGAAGGCGTTCAACCGCTCGTCGAACCTGGCCTTGCCGCGCGATTGCGAGAACAGATGGATGCTCGGCGTGAAGCCGCCGCACATCAGCACGAGATCGCAGGCGATGCGCTCGCGCTTGCCGATCGATCCGTCGCTCCGGCGGAAGGCAGTATCGATCGAGGTCACCCGGCGCCGTCCGGCCGTGGCGCAGACCGTGGTCGACCGCAGGACGCGAAGACCGGCCGCGCGCGCCGCCTCGGGCAACGCGCCGGACGGCTCCTCGCGCAGATCGATGATGGCCTCGACCGTGACGCCCGCCGCCGCGAGATCGACGGCGGCGCGGTAGGCCTCGTCATGCGCCGTCACGACAATCGCGCGCGAGCCTGGCTTGACGCCGTAGCGCGCCGCGTAGATGCGCGCCGCATCGGCCAGCATGATCCCCGGCCGGTCATTGTCGGGGAACACCAGCGGGCGCTCATGCGCGCCGGCCGCCAGCACCACCTCCTTGGCCCGGACGTGCCAGAGCCGCTCGCGCGGACGGTCCGTGCCGCGAGGCGCCAGATGGTCGGTGAGACGCTCGGCGAGCCCCAGCATGTTGTGCGGAAAATAGCCGAACGCCGTCGACCGCGGCAGCAGCGTGACCTTCGGCGACTGGGACAATTTGAGGAGGCTGTCGCCGAGCCAGGCCGAGCCCTCCTTGCCGTCGACGATCGCGGAGGTCTCTGCGAGCAGCGAGCCGCCCATCTCGGCTTGCTCGTCGCAGAGGATGACGCGAGCGCCATGCGCCTCGGCGGCGAGCGCGGCGGCGATGCCGGCAGGGCCAGCGCCCACGACCAGCACGTCGCAATGGGCATAACGGGCGCCATAGCGGTCGGCATCGGGTGCGGTCGGCGCGCGTCCGAGCCCGGCCATGGCGCGGATCTTCGGCTCGTAGAGGCGCTTCCAGGCGGCTTTCGGCCACATGAAGGTCTTGTAGTAGAAGCCGGCCGGGAAGAGCGGCGAGAGGACATCGTTCACCGCGCCGAGGTCGCGCCGCAGAGAGGGCCAGCGGTTCTGGCTCTGCGCCACGAGGCCGTCATGGAGCTCGACCTGCGTGGCGCGCAGATTGGGCGTGAAGCGCGGCTCCACGCCGATGCCGACAAGCGCGTTCGGCTCATCGGCGCCCGCCGAGACGATGCCGCGCGGGCGGTGATATTTGAAGGAGCGCCCGACGAGATGCACGCCGTTCGCCAGCAAGGCCGAGGCGAGCGTATCGCCCGCGAACCCCTCATAGCGCCTGCCGTCGAAGGTGAAGCGCAAAGGCTTTCCCCGATCGACCCGGCCGCCAGTGCTTAGGCGAAACGGGGCGCTCATGCAGAAGAGGTCCCCGGCGCCTCGGCCGCCCTCGGCTTCTCCTCGCCGACCTTGTAGGTCGCCGCGAAACGGTCATTCGTCGTGTCGCGCAGCGCGTTGAAGAAGCGGCCGCAGCCATGCACGTGCCGCCAGCGCTCGGCATGCAGGCCGCGGGGATTGGCCCGCCCATAGAGGAACTGCCCCCAGGCCTCGTCGCCGAGCGCGGCAGGGTCGGCCGGGCGCGCGATATGGGCCTCC
>JBIOEJ010000055.1:0-35905 GCA_044445965.1 Hyphomicrobiales bacterium
CATCAAATCTACATATATCACGATTTTCAGCATCCGAAATATAACGATTTCGTTGGCGGTGACGAGCAGATGGGGCATGAGACGGATATCAGACTTCGGTAAGCCGGCCGAAGGGGACACGTCTTGACGCCAGCCCGATGCCCGAAGGGAAGCCGCCTCCGCGCCCCGGCAACGGGGTTGGCCTCTCGGCCGTCTCGATTTCGATGAGCGGCTCGCCGGCATTGCGCTCGGCCGCCAGCCGAGCCTCGCGACCAGGCGAGTTTGGAGCGGGCCCAATCGAAATCGGGTCTGATGCGCGAGCTGATCGCTCGCCATCAGCTTTTCAGGTACCCGGTTGACAGGCTCATAGTACTCGCACACTTTCATACGATCTGGCCTAAGCAAAAATCACGATTTCCACCAGATCTCGGAGGAACGACCATGGCACGGCTCGGGATAACCGCCGCGGGCACGGGCGCGATTGCGCTCGCGATATCGCTGGCGACGATCGGCACCTCCTCCTCGGAGGAGGTCAAGGCGGCAACCAAATACGGCTCGATGAGCACGGTGACGCAAGACCTGCTCAATCGCGCCGGAACCGACGGCAATAACTTCCTGCTGACCAATGGCGACTATTGGCAGCAGCGCTACTATCCCAATAAGCAGATCAACACCGGGAATGTGTCGCACCTGCATCCGGCCTGGATGTTTCAGACCGAGGTCATGGAATCGATGGAGACCTCGCCCATCGTGGTGAACGGCATCATGTATGTCACCACTTCCTTCAGCCATGTCTATGCGCTCGATGCGCGGACTGGCGAGGAGCTTTGGCACTACAAGCATAAATTGGGTCCGATCACGACCTATTGCTGCGGCCCGAACAATCGCGGTGTCGCGGCCTACCAGGACAAGATCTATCTGGCGACGCTCGATTCGAAACTGGTCGCCCTTGATGCCAAGACGGGGGCCGTGGTCTGGCAGTCAGATATCGCCGATCCCGAGGCAGGCTACAGCGAGACGATGGCTCCGACCGCGGTGAAAGGGAAAATCCTCATCGGCACGAACGGAGGCGAGTACGGCATCCGCGGCTTCGTCAAGGCGTACGACGCCGACACCGGCAAACTGATTTGGACCTTCAACACCATTCCGGAGAATTCGGTCGGCGTCTGGGCGGAGAAGGACGCGACCGGCCGCGACATGCATCGCAACATCGCCGCCGAGAAGGCGCAGCTCGCCAAGACCGGCGATCCCTTCAAGACGCTCGGCGGAGGGGTCTGGCAGAACCCTTCGGTCGATCTCGACACCAACCGCATCTATTTCGTGGCCGGCAACCCTTCGCCCGACCTCGATGGCTCGGTGCGTCCGGGAGACAATCTCTACACCGACTCGCTCGTCTCGGTCGATCTCGATACGGGCCAATATGTATGCCACTTCCAATATATCGCTCACGATATTTGGGACCTCGACGCCGTGAGCCCGACGGTCATCGCCATGGTCACGGGCAAGGACGGCAGACCGACCAAAGGCGTGCTGCATGCCGGAAAGACCGGGCATGTCTATGTCAACGACGCCAAGGATTGCTCGCTCATCCGCTTCTCCGAGGCCATGGTGCCGCAGGAGAATATGTGGACGCTCCCCACCGCGGAGGGCGCGCGCATGCTGCCCGGCGCCAATGGCGGTGTCGAGTGGTCGCCGATGGCCCTCGATCCGACCCGCGCCCTCACCTATGCCATCAACCTGCATCAGCCGATGACCTACCACGTCGCGAGTTCACCCTACCCGCAGGGCAAGTTGTGGCTCGGCGGCGCCTTCAAGGTGATCCCCGCGGAGGAGCAATGGGGCAATGTCACCGCGGTCGACTACAACACCGGCAAGATCCGCTGGCAGGTCAAGACCCAGCAACCGATGATCGGCGGCATTCTCGCGACGGCAGGCGGTCTCGTCTTCACCGGCGAAGGGAACGGGCTGTTCAAGGCCTATGATTCGGAGACCGGCGCGACGCTATGGAGGTTCCAGGCAGGCGCCGGTGTCAACGCGCCGCCATCCTCCTATACGGTCGAGGGCAAGCAATATGTCGTGGTCGCAGCGGGCGGCAATACGCAGCTCGACTATAAGCGCGGCAATCTGATAATCGCCTTCACCACCTACTGATCGGTTGGGCGGCCGGGCATGCGCCCGGATGCTCGACACAAAGGACGGGGCCGCTCCACGGTCCCGTCTTTTTTCATGGGATTTTTCAATAGTCTGTTGGCGAAAATGCGAAAGTCTCTGCTGAAACCGGCGCCGCTCCGCCGTTCGGCCATAGCGGTCCTTGGTCGAATTGCCGCCGCGTCGCTGTTCGCCATTGTGGCAGCCAAAGCACACGGCCGGACTCTCGAAGAAAAGGCGGAGATATGCGGCGCCTGCCATGGCGAGACGGGTATTCCGCAGGATAAGGCGACGCCGATCATCTGGGGGCAGCAAGAGGGTTATCTCTACCTCCAGCTGCGAGACTATAAGCGCGGCACCCGCAAGAACGAGCAGATGTCGCCGATCGCCGAAGCGCTCGAGCGCGACGAGATGTTTGCGCTCGCGGCGTATTTCTCCAAGAAGAGCTGGCCGGATTTGCGTCAGCCGCGCGCGCCGAACGAGGTGGCGAAGCGGGCGCTCATGGCCAATAGCTCGGTCGGCTGCACAGGCTGCCATCTCGCCGAATATCAAGGCGCCGGCACCGTACCGCGCCTGGCCGGGCAAAGCAGCGACTATCTCACCAAGACCATCGCCGAATTTCGCAGCCGCGAGCGCGCCAATAATCCGGGCATGTCGGATCTCATGCAGGCGACCTCGGAGCAGGACCTCGCGGCGGTGGTTGCATATCTCGCGGGGCGCTAGGGCAAAGAGTGCCGTTCATGCGGCAGCGCCGATGGCGATCGCGACCCCAAGCGCCTCGACATAGGCCTTCACGTCGTGAACCCGAGAGGCCGATGAACGGGCGCTCGGCAACGACGGGCCCGAACAACTCCGGCTGGAATTTCGCTCCACGACCGATGCCGGCAATACGATTCCGCCTTGCTGCGTACGTCAATAAGGTGCATTCTGACCCGTGCAAGGCCAGTCATCGAGGAATATCGGATGACACCGTGCTACGATTCAATTGGAGCAGGGAAGAAGAGACCGTGGGGGGCAAACGTCACCCGCAGTACCGCTTTGCATACGCAGCAAGAAAAGCAAAATAGGGAGGTACGCCGTGACACAAGTAGTCGCTCTGTCGTTGAGCATCGCGGTTCTCGGAGCCGTTTGGGCGTTTCTCGCGCTCGGACCGTTGAGCGGGTTCGTCCTGGTCTGGGCGGGGTTCATCGCCTGGGGCTGTTTCTTCCATACAGGCGGTGACAACAAGGCGCTCGCCAAAACCATCGTCGGCAACGCGTATGGGGCGTTCGTGGCCTGGATCGCCCTCTTGATCATCGTCAATGTTCCGATTGCTCAGCTCGGTGCGGTCTGGCCAGCGGTCGTCGTCGGAGTGACCGTCTTCTTCCTGGTGATCGTGGCCTCGGTTGACCTATTGTCGGCGGTTCCAGCCAATGTCTACGGCTACGCGGCGCTGGTCGCCTACTCGCTGCACCAACCCTCATCGGCGCCCTCGACGGGGCCACTGCAAAACCTAGCCTCGGCTTCCTTCGCCAACCCGCTGGTCCTGCTGATCGTCTCGATGGTACTTGGAGCCCTCTTCGGCTATGCCTCCGGGCAAGCTGCCAACGCTTTGACTAAGAAACAGCCGACAGCAGCACACGCATAACAATATCGGCGAGATTAGAATCACCAACAGGTTCGGTAAGGGCGTGTGATCGCCGTGGCCTAGCTTTCGAGCGTCTCGATCCCCTTGTGGCCGAGACGCGGTGCGGCCTGCCGCGGGCATGCCGTCGACCACCGGCGATCGCCGCCCGCACCTCTCGCCGATATTGCCGCCGAGTCGAGGGCCGTCTGCGCCCCCGAGTTCATGCCGCCGCGATGGCGCTCGCGACCGCGAGCGCCTCGACATGCGCCTTTACGTCGTGAACCCGCAATACGCTCGCGCCCGCTCGCACCGCCAGCACATTAGCCGAAATGGTGCCAAACAGACGCTCTCTTGGCGTTTGCTCACCCAAAATGCGCCCGATCAAGGACTTTCGCGACAATCCAACCAGAATGGGGGCACCAAGTTCATGGAGCTCGGCGAGGCGGTTGAGCAAAACAAGATTCTGGACCTGAGTCTTGCCGAAGCCGATCCCCGGATCGATAAGGACCCGCTCTCTTGCCAAGCCTGCCTGTTCCGCAAGATCGAGCGAGCGAGCCAGAAAAGCCTTGACCTCGGCGACGATGTCGATCGCCGGATCGGCGGCGATCCGGTTATGCATCACGACGACACCCGCGGCACGGCCGGCAACCTGAGCCATTTTGGCGTCGCGCTGTAGACCCCAGACGTCATTGACGATGGTAGCGCCGGCGGCGAGTGCGGCGCTGGCGACCGAAGCCTTCTGGGTATCGATCGATACAGGTACCTTGAGCCTCTTGGCCAGCGCTTCGAGAATCGGCAGGACGCGGCGCTTCTCCTCCTCCTCGGACACGGGCGTGTGGCCGGGACGGGTCGACTCCCCGCCGATATCGATGATGTCGGCGCCCTCCTCCGCCATACTCTCGGCCTGGGATAGGGCAGCGTCGCGTGCCGCGAACAGGCCGCCGTCGGAAAAAGAGTCCGGCGTCACATTGAGAATGCCCATGATCAGCGGGCGCCTGCTCGAATCCAGGACGCGTCCATCAGGCAAATGCATGCGGAAACTGGTCATGAGGCAATCAGCCCTTCCCTACGCCCTGGCGCTCCCAGGCCAGACACCTGTCCATGCGACGAGCTGGGAGCTTAGGCCGGCACCGGTTCGATTACGAGATCGCCGCCGGCGAGCCGTACGGGCGCGCATCAATCGCCGGGCAGACATAGGATTTCACCCTTGCCGAGCACAGCCATGTCGCCTGCGAAGCGACGCAATGGTCGGTCGAGGCTGCGCGCCCAAGCTGTTCCAAGGCGCGCGATCTCGGTCGCGAGCAATCTTACGGCTACAAGCCGATGGACCCCGCAATCGACGAAGCCAGGGGCTAACGGGCCCGCGGCGTTGAGGAGCGCAATCGTGCCCCGCCGCATCAGCGCTCCCGGAGACCCGGCGACCGCCCCGCGCAACACCAGCGTTCCGGCAATCATGCGGCTCCCGGCATCGGCTCCGCTGCGTCCTTCGATCACGACGAGGCCTCGCCTTAGCCTGTCGCCCGCCCGCGACCCCGCGTCGCCGCGCACGATGGTGAGACCGCCCGACATGCCTGCCATTTCGCCCGCGAGCGGACCGCCGAGACGGTCGCCCGCATCACCGTCGATGACAAGCTGCCCACCAGCCAGCCTCGAAGCCGCGTAGGGTCCGGCATCGCCGCGGATATGGAGACTGCCGCCGCGCATCAGCCGCCCTGCCAGCTGGCCGACTGGACCCTCGACGACGATGCTACCCGCGGTCATGCCCGCGCCGATAAGATCGAAGCGCTCGGAGCCGCCCTCGAATCGCAGCGACATGGTGTCACCCATGCGAAGGGCGAAAACATCCCCCACATTGAGCTTTTCGCATGTGGTGTGAATGGGAAGACTCGCGATCGCCTTTTCGGTGCGGCCTTGCAAGGCATCGGGAACTAGGCACGACAGGTCGATCCTCTGCTCGGGCGGCCCCTTGAGCTTGAAGACCAGCGCATTCATGGCAGAAGCGCCCTCAGATGGTAGTGATGGCGTCCCAGCTTGCCGCCATAGTTGCCGGCCCCTATGCGGGTTGCCCCTTTCTGCGGGCCGAGCTCGGCGATGCCGGCGATGCCGGCGCGGATCGCGGCCGCGACCGCCTCGGAGCTCAGCCCATCGATGACGATCTCCAGAACGCTCGCGATGTCGGGAGCGAGCGCCGAGGCGACCGCGCCTTTCAAGGTCGGGCAATAGGCATGATTGGTCGACGCCGGGAGCGCCTTGTATTTCGAGCCGACCTTCGATCCGGAACGGACGATGCCGCCCGGGAACGGCATGATGACATCGGGCACGCCAGCAATACCCCTTACGGCCGCCATGGCGGCGGCCAGCGTGCCCTTCCGGCCGGCGCCCATGATGATGAGGTTGCCACCGCCTACGGCCGATTTGGTCAATCCTGTCGTCGCCTCGCAGACGAACTCGCCATCCATGACCGGCACCCGCCAGAAATGGCGGCCGCCGATCTTCTTCGAAATCTGCCAGCCATCGCCGAAATAGCGAAGCGCCGCTCCGAGCTTCAGCCTGTCCTCGCCTTCGATGCCGGCATAGCAGGCACTGCCGGGGCAAGTGAGCACGCATTGACCGACGCGGTTCTGGAGCTGTTTCTGCAGCTCGCTCGTCGATACGGCGAATAACAGAACACGCACGCCCGGCCGGCCGTCCGGCGTTTCGGCAGTGCCGAGATCGCGATCGATCCCGCCCTCGCAGCCGCAGCCGATGACCGAGGTCGCAAACCCGGTCATCGTGACGGCGGCCTCGCGCGCCCATTTGGGGCTGTCGGCCGTGATGATGAGGGCGGTCGCGCGCATATCGAAGGCTTCGGCAAAACTGTCGTCGATCGCGACGCCGTTGACGCTCATATGGCGCATGGCACCGTCTCGAATGACCCCAGGAACCCTTTGGCTTCCTCGGGGACTGAAAACAGGCGCCGCGGGATACCATAGAACTGATCATAGTACCGCTCGAGCCGCTCTTCGACCGCCTGGTGGCGATCAGGCGCCACATGGAAGGTTCGTCCGAACTTGCTTCGCACGATCTTGCCGTCGCGCACGACGAGATCGCCGTCCTTGAGCACGAGGCGAGCCGCCCGAAACATCGTCGCGCGATCGCTGAGATCGTCGTAGACGGCGATGTCGGCGATGGCGCCGGGCCCGAGATGCCCCCGATCGTGAAGACCGAGCAGCCTCGCTGGCGCAGCGCGTGTCATCCATGCGATCTCGCTGAGCGTGTATTCGCGTTTGATAGCCGGCAGCGTCGTCATGGCGAGCGCCGCTTTGGGCAAGCCTTCGATCCACTCGGCGCGCAGCTCGCGATCCATGAGCAAGGCGAAGAGATCGGGATAGGTCGTGAAGGGCGCGCCGTTCGGATGGTCGGTCGTGAAGAAGACGCGCCAGGGATCGTTGATCAGCAAGAAGAGCTCGAGGCCTGCCGCCCATTGCACGGCATTGGTGAAGCTTGATCTTCGATAGAGCATCGGCACGATGCCGCCACCATTGGAATCGCCATCGATGATCACGCTCTTGTTCGGGCGGGCGAGGCCCCTTGCGCCGAACTGGCGCAAGACATCTGACGACACCGTCACGGTCTGTCCGAACATGAGCTGCCCGACATCGACGCTGACATGAGGCGCGGCGTTGACGGCTTCGGCGAGGCGGGCCGCCGCGGAAGAAAAGCCCCGCTCTCCCTCGGTGCCGTAACTATAGAACTGCATATGGGCGAGGTGGACGGGAGCTCCGCCAAGCGCCTTGATCGTGTCGAGGGCGGTTTCGACATTGCCCGGGATGCCGAGATTGTTGCAATGGACGTGGAGGCGATGGGGAACGCCGAGCTCTTGCACCGCCTGCTGCAATGCCGTCACGATCTCGCGCGAGGTGACGCCGTAGGCGGGCACGATGTCATCGAGCCCGAAGCTGCGGACATTGTGCTTGAACGCCATGGCGCCGCCGGCGTTGACGACTTTCACGCCGAGTGCCCGGCAGGAGGCGAGCGTCGAGCCGACATAATCGCGGACGACATTCGCCCCCTCCCCGCGCCGCAACAGCGACAACAGGAAATCGTCGTCGCCGAGGACGGCCAAAATTGCCTTGTCGATGATCGGCGTGTCGGCGAGCTCGAGATGGGCGTGAAGGGCGGTGTGGGGCGCGATCGCCGGTTCAACCACGGTCGTGAAGCCCATGATGGCGTAGAGCCTTCCGGTTTCCGTGGTCGACCAGCCAAGCGCAGTCAGTGGCGTCCCGGCGGGCCGCGGGAGATGGGCTCGGTGCTGCTCGGGCAAGAGCATGCGGGCGGTGTTCACATTGGCGCCGGCGATATGGGAGTGGATGTCGATCGCACCGGCCATGACGATCTTGCCGGAAACGTCGAAGGTCTCCGAGGCGCGCCCGGCGGCCGGCCGAGACGCGATGCGCCCATCCTCGATCCACAGCTCGGCAATTTCGTCGCGGCCATGGGCCGGGTCGATGATGCGTCCTCCTGTGAGGCTGATCATCGTCCAACCTCGCCGGCTCGGTGGTGCGCCGCCTGGATCGCACCGATGATCTCGGCCACCGAGGGCGTGTCGTCCGGCGCGCTGGCGGCGCGAAAGGCCAAGCTGCCGGTCGCGGCCGACAGATCGACAGTGTCGTGATCGGCGCCGGGCCTGCCGACCTCGATCTCGATCGAAGCACGCCTCTCCTCCCGGGTGCTGTCGCGCGACGTCAGCGCGATCACGGGCACCTCCGAAGCCCAGTCGGGCCACGTATCCCGATACGCCGAAATCCAGAGCGCGAGATCGACTTCCCCGCTGCGCGCCAGACGCGCGGCATCGAAGCGCCACGGGTCGTGATCGACCTCGCCGCGCGCGAAACCGATATTCGACGGGAAGCCGGTCAGCCAGGTCATAGCCATCGCGACGCCCGCTCCATTGTCGGGGGGCGCTACGGGAAGACAGGAGAAGCGCGTCATGTGGTTGAGATCGGCTACGAGGCCGGCGAGCGTGTCGATGGTCAGGAGATCGAGATCGGCGCACGACCATATCGCCACGCCGAACCTCGCATGACGGAGCGCCTCGACGATCGAATCGAGGCGGCGCGCCGGCAGCGGCGCCGAGCCGATCGGCCGGCCGGCAAGGCGCGCCCGCAGGGCAGCTAGGGTTGGCCCAATTGCCGCGGCCGGCACGCCAATCGATGTGATCTCGACCGAGGTCGGGCCGATAACCCTTCCGAGCTTGCCGCCGAGCCACGCGACACGGCGGGGGGCTTCGGTGCCGGCGAGCATGGGAGCGGCTTCGAGAAGCCTTTGCAACAGATCGGGCTCGGTGGCGAAGGCTCGAGGTCCGACGATGAACAGAGTATCCGCCCGCGCCTTTGCTTCGCCAGGCGTGGTCAGGAACAGTCCCGCATCGCGCATGACCTCGAGGTCGAAGGCATACCCCGTTCCTCCCAGATGGTCGATGGCCCCGCCGGTTCGCCGAGCCAGCCGAACCACGGCGCGGACACCTTCGATGTCGCAGCCGAGACCGGCAAAAACGACCTGCCGGCTACCCCGCAAGCGGCAAGCAGCCACCTCGATCGCTTCGTCGAGGGGGCAGGCGTTGCCCTCGATCCAAGCCCCTGGATGCCGGCCTTGCCTGCGCCCGGGCATCACTCATCTTCCTTCAGATCCAAAAGCGCACGGCGACCCGCGAACGCGCGGGCCGCCATGCTGTTCACCGATCATATTTGAGGTAAGCGAAACGCTGATCAGCCTCTGGCGTTCCTTCGAGCGCGCCGCCTTCCTTGCCGGGCTGCCACGCCACGACCTCCTCGATCTTGCGGGCGAGCTCGAAATCCTTGTCGGTAACTCCCTTGGCCGTATGCGTCATCAGGCGCACTTCGACCCAAGCATATGATGCGGTGATGTCGGGATGATGCCATGCCGCCTCGGCGAGGTGGCCGACGGCGTTGATCACCATCAAGGTGCCCTTCCAGCCATGCGTCTTGTAGGTACGTCGAATCCAACCGCCCTCAAGGCGCCAATGAGGTAATTCACTCTTCAATCGCCGCTGGATCTGCTCTTCGGAGTAAACGGTTTCCAGCTTCTTGCCCGTCATCGTTCATTCCTCCCGGGACGCTGGACGACATGGTCTCCTTGTTACCGGAGCAACTCTATCCTATTCGGTCACGAACACAACGGTTCGGTCGTCGGGGATGGAGCGATGAATGTCTGAGGGCCGGCACGTCGTCGTCAGCGCGGCGGCGCGATTGCATCTCGGCTTCCTCGACTTGAATGGCGGGCTGGGGCGGCGTTTCGGCAGCATCGGCCTGGCGATCGACGGGCCCCGGACGAGGCTGAGCTTGCATCGCGCCGGCGTCTCGCGAATGCGCGGCCCCGACAGCGAGCGCGCCAAGGCGCATCTAGCGGACCTGACCCGTCGCTTCGGCACCAAGAATGCCTATTCGCTCACCGTTCATGAGGCGATCCCTTCGCATGTCGGCCTGGGCTCGGGCACCATGCTCGCGCTTGCCGTCGCCGCGGCCTTCCGGCGGCTGGAGGGATTGCGGATGGATGTGCGCGAGGACGTGAGGGCATTGGCGCGCGGGCAGCGATCGGGCGTGGGGATCGCCGTCTTTCGCAAGGGGGGATTCGTGGTCGACGCGGGGCACGGTTGCGCCACCGTGGAGCCGCCGATCGTCGCGCGGTTGCCGTTTCCACCGAACTGGCGCATTCTGCTAGTTCAAGACCCCTCGAGGCGTGGTCTCCACGGCGATGAGGAGCGGGCTGCCTTTGCGGCGCTCGCGCCTTTTGGCGAAGCGGAGGCCGACCGTATCTGTCGCCTGGTTCTGATGCAGCTCCTTCCTGGATTGGTCGAGAGACGGATCGGTCCGTTCGGGAAGGCGGTCAGCACCATCCAGGAACGCCTCGGCGATTATTTCGCGCCGACACAGGGTGGAAAGCGATTCACCAGCCCGGAAGTGGCGGCGGCGCTCGAGGCATTCGAACGGGAGGGCGCGCATGGCGTGGGCCAGAGCTCCTGGGGACCCACCGGCTTCGCCTTCGTCGAGACCGAGGCCGAAGCCGAAAGGCTGCGCGACATCTGGCGACGAGAAGGCCCGGCATCGAGCCTCGACATTTCCATTCGCAGAGCGCTCAACACCGGGGCGCAGATCGAAAACCATAAACCTCCGGTTTCCGCAAAAGCCTAGGCAGGACGATCAAGGGAAACGTCATGGGCGATAAGAACATCCTGCACATGCTGAGCCCGCTCAAGCATATCAGCCCCTTCGACGCCAATATGGCGCTCGATGCCGGTTATGATGCCGTCATTCCCTATGCGGGCGTCGAGCGCGGCGAGGTTGCCGCATTGGTGCAGGATGCGATTTTTTCGCGCCCGCCCAAGCTTGGCGTCAAGACGGGTTTCTTCTTCGGCGGCAAGGACGCCATCTTGGCGCTCGATATGTTGGAGCTCGCCAAGAACGCCATGGTACCGCCTTTTGCGGCATCGCTCTTCGCGGATCCGGCGGGATCCTTCACCACGGCTGCCGCGATGGTGACCTTGGTCGAGCGGACCTTGCGGTCGAAGCTCGGGCGCGGCCTCGGCGGGCTTGCCGTCGCGGTGTTCGGCGCGACCGGCGTCGTCGGGTTCTCCTCCGCCATTATCGCGGCTCGGCAGGGTGCCAAGGTCACGCTCGTCGGCTATGACGGGCCACAGCGCGTCCAGAAGGCGGCAAGCGAGGCTTCACGGCGCTTCGAGGTCAGGCTCGATTTCGCCGATGGCGGCACTCGGGAAAACATAGAAGGCATCCTCAAGGATACCGAGATCGTGTTCAGTGCCGCGCGCGCGGGCACGCGCGTTCTCGACCGGGGCCAACTCGAAGCTGCGTCGCGTTTGATCATCGCGGCTGACGTCAACGCTGTCCCGCCCACTGGCGTCGAAGGGCTGCAGACGACAGGCAATGGAGAGCCGATCGCCGGCACCAAGGTTCTCGCGATCGGTCCGCTGACGATCGGCCAGCTCAAATCGAGGACCGAGGCGGGCCTCTTCCGCCAGATGATCCAAGCGGAGCGGCCCGTCTTGTTCGATTTCCGTCATGCCTTCGAACTCGCCAGTAGACTGGCCATATAGGGCGCCCCGTGTGCTGATCGCCGCCATATCGGGCAGGGCGCTCGCGATCGCCGCGCGGGAGGCGGGCTACGCCCCGCTCGTTGCCGATCTCTTCGGCGACCAGGACATGCGCGCGGCCGCCATCATGTCGACAACGGCCCCGGGCAATCTCGAGTCCGGGTTCGACGAGCAAGGCTTGATCGATTCGCTCACGCGGCTTGCCGCCGGGCGGACATGCGAAGGCTTGGTCTGCGGTTCGGGCTTCGAGGATCGGCCGGAGATTCTGGCGCAACTGGCGCAAATCTGGCCGCTTCTCGGCAACAGCGCCGACACCGTGCGGCGCGCCAAGGATCCGTTCGGCTTCGCAAGGCTATGTGCCAAGCTCGACGTGCCCCATCCGCCCGTGCGTGAGACATGCCCGTCCAATCCGCGAAACTGGCTCGGCAAGCGCATCGGCGGGTCCGGAGGCGCGCATGTGCAGGCCGCCGGCAAAGCGGCCGAAGGGCCGGGGACAATCTATTACCAGCGGCGGGTGGCGGGCCGCGCCGTCTCAGCGCTGTTCCTCGCCGACGGCGAGGATGCACGCGTGCTCGGCTTCAGCGCGCAATGGAGCGACCCTGCTCCGCATGCGCCCGAACGCTATGGTGGCGCCGTGCGCCCAGCGGGCATCGGCCAACGGCTCCGACATAGGCTCGTTCGATATTTGCGGAGCCTCGCGCCTGCGCTCGGTTTGCGAGGTCTGAACGGCGCGGATTTCCTGATCAGCGGAGAAGACGCCTGGCTGATCGAAATCAACCCGCGCCCGGGAGCGACGCTCGATCTCTTCGATGCGGCATCGCTGTTCGCTTTGCATGTCGATGCCTGCCGCGGTGCTTTGCCGGCGCAGATGCCGCGCTTCCCGGGAGCCGCCGCAGCGGCCATCGCTTACGCGCCGCGCCGCATCTCGCAGATGCCGCAGCTCGATTGGCCCGACTGGTCCGCCGACCGGCAGACAGCCGGGTCGAGCGTTTGTGCCGGCGAACCGCTCTGCACCATCAAGGTAAAGGCTCGCTCGACCGGCCGCGCCAAGGCATTGATCGAAGAACGCATAAAGGTCGTTCTGGCACTAGCGCAAGGGGGGCGAAGTTGAGCTCGCCACCCCTCATCAGCCTGAACCGCCGCGCGGCCGAGCTGGTCGACCGCCTGATCGCCGACGCTTCCCAGCTCGGGCTCGCCATCGAACGCGGTGCTCTGGGCGAGACCTTGATCGATGCCGGCAGCAAGGCCGCGGGCGGTATCGAGGCCGGCCTGCGCATCGCCGAAATCAGTGTCGGCGGCCTCGCGGAGGTGAGGCTTCTCACCTCGCATGGCATCGAGAAATGGCCCTGGACGATCGCCGTGCGCTCGTCCATGCCGGTGCTTGCCTGCCTTGCCAGCCAATATGCCGGATGGCGCTTGGCGCATGGCAAGGGAAAGGACGCTTTCTTTGCGCTCGGCTCCGGGCCCGCCCGGGCGCTGGCGCGCACCGAAAAACTGTTCGCCGAGCTCGGCTATGCCGATCGCGCCGACCGCGCCGTGCTGATCATCGAAAGCGATCGGGCTCCGCCAACCGAGGTGATCGCCGAGGTGGCGAAGGCTTGCGGCCTCAATTCGGATCGGCTGACCTTGATCTACATGCCTACGCAAAGCCGGGCGGGCGGCGTGCAGATCGTGGCGCGCGTGCTGGAGGTCGCCCTGCATAAGGCCCATGAGCTCCGCTTCCCGCTCGATCGCATCGTCGAGGGAATGGGTGCCGCGCCCCTGCCTCCGCCCCATCCGGATTTCATAAAGGCGATGGGGCGCACCAACGACGCGATCATCTTTGCAGGCGAGGTGCATCTCTTCGTGCAAGGGCCGCGAGACGAGGCCAAGGCGCTAGCCGAACGCATGCCGAGCCGCGCTTCGCGCGACTATGGGCGTCCTTTCGCCGAGATCTTCAAACGGGTCGATGGCGACTTCTACGCGATCGATCCGATGCTGTTCAGCCCGGCTTCGGTCATCGTCACGGCGCTCGAGACAGGCGACAGTTTCCACGCCGGCGCTGTCGACCCGAAGCTTCTCGATGCCTCCTTCGCCTGACCATAGCCATTTGTTGAAGCGCGATCGGGCAGCGGACGTCACGCACGTCGCCGTCATCGGTCATAAGCGCGACGGCCATGCCCGCTCGCTGATCGGAAGGCTCGAGGAAGCAGGCGCGCAGGCGGTCTTCATCGAGCTTTCCGCCTGCACGTTCTCGACGCGTCATCCGAGCGGCCTTGTCATTCCCGGCTTCGGCCCGAGGCTACCGGCCGGCGTCATCGTGCGCGGCATCGCGGCCGGCAGCTTCGAGGCTGTAACCCGCAGGCTCGGCGTGCTGCACGCTTTGAGGGAGCTGGGCGTGCTCGTATGGAACGATGCGCGCGCCATCGAGCGCTGCGTCGACAAGTCAATGACGAGCTTCCTGATCGCCAGGGCTGGCATCCCGACGCCGGATACCTGGGCGATCGAGGGCCGCGCCGAAGCCCTGCGCATCACGCGACGCGAGACCGTACGCGGCCCGCTCGTGCTCAAGCCCCTCTTCGGCTCACAGGGGCGAGGATTGAAGCTGATCCGGACGCCGAGCGAGCTCACCGAAGAGGAGGTGGTCGCCGGCGTCTATTATCTCCAGCGTTTCGCCGGCGGAGCAGGCCCGGATCACAGTGATTTCCGGGCTCTGGTCTCGCGCGGCAGGATCGTCGCGGCCATGCGGCGGCGAGCCGCCCATTGGATCACCAATGTCAAACGAGGCGCACGTCCGGAAGCGATCGAGCTCGGCAGCGAGCTGGCCGCGCTCGCGGTCCGGTCGGCCGCGGCCGTCGGAGCCGACTTCGCCGGCGTCGATATCCTCATCGGGAGCGACGGCAGTCCCTATATCCTCGAAGTGAATTCGATGCCCGCTTGGAGCGGACTGCAAAGCGTCGCGCGGGTCGATATCGCGCAGATGATCGCCGCCGATTTCCTCGCCGCGCTGAATGAGCGCATGCGTGCGCGTCTTACCGGATGATACCGCTCGAATCCGCAATCGGGGTGGCCTTCGAGCAAGCTTGCCGCGAAGAATTGGAAACGCCGAAACCGGGCAATGTGCATGTCTTCGCGGCCGGTCGCGACGCGACGGCGCAGGATTTCCTGGTCAGCGCCCGCGTTGCCGCGCCTTTTATAGTGCGCCAGGGCGCAAGGATCGGAGAGCGCATATTGGGAGCGGTCGAGGCAACGCTCGAGGCGGTCGGGACGAACACCAATCTCGGCATCATCCTGCTTTGCGCCCCACTCGCGGCCGCAAGCGAACGGGGCGCGCCCGATCTGCGCGCCGGCATCCATGATGTGCTCGCCGAGCTCGACCGGGCCGATGCCAGCCTTGCCTTCCAGGCGATCAGGCGCGCCGCTCCTGGAGGCCTCGGCGAGGTTCCGAAACACGATGTCCGTTCGCCTCCCGAGGTGTCGCTGCGGGAGGCGATGGTCGAGGCCGCCCCGCGCGACCGTATCGCGCGCCAATACGCAACCGATTTTTCGGACATGTTCGAGACCGGCCTGCCGGCGCTGCAATCTTCTCTAAAGCGCGGCACCGACAGCAAGGTCACGACGCTCGAAGTCTATCTGACCTTCCTTTCGAACTATCCCGATACGCATATCGTGCGCAAGCGAGGCGCGGCGGTCGCCGCCGATATCATGCCGACGGCCAGGGCCTTCCTCGGGCGCTTGCGCGAGGGAAATTCGCTTGCCGACCTCCAACCCGATCTGCTCGCCTGGGACGCGGCGCTCAAGAGCGCCGGCATCAACCCCGGCACCAGCGCGGACCTGACAGTCGCTACGCTCTTCGCGTTCGCGCTACAAAGCATCTTGCGGCCGACCGATAACAGTGATTGACTTCGGGCGCGGAAAACTTTCCGCCGCTATCTGGCCAACCGATCCGGCGCTCTGCCGGATGCTGTCAACAAGGGTAGCTCTCGGGCCGAACGCCTGATGAGCGGACGGCTGTTTGGGCTTCAGGTTCTCCAGGGAGGAACATCCATGGCCAAGATCACCAAAATGTGTGTCGGCGAGTCGCTGGTCGGCGACGGCAATGAAGTCGCCCATATCGACCTCATCATCGGGCCGCGTGGCAGTGCGGTCGAGACGGCATTTGCGAATGCCCTCACCAACAACAAGGACGGCTTCACCACCTTGCTCGCCGTGATCGCCCCCAACCTCCTCTGCAAGCCTCCGACGGTGTTGTTCAACAAGGTGACCATCAAGGGCGCCAAGCAGGCCGTGCAGATGTTCGGCCCAGCGCAACATGCGGTGGCCAAGGCGGTGGCCGATAGCGTGGCGGAGGGCGTGATCCCCGAGAGCGAGGCAGACGATCTGTTCATCTGCGTCGGCGTCTTCATCCACTGGCAAGCGACCGACGACAAGAAGATTCAGGATTTCAACTACCGCGCCACGAAGGAAGCGCTGGCACGCGCCGTCAGCGGCGAGCCGAAGCCTTCTCAAGTGGTCGCTCAGCGTAATTCGGCGAAGCATCCCTTCGCCGCGGGCTAGTTCCGGCCACCGCCGGCTCGCTCCATCGACCGGAGCCTGGGTTGCTTGCGACTCTCTAGTCGCTTGCAACCTCGGCGATCTGTCGTCCGGAGAGGCGCCCATCATGGAGGCTCGAGGCAACGAGAGCGCCCGTGATCCCCATCTCGCGCAGTCGAACGAGATCCTCCCCGCCCCGCACGCCCCCGGCCGCATAGAGGCGCTGCTCCCGGCTGCGGCTTCGAAGCCATGCCAGGCGCTCGAAATCGGGGCCGGCACCGGCGCCAACCCGCGCCAGCGTCATCGCGACTACCCTTTGCGGCCAATGGGACGGGTCGAGAAGCTCGGCAGGCCCTTCGAATTTGTCGCCGCGGAAATCGAGCGACAGGACGATAGGGATCTCATGCCTGAACTCGTCCATGAGCGCGCAATCCATCTGCGACTCGCTCCCGATTACGATCGTCCCGCGCTCGCAATCGAGCCAGCTTCGCACGCTGTCGACGGAGGCTGCGCCATTGTCGACCCAGATGTCGAGATGCGGAAATCGCTCCCTCAGGGCGACCACTGCGACCAGGTTGTCGCCCGTGGCCTCGATGGCGTCGAGATCGGCGATGTAGAGCTTGCCGAATGGATGGACGCCGAGGAGGCCCGCGACGACGTCGAGCGGCGCCGCGCTCTTGCTCAGCGGCGTCTCGATCGGCTTGTAGAGATCGCGACGCCCCATGATGGCGCGGACCACAAGGCCTTGGCGAAGATCGATGACCGGGATCACTTCCACAAATAGGCCTCGCAGAGCTGCTCGCCTGAGCGCCAAACGCTCTGGCCGTCTATCGAAGCCCGCGCGTCGCGGCAAATCATGGGCATATTTTGTGCCCGATTCGCACGAAGCAAAAGGGGCCTTATTTCAACCGTCTAGCTTCCTTGCAAAAAATCTCGAGCTCTGCACTGTCGCCATTTGTTGGAAAGCCGCACCTGTCGCCCGCGAGCTATCGGGTGAGCTTCTTGCTCATATATACGGTCGTTCCACCCATGAATGGCTCCCGCCTATCGACAGAGTATCCGACCCTCATGTAGAGCGCGACGTTGGCCTCGAAGGCGGCGTTCGTCTGTAGGCGAGTCTCAACGCATCCGACCTCGATGGCCTTGCGCTCAACATGCGTCAACAGTCGCTGGCCCAGGCCCTTGCCTTGGTTATCCGGCCTGACAGCGATATTTTCGATCCAAAGATGATCCGAACGAAACATCGATTCGATCAGCGCGACCATTCTGCCGTCGATGTATAGAATGTCGATCTGGTGCTCTCGGACAGCTCGCTCGTAATCGGCTTTCATGGGCAGCGGCTCGCGACCGAGAATAGGAACCCATTTCGCGTATGCGGCGCGCACCAAGTCTCGGATCTTTCCGGCCTCTTGCGGATTGGCAGACCGAAGTTCCGTAACCGGTTCAGAGGACATGATGAGTTCCTTGCGAGCGGACACAAAAAACCCTGCCGACCATATGGTGGGCAGGGCTGCCGAGGCTTCGAGAAGGAGGCGGGGAGCTAGTCTCCCGTGAGCCTTCGCATTCTCGGAATCAGCGTGCCGCTCCGCACCATAGTGCAGGGCCGACGTCGCAGGATGACTGCCGAGGAGCGCGTGCTCATGGCTTTATTTGGACGAAGATCGCGGTGGACGTCAACCCGGCAGCGGCGACCTCGACGCCCGAACGTCTGTTAGGCTCGGAACCGATCCGGTGGCATCTGCCGCCACGCACGGGCGTGGCTCATCTTGATGGGTTGGACTTCGGCCCCGCCGGATGCTCAATGGTCGGCAGCCCTCGCAGGGCTTCGTCGACGAGGCATACCCCCTCCGGCGACTGCGAAGGACCATGACGAGATGAAGGCGATCATCGGCTGGGACATAGGCGGCGCGCATCTGAAGGCCGCGCGGGCCGAGAACGGGCGCATCGTGCGGGCTATCCAGGCGCCCTGCCCGCTTTGGCTTGGGCTCGACAGGCTCGACGCAGCGTTTGCCAGGGCGCGCCGCCGCGTGGGGTCGGCCGAGCACCACCACATCACCATGACCGGCGAGCTCGCCGACGCCTTCGCCTCGCGCGCCGAGGGTGTGGCCACTCTGGCGCGCCTGGCGGCGTGCGCGCTGAACTCCGGAGAAATAAGCATCTATGCCGGCCGTGCGGGCTTCGTCGGCCTCGACGGTCTGCCTGACCATGTTGCCGATATCGCCTCGGCGAACTGGCATGCCTGCGCGCAATGGGCGGTCCATTCGGTGCGAAACGGGCTGTTCGTCGACATGGGGTCCACCACGACCGATCTGATCCCCCTTCGCGAGGGGCGGGTCGCCACGTGCGGATACTCGGATGCCGAGCGGCTCGTTGCCGGCGAGCTCGTCTATACGGGAATGGTGCGGACATCCCTGATGGCGGTGACGTCGCAGCTCCCGTTTCGCGGCCGCCCGACCCCGCTGATGAACGAGCATTTCGCCAGCATCGCGGATGTCCATCGCATCCTCGGGGAGTTGCCCGCGGGCGCGGACCAGCAAGCGACCGCGGACGGCCGGGAAAAGACGATCGCCGCCTCCCGGGCGCGGCTGGCACGCATGGTCGGGGCCGATGCCGGCGAGGCGCCCGAAGCCGCGTGGGCCGAGCTCGCCGGAGCCTTCCGCGAGGCACAGCTCCGCAGCCTCCACGACGCCGCCATGCTGGTGCTGTCGCGCGTGAGTTTGCCGCCTGATGCTCCGATCATCGGCGCCGGCATCGGGGCAACCATGATCCGCTCGCTCGCTCTTCGCCTTCGGCGAAGCTATCTGCCTTTCGCGCGCCTCTTGCCCGCTGCGTCGGCGAAGCTTGCCAAGGCCGCCTCCGATTGCGCTCCGGCCGCTGCCCTCGCGCTCCTGACGGACGTTGCGAAGCCACGGCGCGCGGCGTTGCGAAAGAGCCGCTCAGCCTGACGCATAGTGAGATTTGACCTTATCCATCAGCCATGCCCAGGCCTCGGCCTCATCCGGTCCGGCGGTCTTCTCGACGGCGATGGCGAGATAGGTCAATTCCGTCTCCACCTTGTCGCGCGGCAATAGGTGAAGCCGGCTCACCAGGATACAGCCCTCGATCACCGCCGCCTGAGCCCGGTTGAAGCCGCCGAAGGGAGCATGCGTCGCCAGATGCACCACGCGGCAGGCAAGGCGTGGCCGCACCGCATCGTCGGTGACGCTCTCGACGGCGAGCTCCGCATGGCTGAGCGCGCCGGCAAGCCGGGGCACGCCGACATGGGCTGAAGGCAAGAGCGGCCAACTCCGCCGTCCCGTGAGGCAGCCCGCGAAAATGCGCACATCGGCGGTGAAATTGGCGACCGCATAGGGGACGGCAGAAAGATTATCGAGCGTCGTCGAGGGACGGAACGGGGCGATCACCCATCTCTCTCCCTCGGCGATCAATCCGAAGGGCGCGATATGCGCCTCACCCGCGCCATTCGCCGTCGTGACGATCGCCTCACGGATCATCGGCACGATCGGGCCTCCGTTCCAAGACTGCGCGCTTGGCGACTGCGCGCTTGGCGACTGGGCGCTTGGCGCGCAGCGTGTGGCCGGCTTCGGCCTGGCGGGTCAGATCCTCGACCCGCTGCGCGGCCCCGCAACCCCAATCGAGCGGCTGATCCTGCGCGTAGCGCTTGCCGAGCCGCCAGGCGATCTCGGCCTTCATCAGCTCCGCTCCGAGATAAAACGCGTGTGCCCCATCCGTCTCGACGCCGAGCTTGGGAAACAGCGACAAGGCCTCGCCCTCCACATGATGGCCGTGGCGATTATAGACATGGATGCCGTCCTCAGCCGTCTCGATCCGGAAATTGGCATCGCGCACGCCCGCTGCGAGCTCGGCGATCTCGTCGAGCGTCGTCGTGAATGGAGCAAGGTCGTGAAGCTGGAGAAGGCCTGCGCCATAGCCCTTGGGCAGGCCGCCATCGACGCGCGCCGCGTGCATCAGGCGGGCGGCGGCGACGTGTTCTTCGATGGTGCGCCGCGTATGCGGGCTCACATGCACGACGAGGATATTCGCTATGGCAAGCTCCGAGCAGATGCCCATCAGCATCGCGGTCACGCCGCTAGAGTCGGCTTCGGTCAGCTCGGTCAGATTGCCGCTGCCCATCATGATTTCGGCTTGCGGCAGAAGCCGCCGCAATTCGGCATAACGCAGGAGCGAAGGCACGAAGCCGAAATGGATCGGATCGAGGATCGGATCGAGAATGGCGGCGATCCCGCGCCGCTCCGCGAGCCGCGCCGCCCGAACGAGCGAAGCAAGGTCACCATGACACGCCGGGATCAGGATCGGCCTCGCCGGCGTACCGGCTATGGTGTCGAGCGTCCTTTCCGTCAGGCTGAGCACGAAATCCGCGCCGGCTAGCGCGCCTGCGCGCAACTCATCGGGAGCGGCTGAATCGACGCTGACCGCAAAGCCGTCCCGCTTGAGCAGCCTCACCGCGTCCGCGAGCCGCGGGAAAGGCGTGTCGGGCAGGCAACCGAGATCGATCACATCGGCGCCGGCCGCGCGCATCCGGGCGGCGTGATCCAAGATCGCCTCGAGCCCGAGCATCGGGGCGTCGACGATCTCGGCGAAGATACGCACGGATTTTTCGGAGAGCAGCGCTGTCTTCTCCTTTCGGCCGAGCCAGCCCGGGATGTCACGCACCTCGTCCGGACCGCGCTCGAAAGGCAGGCCGAACAAGGCCGAGAGCCGATCGGTATCGGCGCGGCAACGGCCGGGCAGGACGGCGCGATTTGCCGCGGCCGCGAGCGCCGGGTCGAGTCGTCGCGCAATGATCGCCTCCGTCATCAGGGCCGCGACCTTCACGCCCATATCGGCGACCGCCCAATCGAAGGGCTGAGGCTCGAGCCCGGACAAAACCTTCTCGAGCCGCGGGCGCGCCAGACGGCCGGTGAGAAACAGCACCCGCTCAACCACGGAAGCCGAGCTCGCGGCGGCGACGCTCGAGGGCGCGTTCGAGCTCGCTCAGCGTTTCGGCGACGGTCGTGGCCTCGAACTCCTTGAGCCGTGCCGTATTCTCGAGGTCGACGCGCCGCGGATAGACCTTGACCATGCCGGAAGGCGCGGGCGTATCGAGCTCTGGTGCCGTATCGCAGGCAAAGACGATGGTCGGCACGCGGCATTTCCCGGCCTGGGCAAAGACATTGGTCGCGAGGTTGTCCGAGATGCCGTAGACGCATTTGGCGACGGTGTTCGATGTCGCGGGAGCGAGGACGAGCGTGTGATAAGCCCCGTGATAGAAGCGCCCGACCGGCGCGGCGCTCGCCGTCGTATCCCTGAACACGTGCACCGAGGCCGGCAGATCGAATTCCTGCTTGTACATGCGCACCACCTCGGCCGCCGCTCTGCTGACGAAGAGGTCGACGGTCTCGAGCCCACGGATCAGCGCGAGGCACTCCGTGAAGAAGTGACCGGATCCCGTGAGGGCCCATCCCCAGCGGGGGGGCTGATCATGTCCGGCTCTCGCCATGTCGGGTTCGTCGGGTCGGTCCCCGACGCTCCTATGTCACCCGGCATGATGGATCGCGGCGTCCGCCGCAACAAGGCCAATCGGCTTGCCGATGGGAGCACCGCGGCGCAGAGCCCGGGCAAGCTCCGCCTGCTCTGCCTGTCCGATGAGGAATCCCTCAGCGCCGCTCGCCGCGAGAAATCTTGGAAACGCGGCATCGACGATGCCGGTCTTAGCCAATTTGGCCGCAGCGATCTCATCGCCTTGCACCTCGGCCCGCTTGATCAGGAAAAGCCGTCGCGCCCCGAGCGAGCCAGCGAGCCAGGCCGAAAGGCTGTCCGAGGTCACATCCCAGGAAGCCGCAATAGGGGCCGCCCTGTCGCGCGCCCGGCGAACCATGCGGCTTGGTGCCCATATGGGAACGCGCCCGAGGCCAATCGCCTCGAGAATGGCCGTGCGGCTCTCGGCGACTGTGAACAGCCGTCCGAGGGCCGAGATGGCGATCGCATATTGCTCCATGGCGAGAAGCGCCATGGCATCGGCGGCGCGGTCATCGAACCGCATGAGGGGCTGGGCGGCGCGCACCGCGTCGGCGAATGGCCCGCCGCCGACGACCAGGATTGCCTTGCCGGCGCCCGCCTCGATCGAGGCAAGCCAGCCCGGCAAGGCGCCGGACAGAGCATGGCTTCCGCCGAGCTTGACGACCGTGAGGTCCTTCACAGCACCGCTTCAGCCGCTATCGCCCGAGGCGCGCGGCGCGGGATGGCGGAGGATTGCGGCCTCCGCGGTTTTTTCGCGGGTGATCTCGACGCCGACCACCGCCTGGCCGACGTCGAGCTTCTCGACCCGCACGTTGACCTTCGTGACGCGCGCCTGGCCGAGCACCATTGCGGCAATGCGCTCGGCCAAGGTCTCGACCAGGTCGACATGCTCTTCCGCCACGATCAGGCGTATGCCGTCCGTGATCACGTCGTAGGAAAGGATGTCGCGCATGTCGCTCGGAGCATGCGCGCTGCGCTGCACGAAAGCCTCGACGGTGAAGCGGACGCGCTGCGTCGCGTCATGCTCGCTGCGATAGGCACCGATGCGGACGGGCAGCACGAAATCCCGGACGAAGACGCGGTCGGTCCGCGAGGCGTGGTCTTGCGGCTCGACCGCATAGCCACGCCCCACGAGCAGCCGAAAGTCGACGCGATCATCTTCGCGCGTTTGCATGGGGCGGCCGCGGGGATCGGCCGGAATCAGCGCGCGGATGAGCGACAAGGCAGCGGCGTCGATCCCCGCTTTGCGATCACCCGAAGCGCAAATCGCGCCGCGGAAGCCGAGCACGTCCGGACGCAGCGCCAGGAGGCGCGGCACGTCGGGCGGCTCGAGCGATCCGGCGAGGCCGGCAAGCAGACCACGGTCCCGGCACTTGGCGATGAATTTCGACAGAAAATCCGGAGTACGATGATCGAGAAGGCGCCCGCCCCGCTTGCGCGCCGTATCGAGCATAGCGCCGGAGAAACCTGTCGCCGCGAGCTGATCGACGAGAGCTGGATCCACCGTCTCGTCGGCGAACATGACCCCGATCAGATTGAATTTGCCCGACAGCGGCGCTAGCGCCGCGATGCAGGCGCTACGCCGCGGATCGTCGAAAAGGCCGATCTTGACATAGTCGACCCCCGTTTCGGCGATGCTCTCGACTGCGCGGGGGAGCGTTAGCGAGTCCATCGGCAAATCACCGGTGACGGCGCTCGTCGGCCGCCTTCCGGCAACGGCTTTCACCGCCGATAGCAAGACCTTGCGGTCGAGCGCGCCGAGCGCGCCCTTGGCGGGATCCTTGAAATCGATGAGGTCGGCTCCGCCCGAGATGGCGATTTCGGCCTCGCCTTCATTCGTCACGCTCGCGAGGAAGAGGGTCATCGCTTTCCCCTGGTCATCGGCCGTCCGGCCACGCCGCTTCGACTTTAGCGTGTGGTGGTCTATAATGATACCGACAGCAGGGAGAAGTTCGATGATACAGCCGAGGCGCGCGCGGCCGATCTCAACTCTCGTCCGCCTCACGGCGATCGCGGCTTTCATCGGTTTCGCAAGCAATTGCGCCTTCGCCAATGGGGAAGCCGACCCTTGGCCCGATTTAGCCAAGGACATCTTCCATGGCGCGACCCTGAGGGATGGCTCGGGGCTGGTGAGCCTCGATGCTCCCACGAGAGCCGAGGATGCTGCGATCGTCCCGGTGACCATGAGCGTCAGCCTGCCGGCCGGAGATACACGCCGGCTCGTCGCATTGACGCTGGTGATCGATCAGAACCCCTCTCCACTGGCTGGGATCTTCAAGATCGGCCCCAACGTCAAATTGACCAGCCTGTCGACAAGGATACGGGTCGACACCTACACCAACATCCATGTCGTGGCGGAGCTGAGCGACGGCGCCTTCTATGTGACGCAGCGCTTCGTCAAGGCGTCGGGAGGTTGTTCGGCTCCGATGGCGAAGGACCCCAAGGAGGCCAAGGTCGCGATGGGGCAGATGAAGCTGCGCCAGTTCGTCAAGGAGGCGGATCCGGTCTCCGGCGCCGCGCCGCCCGACGAGCGCGACCTCCAGATCATGCTCCGCCATCCCAATAATTCAGGGATGCAGATGGATCAGCTCTCGCGCCTCTACATCCCGCCGCTATTCGTGGCGGATCTGAGGGTCTGGCAGGGCGAGGACCTGATCCTTGCGATGGAGGGCGGCATATCGATTTCGGAAGACCCGAATTTTCGCTTCACCTATCGCGCCGCCAGCGCTGGCGATTTCCGCGTCGAAATCACCGACAGCGACAAGCATCTCTTCAAGGGCGAGTTCCCGAACAAGAAACCGCAAATCTGAGACGGAGGACAGAGGACGGATTGATGCGGCTCCATTGCGCCTCCTCTGTCCTGCGCCGTCTGTCTTCGGTCCTCTGGCCGAAGCCGGGTCCTCAGAAGCACCGCACTTCGGCTTCGGCCTGGGCGCGCCGCAAATCGTCGACGACCTTTTTCGAAAACTCGGTTGCCCGAAACATGTTGCCGAGATTTCCCGGAACCTGGGTCATCCTGATGACGGCTTCCGCGTCGACATAGCGTTCATAGGGAATGAGCGAAGCAACCACATCGATCGAGCACGAGCAGCGCTCGAGCGTTTGCTGGGTTTCGCCATTGGCCTTCATGCAGGCGAATACATAGTCGGCGCGCGCCGATGTCGGATAATCGTTGATCTCGGCCGCAAGACCGTCCGTCCCGATCGACAACGCCACGGCGCAGAGAACAGCTCCCGAGGCCGAGGCAATCGAGCACTTTGTCGTCATGCCGTCTCCTCATGGCTGCGTTGCGGGTCGGTGATAAAGCCAACGAGTCCAGACATCCACCAAAGCTGAAACTTGCATCTTGCGGGTTGAAAGACAACCGGCGGAGCCGTATGTTTTTCTACGACTTCACACGAGGAGAGAAAGCAATGACTTGGTCGACACCCCGCGTGACCGAAGTGTGCATTGGCATGGAAGTGACCAGCTACGTTTCCGCTGAAATCTGACCAAAATCGATAAAGCCCGCTCATTGAGCGGCTTTCGAAGAATCGGAAGGTCACGATTCTCGCCCCAGCGGCGTAATTTCCGCTGCTTCTAGTGGGATTGCGCCAAGTTGAATCTGCCGGGGGGCAGGTGTTTCGCGCGCCTGCCTCTGCCAGTGCGCCGGCATCTGACTTTGGCGCTAGCTTCGCCTGCCCGACACCTACTCCCCTGCCCTCCTCTCTGGCGCCGCGACGGATCGCCACTGGACATCCCCGCCCGGTGATCGATAGTCCGAGGAACGGAAAGAGGAATTCCATACTCGAAGCTTACCCAAGGAGCAGTTCCGCCATGAGACAAACGGTCCTCGGCGCCGTCTTGAGCGCAAGCCTCAGCCTGGTGGCCGGGACGGGAGCCTCCGCGCAGGATGCTGCCGCCGGCGAGAAAGTGTTCATCGTCTGCCGCGCCTGCCATCAGATCGGCGAAAACGCGAAGATCGCGGTCGGCCCCGTTCTCAACGGGGTGATCGGTCGCAAGGCAGGAACTTATCCGGGTTACGCTTATTCGGACGCCAACAAGAATTCGGGCATCACCTGGGACGAGGACACCTTTGCGACCTACATCAAGGATCCGCGCGCCAAGATCCCCGGCACCAAGATGATCTTCATCGGCGTCAAGGACGACCAGAAGATCAAGGATCTGATCGCCTTCCTGAAGCAATACGGTCCCGACGGAAAGAAGGTTCAGTGACCGCTGGCGGACAACCGTTGCATGGTGCAGCGCACCCCCTCGCTTCGGGGTGAAAGGTGGCTGGTGTCCGACATTGCAGCCGCGCCGGCCCTGTCGATCGAGCATCTGAGCCATTCCTACGGCACCCGCGTTGCGCTCGACGATGTCAGCTTTGCCGCCCCTCGGGGGAGCTGCACGGCGTTACTCGGGCCCAACGGTGCCGGCAAGACGACCCTGTTCTCGCTAGTGACGCGGCTGTTCGCGGCTCGTCGGGGGCGGATTCGCGTTCTCGGCTTCGATGTCAACCGAGATCCCGGAGAGGCCCTGCGGCGGCTCGGAGTGGTGTTTCAAGCGCGCACCCTCGATCTCGACCTGACGGTCGCGCAGAACTTGCGCTATCACGCGGCGCTGCACGGCATCGGCTCGCAAGAAGCGCGCGAGCGCGCCACGGCGATCCTCGGCCGAATGGACCTCGCGGGCCGAGCCCATGACAAAGCGCGCAATCTCTCCGGCGGCCAGATGCGACGTGTCGAGATCGCCCGCGCCCTGCTGCACCGTCCGGCGCTGCTCGTCCTCGACGAGCCGACGGTCGGCCTCGACGTCAGCTCGCGCGCCGACATCTTGCGGCATCTCCGCGATCTCGTCACGAAAGCCGGCATCACCGTGCTGTGGGCGACCCATCTTCTCGACGAGATCGAGCCGTCGGACGATATCGTCGTCCTTCACCACGGGCGCGTCCTCGCCGCGGGATCGGCCGGAGCCGTGATCGCGGCGCAGAATGCCACGGATATCGCTGGAGCCTTCGCGGCGCTCACCGCGGTCGACGCATCCGCAAGACCGGAAATGCCGGCGTGACGGCAGGCGCGCATTCGACCGAGATCGAGCGGGCGGCGGAGCTCGGGCGCGGCTTCACGCTTCGCCAATATCTGATCTGCCTGAAGGGCGTGGTCTGGCGCGAGGGCTTGCGCTTTATTCATCAGCGCGAGCGCTTCGTCTCGGCGTTGGTGCGGCCCCTCGTCTGGCTTTTGATCTTCGCCGCGGGCTTTCGCAGCGTGCTCGGTCTCTCGATCATTCCGCCCTACGATACCTACATCCTCTACGAGGATTACATCACGCCCGGCTTGATAGCGATGATCCAGCTCTTCAACGGCATGCAGTCATCCCTGTCGATGGTCTACGACCGTGAGATGGGCAATATGCGCATCCTTCTCGTCAGCCCCCTGCCGCGCTGGTTCATCCTGGTCGCGAAGCTCATGGCGGGAACGGCCGTGTCGGTCATCCAGGTCTATGCCTATCTGCTGATCGCCTGGTTCTGGGGCATCGAGCCGCCGCCGCTCGGCTATCTGACCGTGCTGCCGGCGCTGATCCTTGCCGGCATGATGCTGGGCTCGCTCGGCATGCTCTTGTCCTCGATGATCAGCCAGCTCGAAAATTTCGCGGGCGTGATGAATTTCGTGATCTTCCCGATGTTCTTCGCCTCCTCGGCACTCTATCCGCTCTGGCGCGTGCAGGAGACGAGCCCGGCGCTTTATGTGATCTGCCAGCTCAACCCATTCACCTATGCGGTCGAGCTCGTTCGTTTTACGCTTTACCGCCAGATTGACTGGAAGTCGCTATGCGCCGTCCTTGCCTGCACGGCGGTGTTTCTCATCGGCGCACTCGTCGCCTATGATCCGTCGAAGGGATTGATCGGAAGGCGCGGCGCGGCCTGACACATTCGAGCGGAGTTACCATGCGGGTCATGCGTCACCTCGTGTCTCGCCGCGCCTTCATGGCCGGCGTTGCGCTCGCCGCGGCACCGGCACGCGCCGCTTCCGCCATCCGCCTTGCGGCCCTGAAAACCGGCAGCTTCGCCTGGGAGCTGGAGGTGATCCGCAATCACGGCTTGGACAAGGCAGCCGACCTGATGGTCGAGACGGTCGAGCTCGCAAGCCCCCAGGGCGCGGAGCTCGCATTGAGGGCAGGCCAAGCCGATATCATCATTTCCGATTGGCTTTATGTCTCGCGCGTCCGGTCGCTCGGCGAACGCCTGACCTTCTATCCCTATTCGTCCGCCATCGGTGCGATCATGACGCCCAAGACGTCCTCGATCGCAAGCTTGGGCGAGCTCAGAGGCAAGACGCTCGCCGTGGCCGGCGGACCGCTCGACAAGAGCTGGCTCATTGTTCGCGGCGCGGCCTTGCAAGAGGGCATCGACCTCAAGGCGCAGGCCTCGATCGTCTATGGCGCTCCGTCGCTCCTGGCCGAAAAGGCGCGCCAAGGGGAATTCGCGGCGAGCTTGAACTTCTGGAATTTTTGCGCCGAGCTCGAGGCTGAAGGCTTCCGTCGCCTGGTCGGCGTCGAGGACCTGGCGATGCGCCTCGGCGCGACCGGTCCCATCGCCAATCTCGGCTATGTGTTCAGCGAGGATTGGGCGCGCCAAAACAATGCTGCGCTGGTTCGATTTCTGAACATGACCCGGAAGGCCAAGGATATCCTCGCTCAGTCGCCCGAAGAATGGGAGCGACTGAAACCGAGATTGAACCTGCGCAACGACGATGTGCTTGCCGTCTATCGTCAGCGCTACGCGGAAGGCATACCGCGCCGTCCGGTCAGCGCCGAGGAAGCCGATGCGCGCAAGCTCTACGCGCTGCTCGCCAACCTTGGCGGGCCGGAGCTCGTCGGCAAGTCGAGTGAGCTCGCGCCCGGCACATTCTACGCTGCGATCCCGGGCGGGTAGCTTCAACGTGATGTGGCGCGCCATATCGCTCGGAGCGCTGCTGCTCGCATGGCAATTGGGCGCAAGCATCGCGGGTGAAAGGCTCCTCCCCTCGCCCGAAGCCGTGCTGACGACGTTCGTCGAGGAGGCCCGTTCGGGCGCGTTGGCGCTCAACCTCATGGTGACGCTGGCGCGAGTCGCAGCCGCCTTCGCGCTCGCGATTTCGGCCGGTGCCGCGATCGGCTATGCGATGGGCCGTTCGGCGGCCTTCGACCGCTTCGCGGACCCTTGGCTGATCCTCCTGCTCAATCTGCCGGCCCTGGTGACCATCCTCCTCGCCTATATCTGGTTCGGCCTGACGGAAGCCGCGGCGATCGGCGCGGTCGCGATCAACAAGTTGCCGAATACGGTTGCCACGCTGCGCGAGGGAGCCCGCGCGCTCGATCCGGCCCTCGACGAGATGGGGCAGGCCTTCAGGCTCGATCGATGGAGGAGGATGCGGCACATCGTCGTTCCCCAGCTTGCGCCCTATCTCGCGGCTGCCTCGCGGTCAGGGCTTTCGCTCGTCTGGAAGATCGTCCTCGTCGTCGAGTTGGTGGGACGACCAAATGGCGTCGGCTTCGCCGTCGGCACGGCCTTTCAAGTCTTCGACGTGGCGCGCATTCTCGCCTACGGTCTGTGTTTCGTGGCGGTAATGTTGGCGGTTGAAACATGTGTGGTGCAGCCTCTTGAGCGACACGCATCGCGTTGGCGATCCCGGCAGCGTCGAGGTTGAGGTCCGGCGAAAGTCGTTCCGCAACGCGGCGGGTGAGCACAAGGACGTTCTCGTCGATATCGCATTCGGGCTCGCCGCGGGCGAGGTCGCAGCGCTCGTCGGCCCCTCAGGCGCCGGCAAGACGACGCTTCTGAAGATCATCGCCGGCCTCGACCGTGATTTCGAGGGCCATGTCATATCCCCCGCGCGGCGCCTCGGCTTCGTCTTTCAGGAGCCTCGCCTTCTGCCTTGGCGCAGCGTCGAGGACAATGTCCGCATCGTGGCCCCGCAAGCCACCGAACCCGATCTGAACGCACTGTTCGACGCTCTCGGGCTTGGCCAGCACCGTCGCCATTTTCCCGGCGAATTGTCGCTCGGCCTCGCCCGCCGCGTCGCCATAGCGAGGGCCTTCGCTATTCGTCCCGATCTGCTCCTCCTGGACGAGCCTTTCGTATCGCTGGACGAGAAGCTGGCGAAGCAGCTTCAGGAAGAGCTCGTCGCCTTGGTGGAAAACCGGCGCGTCACGAGTATTGTGGTGACACACGACGTCGTCGAAGCGGTTCGACTGGTCGAACGCATTTTCGTCCTCGACGGTCATCCGGCACATATCGTCGCGGATTTCCTGATTGCCACGCCCCGCGCCCAGCGATCGCCGGCATTCATCAGCTCGCTCGTCGAGCGCATCCGCTCGACAAGGCCCGCGGCCTCGTGACCGAAGCGGATCGGCCGAGCCGGCAGCAGCTTCAATCGATGGAGCAGGCGTAGAGGGCGCGCACCTTCATCCCATAGCGCATCGCCGGATAACCCTCGAAAACGCCGTTGATGAGCATCGTCGCCGTTTCGCCGGGCAGCACGATGCCGCCGCCTGTCGCGATCGTCTCATCAAGGTCGAGCGTGGGGTAGGCGATCTCGACCTTGCGGATCACCTTGCCGGGCAGGATGTTGTGGACATCCCATGTGAAGCTGTTGGCGTAGGTGAGGAAAGAGGCGCTCGCCGCGCGCAGAGCCTTGAACTCGGCGTCCGAAACGGGTTGCGGCTCGCAGCCGGCGATCTTGCGATCAAGGCCCAGTTGGACGGCTTTGGCGCGACTCTCGTCATCGCAGGCGTCGCGGCACTGCGTCATCTGAAAACGGATCATGTCGTCCGTAACGTCGCTTTGCTTGACTTTCGAGGCGAGGCAAGCGCGGAAGCAGGTTTGGGTTTGTGCGGAAGTCGGGTTCCCCGCCAGCGCGATTAGCACCGTCGGCAAGATCGCGACGACATAAGCGGCGTCCATCACGCCTCGCAAGTTGGTTATTTGCAGTCCCTCAGATCGCGATCCTCGAGCGCAAAGACCTTGCCGTCCTTCACCTCGATATCGCGAGCCATGCAAGCCTTTCCGGTGGTGTAGACGATCTTCGCATCGTAACGGCCCGGCCCGACGCCGAGGATTGGCAGCCTTTCGTCGTGATCGACCGTGCCGTCCTTGTCGTTCTCGCACTGGTTCTTGCCGAATTCAGTTGTGCCCGCAGGCGCGAGCCGAAACTCCTTGATGGTTCCGGTCGTGAGGTTCCAGAAGCGGATGCGCCCGGCCGCCGAGGCGTCGCCCAGGAAAAGGACAGTCGCGAAAAGGCACGACAAGCCGCGGCGCAGGAGGCGCCGCGCCTCGCGATTGCGGGCCATCCAGCCATCGCGGAATGCGGTTGCCGACACGACGCTTGTCATGACGCTGATCTCCGAGCTCGGTGCCGGGGACACTACACCAAACCCGGCCGGTCGGTTAGGGAAAGCTCCGATATTCCTGATTGCTCCTCGCCCGCGACGAGCGGGGTAAGGGCGGCCCCGACAACGACCTTGCGAATGAGCAGGCGGGACCCGGCATCAGGCCTTCTGCCTCCTGTTTGCGGAATAATCGCAATGCCAGCGGACGATCGTCCAATTCGGGTTTTCGGCGACCCATCGCGCCATCGTAGGCTGCGCTTGCATCACGCATGCCGTCACCGATAATTGCTGCTCCACGGCAATGTGCTTGTCCTCGCACATGCCGGTATTTCCGATTGCACACACCGTGAAGATCAGCTCCAGAAGATTCATGCGTTTGGCCTCTTTCATCCAGGCACGGGTTGGAACCGGCCGTTCGCCAGCCCCTAATATTTCGCCCGATGCAATTTTGACGCCGAATCGCCCTGCCCAGCGCGACGTTCGCAACTAATCGTGCTAGGCTCAACCGGGAGCTGTGGAGACGCGCCATGTTGTTTCGCCTCGCATCCGCTCTGACATTGACAGCAGCCCTGCTGGCCCGCCCTTGCGACGGTTTGTCGCAAGATTTGCTTCGCTATGTCGACCTGAACAGCCCGGAGATGGCGACGGCCGAGATGACGCGCGCCGAGGTCGAGGCGCTTCTCAAGGGGGCGACGCCGACGCGTTCCGCCGACTTCGAGGGAAAGCGATTATCCAACCTCGATCTCTCGGGCATCGACTTCTCCGGTGCCAATCTTCGACTGGCTCGGCTCAACCGAACGAAATTGAAAGGCGCGCGCCTCGATGGCGCCAACCTCAACCAGGCCTGGCTGGTCGAGGCGGATTTGACGGGCGCGACGCTCGTCAAGGCATCCCTCTTCAGCACGCAGATGCAGCGCGCCAAACTCGGCGGCGCGGATTTGAGCGGCGCGCGGATCGCCGGCGATCTCAGCGGAGCGAGCTTGATCGGCGCCAAGCTGGCTGGGGCCGATTTCAGCGCCGATATGCGCAATCAGTCGATGGGGCTCATGCGTGGCGTCCTCAAATCGGCCGATCTCCGAGACGCGGATTTGAGCGGCGCCAATCTTTCTCGCGCCGATTTCGAATTCGCGAAGCTGCGGAACGCCAATCTTTCGAACTGCAACCTGAACCATGCCGATCTTGCCGGAGCCGACCTCTCCAACGCCAATCTCGACGGCGCCGATTTCACCGATGTCGACCTGGCCTCGGCGGTCCTGCCGAGCGATGAAATCCTCGCAAAGGCACGCAACCTCGACAAGGCTTGGAACTTGAACTTGGCGCGGCGCGCACCGTGATAGGGGCACCGACAAAGGCAAGGCCCGCCGATATGCGCCGTGTGCGGCACATGACCCGTTCCCGCTTCACGATGGTGCGCTGGGTCGCTCCGCTGCTCGTGCTGCTCGCGGGCGGATTTGAGACGCCACGCGCGCAGACCGCGGATCAGACCGAGATCAAGATCGGCTATCTGCGCCAAGTCAAATCGAAGCAACAACCGATATCGCTCCTCGACGAGCCTGTCGAGGATGACGGGATCGCGGGCGCGAGGCTCGCCATCGAGGACAACAACGGCACCGGACGGTTCACCAATCAGCGCTTCACATTGGAGGATGTCCGCTTGAAACCGGCCGACGATCCCTCCATCGCCGTTAAATCGCTCATCGGCGAGGGCGTATCGCTGATCATCGTCGACCTGCCGGCGGAGAGGCTTCTCGCGGCAGCGGACGCGGCACGCGATAGCGGGGCGGTGTTCTTCAATGTCGGCGCGACGGATGACTCGCTGCGCGAGGAGAACTGTCGCGCCAATGTCATCCACACCGCCCCGACGCGCTCGATGCTGGCCGACGGTCTGGCGCAATATCTCGTGTGGAAACAGTGGCGCCGCTGGTTCCTCGTCACTGGCTCACACCCCCAAGACATTCTGTTCGCGGAGGCGCTACGCCGCGCGGCTACTCGCTTCGGCGCCAAGATCGTCGAGGAGCGCGTCTTCAAGGACACCGGTGGCGCGCGGCGCACCGACTCGGGCGTCGCGCAGGTGCAGCGGCAGATGCCCGTCTTCACCCAGAACGCGCCGGCTTATGACGTGCTCGTGGCTGCCGATGAGAGCAACGTCTTCGCTGGCTACCTCCCCTATCGGACCTGGGATGCGCGCCCGGTCGCGGGATCGGCGGGGCTCGTGCCCACCAGCTGGGACGCAACCCATGACAATTGGGGCGCGGTGCAATTGCAGAACCGCTTCCTGAAGCTTGCGCAGCGCCGCATGAAGGCCATCGACATGCAGGCCTGGACGGCGGCGCGCATGATCGGCGAGGGTGCATCCCGCTCGCAGTCCGGCGACACCGCCAAGATCGCCGCGTATATCAAGAGCCCGAGCTTCGAGATCGCCGCCTTCAAGGGGCAGAAGCTGACCTTGCGCGATTGGAACCTCCAATTGCGTCAGCCCATTCTCCTTGGTGACGGCCGCACCATCGCCTCGGTATCGCCGCAGGAGGGCTTCCTGCATCAGGTGTCGGAACTCGATACGCTCGGCTATGATCGTCCGGAAACGAAATGCAAGCTGAACTGACAATGGCGAGAGGGCGTTACGCACGCGGGGTGCAAATCCTGGCTCTGGCGATAGGCCTAGGCTTGGCTGCGCCGGCATTCGCCTACACGGCGTATGTGACGAACGAAAGAGACAACACCATCAGCGTCGTCGACCTCGACAAGATGGTGACCGTCAAGACCGTGCCCGTCGGCCAGCGGCCGCGCGGCATCGTCATCAGCCCCGACGGCAAATTCCTCTATATCTGCGCAGGCGACGACGATATCGTGCAGATCGTCGATACCAAGACGCTCGAGGTGATCGGCGATCTTCCGTCGGGTCCCGATCCCGAACTGCTGGCCCTCAACAAGACGGGCGAGCTTCTCTACCTCTCGAACGAGAACGACGCGCTCGTCACCATCATTGATGTGAAGGCGCGCAAATCGCTCGCGGAAATCCCGGTCGGCGTCGAGCCGGAGGGCATGGGCGTCAGTCCCGACGGGAAGATCGTCGTCAACACCTCCGAGACGACCAACATGGCGCATTTCATCGACACGGAGAGGCGCGAGGTCGTTGCCAATGTGCTCGTCGATGCGCGTCCCCGCTATGCGGAGTGGAAGAATGACGGCTCCGAGGTCTGGGTGTCGGCCGAGGTCGGCGGCACGGTGAGCGTCATCGACCCCGTCAAGCACGTCGTGACGGACAAGATCACCTTCTCCGTACCAGGCTTGCGCTCCGAGGCCATCCAGCCGGTCGGCATCCGCTTCACCAAGGATGACAAGCTCGGTTTCGTAGCGCTCGGCCCCGCGAACCGGGTCGCGGTCGTCGACGCCGCGACGCACAAGGTCGAGAAATACCTTCTCGTCGGCCAGCGCGTCTGGCAGCTCGCCTTCACGCCCGACCAGAAATACCTGATCTCGACCAACGGAGTGTCGAACGACATCTCGATCATCGACGTGGCGAGCCTCAAGGTCGTCAAGAGCATCCAGGTCGGGCGCTTCCCCTGGGGCGTCGCGGTCTCGCCGGAATAAGCCATGGCACGTATTCGCAAACGAACCATCGACGCGGCGATTGGGCTGACCGCGCTGGTGATCGCGGCATGCGCCTTCCCGGCTCCGAGCACAGCTGCGACGCGCTATGATCCTGATTGGCCCTGCCAACAGATCAGGGTGCCGACGATCTCGCTTCCCGCGGTGTGGTCCGGCCCTTCACTGGACGGGTTTACCGACCAATGGAGCGCCGATCCCAATGTGGCCGATCTCGTGGCGAAGCTTGCCGCGCGCCGCACGCCGCTCGACGAGGCGCAAAAGCTGATCGACACCTTCAGCGAAGGGGCCGGCGCGAGCAAGAACGCCCGGCTGCTGCTCGTCTTTGCCGGCGTGTTCGACGGGCTCAACCGGCAGCGTGACGAGGTTATGAGCGGCCTTGGGCGCGCCGCGCGCCGGCAGAGCGAGTTCGCGACCCAGATACGGGCGGAGAACCACGATTTCCTCGATCTGCGCGACAAACCGGATACCGACCCCGCGAAGCTCAAGGACCTCGGCGACAAGCTCGACTGGGACTTGCGCATCTTCGAGGATCGCCGCAGATCGATCGGCTTTGCCTGCGAGGTTCCGGTCCTCATCGAACAACGCCTGTTCGCCATCGCCAGAATGATCGAAGCCAAGCTCGACTAGAACCCAGGGGCTAGGGCGGCCGTGGCTCGGGCGAACGCTGCTCGAGGGGATGGCCCGCCTCTTCCCAGCCGGTGGTTCCATCGCGATACCAGATCACTGCCGTATAGCCGAATGACACGGCCCGCTTCGCCGCATTCCAGGACTGCCAGCAATCGGCGAGACAGTAGAAGACCAGCGCCGTCGCCAAGTCCCCATGCGAGGCGCGGCGGAGCCCATCGCGGAAATAGGCTTCCATCGAGGCATGAAGCTCGCCGTAACCCGTGTCGGGCAACCAAATGCTGTGAGGTATGTCCTCGCGCGGCTTGTCCCTCCAGATCGTCCCCGCCGGCAGACCGGCGGGGCGAGGCGCCTGGGGCAGCACGTCGACGAACACCGCCGACCCGCTCGACCACAGCGAATAGGCGCCCGGGGTGTCCACCACCCTTGCGCCCTTCAATGTGAGGGGCACG
>JBIOEJ010000056.1:0-35759 GCA_044445965.1 Hyphomicrobiales bacterium
AACGACTCGCGTCCCGGCCACGGGCTGTATGTCAACACGCCCGTGCAGCGAATCCGAAATTCGCATCACCGCGGCCCGCTCTCGGGGCCTCTTTTGGCTCGGCTTCACGAGGCGCTCGATCGGGGCGGACAGAAGCCACAGGCCCGTATATAATCCTGCGGGGGCGACAGGATCGGCGAGGGTTCGGATATGAAGCGGCTCGTACTCTTCACGCTCACGGCCTCAATGCTCGCGATGTCGGGCGTAAGCATGGCCCAAACACCTGTCCAATCAGCCCCGGGCGCGAGCGCACCCGCTCCTGAGGCCGCTCCCGACGCCGCTCCGGCCAAAGCGCCGGCGCGCGCCAAGCCCAATCCGGGCGACGTCCTGAGACGGTCAACATGCCGCCAAAGCGTGGATCAGAGCCTGAAGGGTCCAGATCTCAGCGATGCGCTGCAAGTCTGCATGTTGGAGGCGCGGTTGAATTGTCTCAAACAGGCGGTCGCAGACAAGGTCCGGGGCAAGAAACGGGAAGCCTTCATGAGCACGTGCAGCGGATCATAGCGGGCACGGCGCCAAGGGATGTGCCGGGGCGCGGGGGATATGGCTCCGGGGCGCAGATAATCGGCGGCTCCTCGGGCTTCCCAGCCGCCAGAAACGGCATTCAAACGGGCAAGGGCGATCCCCGGGCGTAACCGAGGCAGCCCTTGCCTCGCCCGCCGTCGCGGCTCGCCACCCTTCCGGCACTTGCGCGCTGGGGGAGTTCCTTTCGCGGCAAAACAGAGGCGCATTCCCAACAAGACCTCGTCGGCCGCGACAAAGGCCGCTATGCGGTCAATGCCAGCGGAAACTGGCGGATCACTTTCGGCTGGATGGAAGGCGATCCCATCGACGTCGATCTGGAAGACTATCACTGAGGACAGGTTCCATGACCAAGAAGCTCCCGAAGCGCGGCTTGCCGCCCATGCACCCCGGCGAACTTCTGCGCGAGGAGATTCTACCGGCGCTAGATCGGCCCAAGACGGAGATCGCCAAGTTGCTCGGCGTGTCACGTCAGACGCTCTATGACATTCTCGAGGAAAAGCAGCCTGTGACGCCCATCATGGCGTTGCGACTCGGAAAGCTGTGCGGAAACGGTCCCGACCTTGGCTCAATCTCCAGAAGCGCTACGATCTGCAGCGCGCCGAGCAGGAACTTGGAGAGAAGATCAAGGCCATTCCAACGTTGGAAGTGGCCTGAGAGTTCGTGCCACGCACCTCCGGCGTAGTGCCTCCGAGGACGCATCGCCGAGCCGGGATGGTTTTTCGTAAATTCGGATGCTCCATCACAGGGCCACGGCGAACGAGTATTGCCCATCTTCATCGACCGTGGCGCGCCACTGCCGGCGCGCCCGGCGGTTGACCCATGTCAACGCGCTTCGAAGGCGGGGCGGTAGGCATCTCGACATGCTGGCGCTCTCCGACACAGCTGCCGTCGACCCGAAGGCGTCCCAAGAACGCGATCTCATCGCGGTTATTGGCGAGCTCGTGCGCGAGCTGCATCCGCAGCGGGCGAGATTCGTCGATATCGCCGCGACGAGCCGGCTCGATCGCGATCTCGGCATCGACAGTCTGGGCCGCACCGAGTTGATCCTGCGGATCGAACGCGCCTTCCAGGTGCGGCTGCCGATCGACATCGTCGCCGAGGCCGATACCGTCCACGATCTCGCGGCGGCGCTGGCGCGGTCCGCTCCGAGCGCGCGACTATCCCGTGCGGGCGAACCTCCGCCGCCCGCTTTGCCTTTGGTGCCTGCCGCGTCCGACGCGCGAACTTTGGTCGAGGTCCTCGATTGGCACGTCGCCCGGCACGGCGATCGTCCGCAACTGACGCTCTTGCAGGACGAAGCCACCGTTCTCGGCGCAATGACCTATGGCGAGCTCGCCAATGCCGGGCGCGCCGTCGCCGCGGGGCTGATCGCGCGCGACATCGTTCCGGGCGATCGCGTGGCCCTCATGCTGCCGACGAGCCTCGACTTCTTCGCCGCGTTCTTCGGCATCCTCTATGCCGGCGCCGTTCCGGTCCCGATCTATCCGCCGATGCGGCTGGCGCAGCTCGAGGACCATTTGCGCCGACAAGCCGCCATCCTTCGGAATGCCGGCGCCAAAATCCTCGTGACGACGCCGCGAGCACAAGGCGTCGCCTCGCTGTTGCGCGGCCAGGTCGAATCCCTGCCCGCCCTCGACAGCGTCGCTGCTCTTCGCAGCGGTCCCGCGGATGTACGCCTGCCGCCGAACACGGACCCCGCCGCCATCGCACTGATCCAGTACACGTCCGGAAGCACCGGCGACCCGAAGGGCGTGGTCCTGACGCATGCGAATTTGCTCGCCAACATCCGAGCCATGGGCCAAGCCATGCAGGCAAGCTCGGCCGATACGTTCGTCAGCTGGTTGCCGCTTTATCATGACATGGGGCTGATCGGTGCTTGGCTCGGCTGCCTGCATTTCGCGGCACGGCTCTATGTGATGTCGCCCATGAGCTTCCTGGTGCGCCCGGAAAGCTGGCTATGGGCGATGCACCGCTTCCGGGCCACCTTCTCGGCTTCGCCGAACTTCGGTTTCGAGCTCTGCCTCAACAAGGTCGAGGATGCGAGGCTCGAAGGTCTCGACCTGAGCGCGCTGCGGATGGTGGCGAACGGCGCCGAGCCGGTCAGCCCGCACACGATCCGGCGCTTCATGGCGCGCTTCGGCCGCTACGGCTTCCGGCCGCAAGCGTTGGCGCCGGTCTATGGGCTCGCAGAAAACTCCGTCGGGCTGGCGTTTCCGCCGGCCGGCCGAGCGCCGATCATCGACCGCGTGGACCGCGAGGCGCTGACGCTGCGGGGGGTAGCCGAGCCGGCTCGGCCGCAGGACCCGAGACCGCTCGAAATCGTCGCCTGCGGCCAGCCGCTGTCCGGCCATGAGATTCGGATCATCGATGCGACCGGCTTCGAGCTCGGCGAACGTCGCCAAGGCCGGATCGAGTTCCGCGGCCCGTCGGCGACGAAGGGCTATTTCCGCAACGAGCCGAAGACACGCGAGCTGTTCGACGATGGCTGGCTCGACACCGCGGATCGCGGATACCTCGCCGGCGGCGACATCTTCATCACGGGCCGGATCAAGGACATCATCATTCGTTCCGGCCGCCACATCTACCCGCAAGAGATCGAGGAGGCGGTCGCCGAGATCCCGGGCATTCGCAAGGGCGGGGTCGCCGTCTTCGGCGCGGCGGACCCTGCATCCGGCACGGAGAGGCTGGTGGTCCTGGCGGAGACGCGAGAGAGCGATCCCGCCGTCCGCGCCAAGCTCCAGTCCCGCGCTCACGAGCTGGTCACGGAGCTTTCCGGCGCCGCCCCCGATGAAATCGTGCTTGCGCCGCCGCGCAGCGTGCCGAAGACATCGAGCGGCAAGATCCGCAGGAGCGCGGCCAAGGAACTCTACGAGCGCGGGCGCATCGGTGCGCCGCAGCGCGCACTCTGGCGGCAGATCCTGCGGATGTGGCTGGCAGGCCTTGGCCCGAGAATCCGACATCTGGCAGGGCTCGTGGCCGAGTTCCTTTACGCGGCGTGGTGGTGGACGGTGGTGGGCCTGTGTTGTCTCGTCGGATGGCCGGCAATCGTGGCGTTGCCGAAGCTCGAATGGCGGTGGGCGGCATTGCGAACGATCGCGCGCGTCGCGCTCGCGGCTCTGCGGGTGCCGCTCACGGTCCGCGGCCTCGGCCGCGTCCCGCGCGGCGATGCCATGCTCGTGTTCAATCATTCGAGCTATGTGGACGCGCTCGTCCTGGTCTCGATCCTGCCGGGCGAGCCTGTTTTCGTCGCCAAGAAGGAGTTCGCCAGACAGACCTTTCCCGGCCTCGCATTGCGGGCGCTGGGCACGCTATTCGTCGAGCGCTACGACATGGCCGCGAGCCGGGCGGACACCGAGGCGGTGGTCGCGGCGTGCGGGCAGGGCCGCATTCTCGTCTTCTTCCCGGAAGGCACGTTCACGCGACGGCCCGGCCTGCTCGGCTTCTATCTCGGCGCCTTCAAGGTGGCCGCCGAGGCGAAGGTGCCTGTCCTTCCCGGCGCGCTACGCGGGACGCGCTCGATGCTGCGCTGCGACCAATGGTTCCCGCGATGGGCTCCCATCAGCGTCGAGATCGCGGAACCGATCCTGCCCTCGGGGACTGATTTCGTGTCGGTGAGCCGGCTCCGCGACCAAGTGCGCGATGCTGTTCTGGCGCGGTGCGGTGAGCCGGATTTGGGGGAACTGGTGAAATTCGAGCTCGACAAGGAGGCGTAACGAACGGGCGCGGCGAGCTGCCGCCGTATCCGCTCGAGCTCAGGCCAGTGGATGTAGACCATGATCCTCGTGGCAACGTGATGACCGATCAGGCGTTGCCGAGTCGCGTCCTGCATCGTGAATGGTGGATTCCTATTCCCAGTTGACCATCGGATGCGGCTCTTCATATTGGGCATCGATCGGGGAGGCGTCATGATGAAGGAAGCCGGCCATTCCAAGCGGCACGTTTCGGTCGTCAGAGCCGCATTCTTCGGACTGATCGTCAGCGGGGTCGCGCTCGCGGTCGACCCGCAAATCTATACCGATCTCTCATCGGACGAGTCCGCGACCGTTTTCATCACCGCCCTGGGTTTGGCCACGCCACCGCTTCTGTTCGCGCTGGTCGCCGCGTTGGTCAATCATTTCATCCGCAGGCGCTCAAAGTGAACGGTGCGTCATTCGGTGATTCTGTGGGAGCGCTCAAGGCGGGGTAGGACGCCAGAATTAAAGGCCGCCGGAGCACGCCGCAGGGACCGCTGGCTGCCTATTTGTATTGATCGTTCGCCCTCCGCAACCCTGCGCCCGCTACCCGAGGGGTCGCATCCGAACACGGCCGGGCTCGACGACCGAAAAATGGCCGGCCCAATCGTCACGAGACGTGACTAGGTTGGCGAGCCACCGTCCGACATCGCCGGGCCTTGGCATCGGTGTCCGAAACAACACGACGCCACACGTGGCCGGCAACGCCGAACTTCTGGCAAGTTCGCCGAAGTCTTTGTCGAAGGTGAGCAAGATGCGCTCCTCGCGCACCGCCCACGCCAATACATCTGGATCGCTTATGCCCGGTGCCGCCACCCTTACCCAAACGATATCGTGCCCCGCTTCCTCAAGCAGCCCTACGGCTGCGCCCGGGAAATTCTCGTCGGCGAGGAAGCGCATTTCAGGCTGCGCTCGGGAAGACTTTCTCGGAACTCAGAGTTTCGCGCGCATAGGCGAGACAGGCGATGACATCCTCGTGGGTAATCCCGGGATAATTGGCGAGCATGTCGGCTTCGCTCCATCCGTCGACCATCAGACCGATCACGAATTCCACGGACAGCCGCGTACCACGGATGACGGGCTTGCCGGCCGATACTTTCGGATCGAGCGTGATGCGCGCTTGCTTCACAGTCATGGATCGGCCCCTCCTTTGCCGAGGACGACATTAGCCGAGAACGCTGCCGAACACGACGGCAATGGCACAAGCTGCTCGAGGCGACCATCGGCGGCGATGCGCCGCGGCACGAAAGGATGTCGCCGAACCGGTCAATGGCGGCCAGCAGTCGCGCCCCTTTGCGCGAGTGTCGCACCGAGTCGATGCGCAGGAGGATGATGCCAGGGACGCTCATGCGTCATGGGTAGTTCCGACGGCATCCGCCATGTGGGTCATCGATACCACACACTCTTGCGCCTTGCGACACCTGGCCCAGCCCGAAAACACCCCGGTTCGCGCCGCGACTCCTGTGCATGACGCGGCCGATGGCCTTGCGGGTCTCCCGAGGGCGGCTCCATAGAGTCGGCCGGGCGTGAAATAGCTGCTCCGCGAGGAACGGAGCGGCGTCCCCTATCCGCCGGTCGTGCGTGATTGCCGCAACCATCGAGGGTGTTGATCCAAGATGCCGCAAAATATGGCCGCCGAGAACCCGCAACCCTCCTCCGACAAGCCTGTTCGCAGGAGTAGGCGCAAAAGCAAGGCCAAGGCCGTGCTCGAACGGAAGCCGGTCCTCGGGTGGCTGACCAGCGACGAGGACGAGGTCGCGCTTCGACGTTGGCGAGGCCGCGCGGAAATCCTGGATGTCGTCGCGATCGAACGAGAGCAGGAGTTCTTCGGCGTGTTCCGCGCCCGCTCGGCCAGCGGCGGCAGCTACGAGGTCGAGATCAGAAGCCTCGACGGGTTCACCAATTCCTGCGGATGCATCGACCATCGGGTGAACGCGCTCGGCACCTGCAAGCATATCGAGGGCGTGCTGGCGGCCCTCGGCCGTCGCAAGCTCCGGGCGTTTCGCGGCGCGGCAAAGGTCGGAAGCCCGCGCATCGAGGTTTTTCTCGACCGGCGTGGGGCGGCCGTACCGGCGCTCTGCTGGCCTTCGAACGCGGCCGATGCCGCGTTCGCGGCGGCCCGCGACTGGCTTGCGCCCTGGCTCGAGGAGGATGGGGCGCTGACGAGGGATGCGCGCCGCATCGAGGCACTGCTCGCGGCTTGGCCGCAAGCCCCCGCGGCGGTCACCTCCAGGGTGCGCCTGTCCCGGCATTTCGGCCCCTGGCTCGAGCGGGCGAAGCGCGAGCGCCTGCGCTTCGAGGCTCGCGCCGATTTCGAAGCCGAACTCGCCGCGGGCCACGAAACGATCGATGTGCTCACCCATCCGCTATTGCCGTATCAGCGCCTCGGAACCTTGCACCTCGCCTTCGGCGAGCGGGCGCTGCTGGCCGACGATATGGGGCTCGGCAAAACCATCCAGGCCATCGCCGCCTGCGAATTGCTGGCACGGCGCAAGGGCATCGAGCGCGTGCTGGTCGTGTGCCCGGCTTCGCTCAAGGCGGAGTGGGAGGAACAGGTTTCGCGCTTCTCCGAACGCCCGATCCGCCTGGTTTTCGGTCCGCGCCAGCAGCGCCTCGCGGCCTATCGCGAGCCGCCCTTCTTCACCATCGTCAATTACGAGCAGGTGCTGGGCGATGCAGACGACATCAACGCCGTCCTGAAACCCGACATCGTGGTGCTCGACGAGGCGCAGCGGATCAAGAATTGGCAGACGAAGACGGCGCGGCGCGTCAAGTCGCTGCGCTCGCCCTATGCCTTTGTGCTGACCGGGACGCCGGTCGAGAATCGGATCGACGAGCTTTACTCCATCATCCAATACCTCGACCCCGAAATCCTCGGACCCCTGTTCCGCTTCAACCGCGATTTCTACGAGCTCGACGAGCGCGGGCGCCCCGTCGACTACAAGAACCTCGCGGATCTGCGCGAGCGCGGGCGTCCGTTGATGCTGCGCCGGCGCAAGGCGGATGTCGAGAAGGAGCTCCCGGGCCGCACCGTCAAGAACTACTTCGTGCCGATGGCCGAAGAACAGGCGCTGCGCTACGAGGATTATCGGAAGCGGGCTGCCCAGCTCATCGCCTTGGCGCAACGGCGCCCGTTGCGGCAGCAGGAGTTCGAGCGTCTCCAGCAGCTGCTCGCCTGCATGCGCATGGTGTGCGACACACCGGCGATCCTCGATCCCACCTGCCGCATCAGCCCCAAGCTCGAGGAGCTCGAAGGCATTTTCGGCGATCTGCTCGAATACCCGGACCGCAAGGTGATCGTCTTCTCCGAATGGGAGCGCATGCTCACCATGGTCCGCGAGCTCGCGGGCGAGATGGGCGTCGAGACCGCCTGGCACACGGGCTCGCTGCCGCAGCAGCGCCGGCGCGCCGAGATCAACCGGTTCAAGCACGATGCCGCCTGCCGGCTGTTCCTTTCGACCGATAGCGGCAGCGTCGGGCTGAACCTGCAAGTCGCGAGCGCCGTCGTCAACATCGACCTGCCTTGGAACCCCGCCAAGCTCGAACAGCGCATCGCGAGAGCCTGGCGCAAGAACCAGACGCGCTCGGTCTCGGTGATCAATCTCGTGACCGAAGGCTCGATCGAGCATTCCATCCTGCATCTGCTCGGCCAGAAACAGGCGCTGGCCGACGGCGTGCTGGACGGCGAGGGCGATCTCGACGCGCTGAAGATGCCTTCGGGCCGCGGCGCCTTCATCGAGCGCATGCAGGCCATGATGGCCACGCCGGTGCGCGGCGCGCCCCGCATCGTTTCTTCCGAGGAGAGCGCCGTCGACGACCTCGTGCAGCGCCTGGGAGAGAAGGTGCTGCTGGTCGAGGCGCGCCAGGGCGGCAACGGACGGCCGAACCTCCTGGCCGTGCTCGATCTCGACCTCGGCGGGCTCGCCGCCGAAGTCGAGCGGGCGGCCTCCAACGGCGCCGTCACCGTCGAATTCGTGGACCGAGGCGCCTGGCTCGCCATGCGGCGCCTCGCCGCCACCGGATTGTTGCAGTTCACGCATGAGGCGCGGGTGCTGCATCGATCATCCGCCCTGCCCGCGGAGACGAGCGGCGCGGCAATCTCCGATGCGCGGGCGGCAGAGTCCATGGCCGAGGCCGATCGCGGGCTGCGCATGGCGAAGGTGCTCGCCACGGGCGGCTTCCCTGAGGAGGCTCCGGTGCTCCTCGCCAAGGCGCTGCGGAACGTCGCCACGGCTCTGCTGACGACGCAGGACGAAGCGCCGGCCGGCGGGGGCGCGGCAGCCGACACGGATATCCGGCGCCTCGTCGAGCGCGCCGCGCTGCCGAGCGAAGCCTTGGCCGTCTTGGAGGCGACGGCACCGAGCGCGAGCCTGGCGACCCCCGATGATGTCGCGTCGCTGCTATCGGCGACCGCGCGGATCATGGCGGCCGTCAGGAGAAACGAGCCGAGACTGTCGGCACGGACAGTGTGACGTTTCTTCTCGACGATTGCGTCGACCGGCGTCGGCCGGGCCGCCGAGACGTCAGCCGCCCTGCGTCTCAGTGGCGCGGCGCGAGAAAACGAGCTTCTGGTAGACGAGCCCGATGCCGATGAGCACGAGGCCAAGACCAATGAAGGACAAGGCGCGCAGGATGCCTTCGAGCCCGGCGAGGTCGATGAGGAAGACCTTGAGCGCGGCCGCCACCACGAAACAGGCCGAGGCCAGTCGCGCCGCCCGGGAACCGCGCCAGACCCCATAGGCGAGCAGCAGGATGCCGATCGCCAGCCAGGCGACGGAATAGGTGTAGAGCTCGCTTTGCCCGAAGCCGTTTCCCCAATCCAGGACCGGCCCTTGGAACAGGCGGCGGATCTCGAGGCTCGCATAGGCGAAAGGACCGAGCGCGATGCAGAGCGCGCCGGCGCCGGCCCAATACCAGAAGGGGCGGACGTGGCGGGCATGGATCGCCAGGATGCCGGCCATCACGGCCGGCAGGAGATAGCCGAGCATCAGCGTATTGAGGATCGCGCCGCCTGCGAGCGGGGTGTCGTCGAAGACAGGATTATCGATGAGCCCCAAGCCCAACACGGCGAGGACCGCGCCGATCACGGCGGCCGCGTATGAGGCGAAGCGGAAGACGATGTTGGAGCGCGACGCGTCGAGCCCCGTCAGCACGAGGCTGAAGCCGAACGAGGTGACGGCGAGGAGGCCTTGCTCGGCAAGGCCCGAGCTCGGCGCGAGGGGATCCCCGCCATTCATCGCGTGCCTGATCTCGAAGAAGAACAGCAGAGCCGAAAACAGGATGGCGAGCGCCTCGGCGACGCGCGACGACGCGTCGTCCGCACGTTGGCGCAGCAGGCGGGCTGCCATCGCGAAGGCGGCGGCGGGGACGCCATAGTCGAAGAGCAGCCAGTTGAAGATGGGCGTCCTGCCCAAATGCTCATCGAAACTCTGCGGCTCATAGGCGAGGCGCGCCGCGACGAAGAGCCCGAGCGCCGCGACGCACCAGCGCAGCGCCGCAATATCGAGGCGGATCGCCACGAATGCGGTCCCGAGCGCCGCGAGCGCCAAGGCGACGGTGAGCGTGCCCCCATCGAGCGCAAAGACGAGGCCGAGCGCAAAGGCGGCAACGGCGCTCGAGGCCATGGCGCCGAGACCGAGCTTGAGGGCTTCGCTGTAGCGCGCGACGACGGCGCGCAGGAAGATCGCGGACGCGGCGACGAAGGCAGCCCCGAGCGCCGCCGCCACGAGCGCCGATGCCGGCGAAGCCGCCGGCGCGCTGAAGCGCAGATAGGCGATGGCCAAGGCGATGAGGGGGGTGAGCGAGGCGACGGCCGCATAGATGCCGGCGACACGCCGCGGAAGGCCCTTTTCCTCGAGGAGGCGCCAGCCTGCGACCCCCGCGACGAGAAGGGCGGCGAGCACGGCGAAGGCCGCGAACGCGAAGGGCTGGACGGGCGGTACCCCGCTCAGCAGCATCGCGACCGGCATCGATCCCTCGACCGTCGACGCGACGGCCTGCGCCGAGCCGTGGCCGGAGGCACCCGGCCAGAGGCACAAGCCGGCCAAGATGACGAGGCTGGCGAAGCCCATCGCGCCGCAAGCGGCCGCGACCCAGGCGCCGGTCGCTCCCAGAAGCAGCGCGAGTATGGCGGCTGCGGCGATCCAAGCGGGTCCGAATGCGAGCGGCGCCCCTGCATGGAGGGCGAGGAGCGCCAGCGCCGTGAAAACGCCGAGGACGCCATGCGCCACGGGATCGAGATAGGCGTTCGCGTCGGCCCTGCCTCTATGGGCATCGACCACGAGCACATAGGCCGCCAAAGCGGTTTGCACGGCGATCTGGGTCAGCGAGGCGTGGAACAGATCGGCGGCGCCTGGAGGCGCGATGCGCGCGGTGAAGAACAGCGCCCAGAGCGCCCCGCCCGCGGCGGCTGCGAGCGCGAGCCAGAGCCAGCGGCGCAGACGGGCGAGCAAATAGGCGCAGGCGATCACGACGGCGTTGTAGGCGATGACCGGCCAAGGCTCGGGCGCGGTCGAGATGACGAGCAGCGGCGTCGCCAAGGCGCCCACCAGGCCGAGCCCCGCCAAGGCCGGGCCATGCAGGGCGGCAGCGGCCATGGCCGCCAGGCCCGTGGCGCCGAGGGCCAGGAAGGCGAGCGTCGGCCCGATGAAGCCGTAGAGCGCATGCGCGGCATAGATGCTGGTGAAGGCGGCGACGGTGCCGGCGGCCGTCAATACGCCCGGGATATAGGGCGTCGCGAAGGGCGTGGCGGAAGCCTCGACGCCCTCGCCCGCGGCATTCCCGGCGGCGACATCCTTGCGGCGCAGGAACTCGCCGACCGCGATCAGCGCCGCCGCCAGCATGAGGCCGAGCACGACACGCATGCCCGGGCCGAAGAACCCTTGCTCGATCGAGTAGCGCACGAGGAGAACGGCCCCGAGGGCGAAGGCTACTCCGCCCGCCCAGACGGCCCAATGCGCGCCGAGACGCTCTTCGAGATCGCGGCCCCGAGACGGCCTCGGCGGCCCAGGTGTCGCTGGGGGCGGCGGGGGAGCTGCCCGCGCCGCGTCCGAGGACCGCGCCGGCTCGGCGGGCAAACGAGACGCACCATCGGGGATGAGCGCCTCATCCTTGGCCGCGACGAGGGGACCGGGCTCGGAGGCGGGCTGTGCAGCCGGCGGCGCAGAGGCGGCCCCTCGGATTTCGGGCGGCGGCTCGCTCGTCACGGCCTGTGGATCGACGCGAACGGCCTGCGCTGCGTCCGAGGCGCCCGGAGACGCCTGCGCGCCATCTGGCGATGTGGCCTCGACGGGCGGGCGCTGTCGCGCCAGCTCCGCCACGCTTCGGCGCAATTCGCCAAGCTCGCTCCCGAGCCTCGATACCTTGCCCTGGGCGACGAGCGCCAGGATGAAGGCGACGGGGCCCAGGAAGAACGCGATGATCGCTAGGATGATGAGGGCGGTCATTGGACCTGATTGGGCGCGGTATCACGGCTCGACAGAATCGCAGAACTTACGAGGTGTCGTCGACTAAGGAAACGACGGAGCTTCTCCCTCGGCCTCGCCTATTTCGCCTCGCCCGACCGCAAGCCGAGATGGCCGAGGAGATCGATCGGCAGGGGGAAGACCACGGTCGAGGAACGCTCGCCGGCGATATCGTGCAGCGCGGCGAAATAGCGTAGCTGCATGGCCTGCGGCTCGCGGGCCAGCATCCGGCCTGCCTCCACGAGCTTCTCGGCTGCCTGCTGCTCGCCTTCCGCGTTGATGACCTTGGCCCGCCGCAGGCGCTCGGCCTCGGCCTGCTTGGCGATGGCCCGCACCATGTTCTCGTTGAGGTCGATATCCTTGATCTCGACATTGGCGACCTTGATGCCCCAGGATTCGGTCTGTTGATCGAGGATTTCCTGGATGTCGGCGTTCAGCCGGTCGCGCTCGGCCAGCATCTCGTCGAGCTCATGCTTGCCGAGCACCGAGCGCAGCGTCGTCTGCGCCAGCTGGCTGGTCGCCGCCATGAAGTTCTCGACCCTGATGATGGCCCGCTCCGGATCGACGATGCGGAAATAGAGGACGGCGTTCACCTTGACCGAGACATTGTCGCGCGAGATCACGTCCTGGGACGGCACGCTGTGCACGATGACGCGCAGATCGACCTTCACCATCTGCTGCGCGAAGGGAATGAGGAGGATGAGGCCCGGGCCTTTCACGGCGCTGAAGCGGCCGAGCGTGAAGACGACGCCGCGCTCATATTCCCGCAGGATGCGGATCGACGCCGACAGGAAGAGGATCGCGAAGACCGCGACCAAGAGATAGGCGATGGTGTAGAGCGTCATCGGGCTTCTCCAGGGCTTGCCGTTTCGCCGGATCGGCGGCGTACCGCGAGGGTGAGGCCTTGCACCGACGCCACCTCGACCGTCTCGCCGGGCGCGAAGCTGCCGCTGCCCGACGCCCGCCAGCGCTCGCCGTAAGCGCGAACATGGCCGGCCTCCTTGGACCAATCGAGGATTTCCGCCGGAATGCCCCGCATCGCCTGGGCGCCCAGGCGCGCCGGGCGTTTGCGGACGGCCCATAGATAGCGGCCAGCGAGAAGAGCAAGGCCGAAGATGATGGCCGCCACGATACCGACGACGGTCCAGGACAGCTCGAAGCCTGGGGCCTGGACCTTGAACAGCATGGCGGCCCCGAGAAGGAAAGCCACGAGGCCGCATAGCCCGACGACCAATGTCGGGTTGAAGGTCTCGGCGACGAGGAGGGCGATCCCCAGAAGCACCAAGGCGAGCCCCGCATAGTCGATCGGCAGGAGATTGAGCGCATAGAGCCCGAGCAGCAGGCAGATCGCGCCAACCGTTCCGGGAGCGACGACGCCCGGTGTCGCGAATTCGAAGATCAGGCCGTAAACGCCGACCAGCATGAGCATCAAGGCGAGGGTGGGATCGGTGACCACGGACAAGAGCCGAATGAACCAGCCCGGATCGATCGCCTCTACCGCCAACCCTCGCGTCGCCAGAAGCCTGGCGCCGGCCGCGACCTCGACCTTGCGGCCGTCGACCAGGTCGAGGAGCTCGGCTGGATCGCGGGCGATGAGGTCGATGACCTTCGCCCGCAGCGCCGCGCTCGCCGAGAGGCTCGCGGCTTCCCGAACCGCCTTCTCGGCCCAGTCGGCGTCGCGCCCGCGCAACTCGGCGAGGCTGCGGATGAAGGCGACGGCGTCGTTCGTCGCCTTCGCGGCCATCGCGTCCTTGGGCGCCGATGGGGACGCCGGATTCGTCTTGTCCTTGCCGTCGCCGCTATCCTTGTCGGGGGCGGTGCCGCCAGGCAGGACGGGCGACGAACCGCCGATCTCCACCGGCGTCGCCGCGCCGAGATTGGTGCCGGGCGCCATGGCGGCGATATGCGTGGCGTAGAGGATGTAGGTTCCCGCGCTCGCCGCATGGGCGCCGGAGGGTGCGACATAGCCGACGATCGGGACGGGCGATTTGATGAGATCGGCGATGATCTCGCGCATGCTGGTGACGAGACCGCCCGGCGTATCGAGACGCAAGATGACGACCTCGGCCCTGCGCTCGGCCGCCGTCGCGAGGGCGTCCTTCACATATCGCGCGGTCGCCGGGCCGATCGGCCCGTCGATCTCGACCATGAGGGCGGGACCGGCTTTCCCAGGTTCGGCCGACGCGGGCGATAGGGCAGCGCAAAGGATGAGGAGCGCCCCCAGAGGAGCCAGGTGCGCCGGTTTCACGACAGTGCCCTCCCCTTTGTTTTCAGGATATGGCTATTCGCGGCTCAGCTCTCCAATACAGGGGGCGGTCGAGCGGCGCGCCCTCAGGCGGATGCGTTCTCCTGGACCACCGGGTTGCGCAGCACGCCGATGCCCGACACCTCGACCGCCACCACGTCGCCGGGCTTCAGCCAGAGCGGCGGCTTGCGGTAGGCGCCGACGCCGCCCGTCGTGCCCGTGATGATCACATCGCCCGGCTCCAGGAAAGTGAAGGCCGAGCAATATTCGATCAGCGCCGGCACATCGAAGACGAGATCGTCGATCGTGGCGCGCTGCATCTCGGCGCCGTTGACGCGCGTCACGAGCGTCGCCTTGGAAATATCCGCCGCCTCGTCCGGCGTAACGATCCAGGGGCCGAACCCGCCAGTGCCCGGGAAGTTCTTGCCAGGCGTGAACTGGCCCGTATGCCGCTGCCACTCGCGCACCGAGCCGTCATTGTAGCAACTGAAGCCCGCGACCATTTTGATCGCGTCGGCACGCTTCACATGCCGGCAGTGGCGGCCGATGACCACCGCCATCTCGCCTTCGAAATCCAATGTCTCCGAGGCATCGGGGCGGATCAGGGGCTGCAAATGCCCGACCTGGGTGTTCGCCCAGCGCGTGAAGATCGTCGGCTTCTTCGGGACCTCGCGGCCGCCCTCGCGGATATGGGTGAGATAGTTCAGTCCGACGCAGATGATCTTGTCGGGGTCGGGGATCGGCGGCAGGAAGGTGATGTTATCGAGAGGCAGACGCGGCGCCTCGGGCGCTGGACCTGGGATCTTTCCCTTGGCCAAGGCGGCGCGCAGGCTGGGCACCAGCCGGCCGCAATCGGCGACCGTCTCGCCTTCGACGATGCCCCAGCTCGCCGTGCCGTCGGCGCGCCGGAAACTCATCAATCGCATTGCGTTCTCCTCGCGTCATGGCCGGGCGTCATGGCCGTCCCCGGAACAAGTCCAGGGACGGCCGTGACGAAGAGCGGCAAGCCGGCCATGCGCACGACCGCTATTGCGCGGCCGCCATGATCTGCGACGGGTCGGCTCCGACGCGGCCCGTTTCGTCGCCGGCCGCAATGCCGAGCCGGAAATCGAAGTGGATCGCCGGAATTCCCTTGATCGGCGCCTGCGGATCGTCGTCTCGCGGCAAGGTGACGAGCGCATTGGAAACGCCGAACACCGTATCGGAATCGATGTGCTCGTCATCGGCGAGATAGATCGCGGTCACGAGCTCGCGATAGCCAGGAGCCCCGATCAGGAAGTGGATATGCGCCGGGCGAAAGCCATGGCGATGTTGCGCCAGGACCAGCGCCCCGACAGGCCCATCGAGCGGGATGTAGTAGCCGAGCGGCTTCACCGTGCGGAAATGGAAACGGCCTTCGGCGTCGCAGCGGAAATTGCCGCGCATGTCCATCTGCTCGCCATGGTATTTCTGCAGATCGTATTCGCCCTTCGCATCCGTCTGCCAGACCTGCACCGAGGCGTGCGGCAGAGGTTTCCCTTGGCGGTCGGTGACCCGCCCGTAGACGACGAGCGCGGGACCGTCGGCCTTCTTGGCGATGCTGTCGCCGAGCGCGTGGGACGGCGCGTTCTGCTGGTAGAAGGGGCCGAGCAGGCTGCTTTCCGTCCCCTGCTCGATCGCCGTCTTGTCGTGCAGCAGGTTGACCAGCGCGCTCAATCCCAGCACGTCCGACAAGAGGATGAACTCCTGCCGCACCGGCGTGCAGGTCTGGCCGACCCTGGTCAGGAAGTCGATTGCCTTGAGCCACTCCGGCGGCGTCAGGTTCACGTCGCGCGCGAAGTCGTGCATATGGCGCACGAGGCTCGCCATGACCTCGCGCAGTCTCGCATCCGGCGTCTCGGCCATCTGCGCCAGAACCGCGTCCGTGACGCTCTTCTCGTTCAGGTCTTGCATTGCGTTCCTCCGCTCTTTTCGGATGCAGAAGACCACTTGGCTCGCGGCCAGGGCCTTTTCCGCCCGACGGAAATCAGCTGCGGCATGGTAGGGGCTGGAGACTGCGGTGTCGAGCGCGAGCGACAGCGCAGTCGACAGGCTGCGGGGTCTCGCCCCGCGGCCCGACTGCGACGGCGATGTGCCTCACGCGGCGATTGCCCGAGGTGCACCGGCTCGCCTATCATCCATGCCTGATCAGCCAAAGCGAACCAACCGCGCAATCCAAACCACGAGGAAACGTCATGGCGGCAACGGTCAAGGGGCCTGCGATCTTTCTCGCCCAGTTCGCGGGAGATGTGGCACCCTTCAACTCATGGGACGCGATCTGCGCCTGGGCCGCGAAGCTCGGCTATAAGGGCGTGCAGATCCCCTCCTGGGACGGCAGGCTGTTCGATCTCGCCAAGGCGGCGGGCTCGAAGACCTATTGCGACGAGATCGCAGGCGTCGCGCGAAAGCACGGGCTCGCGATCACCGAGCTCTCGACGCATCTGCAAGGCCAGCTCGTCGCCGTGCATCCGGCCTTCGATGAAGCCTTCGACGCCTTCGCGCCGGCCGCGGTGCATGGCAAGCCGAAAGAGCGCCAAGCCTGGGCGGTCGGGCAGATGAAGGCGGCCGCCAAGGCGTCGAAGCACTTGAGCCTTTCGGGCCATGTCACATTTCCTGGCGCCCTCGCCTGGCCCTTCCTCTACCCTTGGCCACAGCGCCCACCGGGCCTGATCGAAGCCGCCTTCGCCGAGCTCGGCAAGCGTTGGAAGCCGATCCTCGACGCCTTCGATGCGGTCGGCTGCGATGTCGGCTACGAGATCCACCCCGGAGAGGACATTTTCGACGGCGCGACCTTCGAGATGTTCCTCGAGCGCGTCGGCAATCATCCGCGTTGCGCCATCAACTACGACCCTTCGCATTTCGTGCTGCAGCAGCTCGATTATCTCGCCTTCATCGACATCTACCATGAGCGCATCAAGGCCTTTCATGTGAAGGATGCCGAGTTCAATTCGGATGGGCGCCAGGGCGTCTATTCGGGTTACCAGCCTTGGGTGGATCGGGCCGGGCGCTTCCGCTCGCTCGGCGACGGCCATGTCGATTTCGCCGCGGTGTTCTCGAAGATGGCGCAATACGGCTATGATTCCTGGGCGGTGCTCGAATGGGAATGCTGCCTCAAGCATCCTGAGGACGGTGCGCGCGAGGGCGCGCCCTTCATCGCCGACCACATCATCCGGGTGACCGAGAAGGCCTTCGACGACTTCGCCGGCGGCAAGACCGATCAGGGGCAGATCAAGCGGATGCTGGGATTGTGAGGCGAAGATGACCATCGAAGGCGGCAACACGGCAGGTGCGGTCGAGCGCATCAGGCTCGGCATGGTGGGGGGCGGAGAAGGCGCCTTCATCGGCGCGGTGCACCGCATGGCGGCGCGGCTCGACGACCATTACGCCTTCGTCGCGGGCGCGCTCGCCTCGACGCCCGACAAGGCCAAGCGCTCGGGCGAGGCATTGGGCCTTGCCGCGGACCGCATCTATCCGGACTTCACCGCCATGGCGAAGGCGGAAACAGCGCGCCGCGACGGCATCGAGGCGGTCTCGATCGTCACGCCGAACCATATGCATGCGCCTGTCGCCCGCGCCTTCCTGGCAGCCGGCATCCATGTGATCTGCGACAAGCCGCTGACCACGAGCTTGAAGGAGGCGCAGGCGTTGCGGGCGGAGGTCGAGAAATCCGGCCGCATCTTCGCGCTGACGCATAACTATACGGGCTATCCGATGGTGCGCCAGGCGCGCGACATGGTGCGCGCGGGGGAGCTCGGCAAGATCCGCGTCGTGCAGGTCGAATATGCGCAGGACTGGCTGACGGAGCGCCTGGAGTCGACCGGCCAGAAACAGGCCGAGTGGCGCACCGATCCCGCCCGTTCCGGCGCCGGCGGCTGCATCGGCGATATCGGCACGCATGCCTATAACCTCGCCGATTTCATCACCGGATTGCCGCTCGTCGAGCTCGCGGCCGAGCTCACCACCTTCGTTCCGGGCCGCGCGCTCGACGATAATGTCGAGATCATGCTGCGCTACGCCAACGGAGCGCGCGGCCAGCTTTGGGCGAGCCAGGTTGCGCCCGGCAATGAGAACGGCCTCATGATCCGCGTCTACGGCGAGAAGGGCGGGCTGCACTGGCGGCAGGTCGATCCGAACTATCTTACCCATTCGCCCTATGGCCAGCCGCCGCGCACCATCGGCCGCAACGCCGCGGGCGCCGGGCCCGCGGCTGCTCGCGTGTCGCGCATCCCCTCGGGCCATCCGGAAGGTTATCTCGAAGGCTTCGCCACCATCTATTCCGAGGTCGCGCAGGCGATCCTTTCCGCCCGCGCCGGCAAGAAGCCGCCGCCGGAGGTGCTGTTCCCGACCGTCGAGGACGGCGTCAAGGGGGTCGCCTTCATCGAGGCCGCCGTCGCCTCCTCGCGCGAGGGCGGGCGCTGGGTCAGGTTGTGACCCCGGATTTCCTGAGCTCGGCCGCGGCTTTGCGCCCGACATAGACGATGGCGGCGGCGGCCGCCGCCAATCCGAAGATCAAGACGATCCAGCGAATCGTGCCGCCGCTGTCGCCGGCGATCGCCGCCCTGCCGAGCGCTCCGAGATAGACATAGAGGATGAGCGCCGGGATCACCCCCAGGAAGGTCGCCGACACATAGGTCCAGAGGCTGAGCTCGGTCGTCCCCAGAAGGTAGTTCATCACGCTGAACGGCATGAGGGGGCTCAAGCGCAGCAGGAACAGCATTTTCCAACCGCCCCTGCCGACGGCGTCGTAGACAGCCTTCGATCGCGGAAGACCGGCAAGCAGGCTCCTGACCTTGTCGCCGACGACATATCTCGCGATGAGGAAGGCGACGGCCGACCCGATCGTTGCCGCGGCGAGGACGAGCGGCACCGCCCAGAAGCCGAAGGCGAGGCCGGCGGCGAGCGTCATGGCGCTCGCAGGCACCAGCGCGACCACGGCCACCACATAGGCGATAAGGAAGAAGGCGGGGCCGAGGACGCCGAGGCCTTGAACCCAACTCGAGAACGCGTCGGCCCATTCATGCAGCGGCAACAGGAACCAGCCGAACGCGGCGCCGATCAAGAGGAGGACGATCGCGAGCCACGCCGCCAGGGGGCGCCTGCGGTCCGTTCCGCTCACGGCGCGTCGCGCCGAGAGCCGGATGAGTTCAGACGGAAACGGTCAAGCTGTCTAAGTTTTTGTTTTCGCATGATCTCTTCGGAAGACCGGTTTCCACTTTTCCGGATCATGCTCTAGCCAAATCGCCGCGACGGTCGCCGCATTCCGCCTGAGAGGCGATCTCGATCGACCGGGACAAGCGCCTCAGCTCGTCGTCGGCTTGCAGCGATGCCAGATCTGGGCGGCGCCCTCGGCCCCGATGCGCAGATTGACGGTCAGCTCGTTGAGGAGCTGCATCCAAATTTCCTGGCCGGACCCTGCCTCATCGGACGGAACGACGTAGCGGAAGGTGTGGCGCGTATATTGGCCTTGCGTCTGCTTGCCGGCGGGCGTGACGATGGTCGGGCCCTGGATGGAGAAATGGCGGCCGTCATCATGGCACCAATCGCCGTCGATCACATCGGCTCTGGCGGGCGTGCCGAGGAGCAGGACAGCCGGCATGGCGATAAGCCCGAATGTGAGACGCCGTCCGTTCACGAATGCCTCCTATCGCAAAGCTCATCCCATATTAGCGAAGATGGGGCTGACCTGTCACGGCCGGCCGCTATCCTTCTCCCGTGCGGCAGGCTTTCGCGCGCACACAATCTCTTGAGGGCGGATGAAGGCGCCGCGCTCCTCCTTCTTCCGCTCTTGTGAGGCCTTTGCGGGATTTCAAAAACCGCTCCTTGCAATTTTACCCCCCACCCGTACCCTGCCCACCACTCGCCTTGCTTGCGGTCGTTGCGTTCCATTGCGGAGCCGGTCGCTCGTGGGGGGGATGGAGATGCCCCACGCTGGCCGCTCTTTCCCTCCCCCACGAAGTGGCAACGAAGTGGCGGGGAGGGTGCGGGTGGGGGCGGCTTGATTGGACGCCGACCCAACTCACTTGAAGGCGTGGAGCAGCATATGTTCAAAACATCGATGACCGCATTCCTTCCGGTCGCGGCCGTTCTCGCGATCTCGCCCGCCGAGGCCGCGGGCCCCGCGGATCTCTGCGCCGGCAAGGAAACGGTGGATGCGACGACACCCATTCCGCCATCGCTGGTGCCCGCGGCGATCGGTCTGTTCGGCGGCGATGACGAAGCCTTCATCAGGAAGAGCACGGTCTATCGCTGCATGAACGGCCAAGTCTGGCTGTGCAATTACGGCGCGAACCTCGTCTGCGACAAGGCGAATATCGGCCGCCGCAATCCCGGCGTCGCGCAATGGTGCAAGGAGCATCCGGGTTCGCCCGACGTGCCGATGGCGGCCTCGGGCCATGACACGATCTATTCCTGGACATGCGCCGGGACGAAAGCGCGGATCGCCGGCGTCGCGTCGAAGGTCGACGAGCGTGGCTATCTGGCGGATAATTGGAAGCTGCTGCGCTGAGCGACGCGCCTCCTCGCAGCTCAATCGGGGGATGCCGCCTTACGGTGCCACCAATCCATGGGCCGGACCCGTGCCCGCCGAAACGGCGAGGCCGACGCTCAGATTATTGGTGATGGCATAGTCGAAGCCCGCGCCCACGGTGCCAAAGACCCTCACATCCGAGCGCGAATTGAAGAGGTCGTTCAGCGAATCGCTTGCGCCCGCATAACCCGGGCCGCCGCGGATATTCGGCTTGGCGAGCGCCACGCCCGCGGTCAGGAAGGGCATCAGGCGGCCCATGTCATAGCCGAGCTTGACGCTCGTCGCGGCGAAATCATAGCCGACGAAGCGGCTGCGGAACGAGCCCGTGGTCAAGCCCGTGCTCGCCTGGACACCGATCACCACCTTGTTGTCGAACTCGCGGTTATAGCCCGCGAAAACGCCGCCGCCGACGAGGCCCTTGGTTCCCTTCCCGCCGACCGCGAACAGCTCGCTGCCGGCATAGAAGCCGCTCCATGGCGAAGGCGAGAGCGGCTGGGGGTCCAAGGCGAAGGTCGGCAGCTTCGGCGTCGCCGGATCGGTCGCCGGATCGTCGGCACGCGCCGCGCCGCCGAGGCCGCAAGTGAGCGCGAGAGCCAGGACCGGGAGAGCAAGAGCCGGGAGAGCAAGAGCCGGGAGAGCAAGGACCGGTTTGGCGATCATTCGCGGCCTCCAGCGATCGGACATCAAATCACTCCCGAATATACGCGCCAGGAGAGCGGGGCGTCAAAAGCTTGGCTCAGCCGCGCTTCGGCGCGCAGCCCCTTACCGCCGTCTTGAGCTGCGAGCAGAGCTTGTCGGCGGCGTCTCGCGACAGGGGGCCCGTTCGCACACGGTAGAACACGCCCTCCTTGCCGAGATCGTCCTTGGTGACGGAAGCGCCGCCGAGCAATCCGGGGAACTGCTTCTGCAACTGCGACAATGCCGCGCGCGCATCGCGCTCCGTCAGCCGCGAGGCGAGCTTGATCGAGTAGCTCGAAGCGCCTGCGGCGTTCGTGGCGTCGGATAGCCTGGCGCGCGCAGGCTCCGTGGGCCTGATGGGAGGGATCGGGGCGATGGTGGCAACGGGTTCGGCAACAGCCGGCTGCAAGGCGGTGGCGTCCCCTATCGTCGGGAGTTGCGGAGGAGCGGGCGAAGCTGCGGCACCCGCGCCCGATGCAGCAACGACATCAGACAATGCGGGCGGCTGCGCCGCCGCAACAGCGCTCGGCGCGGGAGAGAGCGCTGCCGCCGCGGCGGCCGGCGCAGGTTCGCTCGGCTTCGGGGCGGGAGCCGTTGCGGCGGGCACTTGCGCGGATGCGGTATTATTGCTGCCTGCGGGCTCGGACGCCTGAGCCTCGACCGGCTTGCCCAGGGCATCCGCCGCGCCTGGACCCGGCGCAGCCTTGCCGCTGCTCGCAACCTCGGCCGCCTGCGCCTTGGCCGGCGGCTCGTCCGCCTTGACCACGGGAACGTCGCCGCCTGTCCAGCCTGCCGGCACGGCGCGCATCAGCACCATGGCGCCGGTTACGGCAGCGACGAGGGCCAGCGATGCCGCAAAGGCCAGCATGGGCGCGGAAATACCGCGTCGCGCCGTCCCGACGCGTGGCGCGGCCGCAGCGCCGGATATGGCCTGAACCTCGCGGCCGGCGCCGAACCGCAAGGTCCGGCCTTCGTCCACATAGCCGTGCCCGACACGGGACGGCGCCCGAAGGGGAGGCTCCGCATGGGACCGCTGCTCGCGGGCCGGCTGCTCGCGGGCTGGCTCCTGGACGGCCTCCTCGCGGGCAGACGCCTGTTCGGGCGGTACATCATTCTCGCAGGGCCTGGCCAAGCCGTCCTCGGGCACGGGCTCGGAAACGGCAGCGTCGAGATCGAAAGCCGGTTGCCGCTCCTCCTCCCCTCGGCCCTGGGCGCGCGCAGCGAGAAGCAGTTCCTTGATCGAGGCTGCGATATCGGCCTCGGCCTGATCGACGGAGGAGATGCGAGGCCGCACCTCGCCGGGCGAGCCCCTAAGGGCGCGCGCCCGACTAGGCACGGGCTCGACCGGTTCGGCTCGTCCGCCCGCGATACTGAGCTGCGATTTGTCTCGACCGACGATCCTGGCGAGCTTCGCCAGCGAATCCTCGTTTTTTCTCGGCAGCGACGAGACGGCGATTTCACGCAGCCGCCGCTCGAAATCGTCGAGGTCGATCGATTGAACCGATGTCTTTCGCAAAGACATTTCGGGCCCTCCTGGCTATCCCCAGCATCCCGGCCCCTCAGTCGAGCAATTGAAAAGCACTGCGAATGTGGCACGAAGGTGATGCTTGGATGAACGTCGCAGACCGCGGGCGGCCTAAGGCGGCCGGATGATTCGCTCAGCCTGGCAAGCAGGGATCCAGAATACGCACCTGCTCGGCAGCACCGGGTTTCCCCATTCCACGGGAATGAACGGAGCTGGACCTGCCGAACCCGACCCCAGGCGGCTACTCGGCGCCTGTCAGCGCTGGCTGGCCTCGGCAGCGAGTTGCGCCTCGAGCTTGGCATATTCCTTCCCGCCCTGCTCCGGCGTGATCTTCTTGTCGTCGACCCGCTGGGCGATCTCGAGCCGCGCGGCCAGGGCGCGTTGCAGCAGGTCGGGATTGGGGGCCACCGATGCGGCGATCCCGGCGGCATCGTTGAGGCACTGCGCGCGCGCCACATAGCTCGTCAGCGGCTGGGAGCGGCATTGGGCGGTGGCCTGCTCGGAGCGGGCCCTCAGTTCTTCGGGGCTCGCTACCGGCTGCGTCGAGACACAGCCGGCGAGCGCCAAGCCCAGGCCGATGAGGACGATGTTTCGCACTTCCTTCTCCTTCTCAGGGACGGGCCCGATTGCGACCGCACCACAGAGCCGCGTATGGAGATTACGCATAGGCTCCGGCGAACGCCATATGCCCACGCTTTGCGGCGTTCGGCCACGCCCACCTCTCCCTTTTGGGCCCCTTGTGGGAGAGGTAGGGGCACCTCAAGCGGACCAGCCGAGATGGCTCAGGAATTCGCGAGTGCGATCGACCTTGGGATGATCGAATATCTCGTCGGGCGGGCCCTCTTCGACGATCTTGCCTTTTTCGAAGACGACGACGCGGTCGGCGACGCGCCTGGCGAAGCTCATCTCATGGGTCACGACCAGCATGGTCATGCCCTCCTCGGCAAGCCGCTTCATCACGTTGAGCACCTCGCCGATGGTCTCGGGATCGAGCGCCGAGGTCGGCTCGTCGAACAGCATGACCTCCGGCTCCATGGCGAGCGCCCGGGCGATGGCCACGCGCTGCTGCTGGCCGCCCGAGAGATTGACTGGATAGCTTGCGGCCTTGTCGGAGAGCCCGACCTTGGCAAGCAGGGCTTCGGCGAGGCTCCGCGCTTGCGCCTCGTTGCAGCCGAGCACGGTGCGAGGCCCGATGGCGATGTTCTCGAAGGCGGTCTTGTGCGGAAAGAGCTCGAAGCTCTGGAACACCATCCCCATGCGGCGGCGCACCTGGCGCATCGCCGCTTCCTCGCGCGGGAGCGGAGCGCCGTCGAACAGGATCTCGCCGCCATCCAGCGTTTCGAGGCCGTTGGTGCAGCGTAGCAGCGTCGACTTGCCGGAGCCGGAAGGACCGATCAGGCAGACGACCTCGCCCCGCTGCACCTGCGTCGAGACGCCGTCGAGCGCGACGAACTCGCCGAAGACCTTCCGCACGCCCCGATAGCGCAGGACGGGATCGGCGTCCCCGCGCGGGCCAGTCTCGGCTCGACCCTTCATTCGCTCACTCCGAAGCGCCGATGCAGCCAGTCGACGAGCTTTGCCTGCGGATAGCCGAGCGCCCAGTAGATCGCGGCCATGGCGGTGAGCATCTCGAGCACGCGGAAGGTCTGGGACCTCGCCTGCATGGCGTTATAGGCGAGGTCCCCGACGGCGATGACCGAAACCAGCGAAGTGTCCTTGAAGAGCGACACCCAGGTGCTGGCGAGCACCGGAAGCACGCGCCTTGCCGCCTGCGGCAGGATGATCTCGCGCATCGCCTGCCAGCGGCTCATGCCCAGCGCCAGGGCCGCCTCGGTCTGGCCCTTGCGCACCGAGCCGATGCCGGCCCGGAAGGTCTCGGCGTTATAGGCCGAGACGTTGAGGCTGAGCGCCACGAGGCCGGTGGTGAAGGCGCTGAGCGTCACCCCGACCAGGATCGGCATGACGTAATAGGCCCAGTAGACGAGGAGAATGAGCGGCAGGTTGCGGAAGAATTCCACGAAGCTCGCGCTCAAGAGCGCCGGCAGCTTGAACCGCCCCATGCGCATGAGGGCGAGGAGGATGCCGCCCGGAACCGCGAGCAGCATGGTGGCGAAAGTGAGCGCGACGGTGACCAGCGTCCCCTCGAGCAGCGCCCCGCGGAACTGCCAGACGACCGACCAGTCGAGGCTCATGAGCGGCCGAGATGCGCGACCCGGCCATAGACGATGTCGATGAGCCGGGTGGTGGGAAACAGGATCAGGAAATAGACGAGAGCCGCGACGGTGAAGACCTCGATCGGGTGATAGCTCTGGCCGGCGACCGTCTCGGAGCGCTTCATATATTCGGGAACCGCGATCACCGCCGCGATGGCAGTGTCCTTGATGGCGATCGACACGATGGAGCCGAGCGCCGGCAGCATCCGCACGATCGCCTGCGGCAGGATGATCTGCGCCACCGCCTGGGCGCGGCTCATGCCGATGGCGAGCGCGGCGCGCATTTGGCCGGAGCGCACGGAGGTGACGCCCGCGCGCACGATCTCGGCCACATAGGCCGCGATATGCAAAGTCAGCGCCACGGCAGCCGCCCAGAAGGGCGGCAAGGTCACACCGGTCACCAGCGGGAAGGCGAAATACATCCACACCAGCACCACGAGCACCGGGATGGCCCGCATGGTGTCGATGTAGAAGACGAGGACGGGGCGCAGAAAGGACGGGCCGTAGCAGCGCGCAAGGCCGATGACCGCGCCGAGCACCAGGCTGCCGAGGATGGTCAGCAGCGACAGGGCAAGCGTGAGGCCGAGCCCGCCTGCGAGATATTGCCAGCTATCGACGAGGGGCGAGAAATCGAATTCCATAGCCCCCTACCCTGCCCGCATGGCGCGCCCCTCGCCTACATGGCGGCGGCGATGCCCTGCTCGGCGGCGTCGAGACGGCCCTGCATGGCCTTGGCGACAACGCGCAGCCAGTCGAGATAGACGGCTTGGTTCTTGTCGACCGCGAGGCCGACCGGCTGCGCCTTCTCCTGGCTGCCTTGGCAATTATTCTCCTTCGGCAGCGCGATGAGGCCCTTGACTTTCTTGCTCATGCCGACCCAGGGCACGCGGTTGATCGGGGCCGCATCGGCCCGGCGCGCCATGATGTCCTCGAGCGGTGCCGTGGCGCCCGAATTCGTCACCCCCACGAGCTTCGCATGCGGGAAGCGCTGCTTGACCCAGCCTTCCTCGCCTCCGCCGATGAAATAGGCGATGGTGATCTCCGGCTTGTCGAGATCGTCGACCTTCTGGGCGGCGGCGAATTTCGCATTGTCGGCGCGGCCGAACATGCAGACGCTGGTATTGGAATAAAGGACGAAATCGACGACCGCGTCGCGCTCCGGCGTCTCGGCCAAGGGCGTGATGGTCATGTCGACCTGGTTCGAGGCGAGCACCGGGACCTTTGTCTCATGGGAGACGAGCACCGGGGCGAGCTTGACGCCGAGCAGCCGCGCATATTCGCTGGCGAGCAACCAGGCCGGGCCCGACCAGGGCTCGCCCGATCCGGTGGTGTTCTCGATGAGCCAGGGCGCATTGGCGAGCACCGCGACGCGCAAGGCGCCAGCCTTGCGGATGGCGTCGATGCGCGGGCTCGCGCCCGGCGCCGGCGGCGCGATATCGTCGGCGAGCGCCGCAGTCGCAAGGCAGAGGCCGCAGGCGATCATGCCGCCCGCCACCCATCGCTTCAATCGGTTCTGCACGCCTGGTCTCCTCCCGTGCTCGGGCTCGAGGCACCGGCTCTGCGGCCGATGCCCAGCCCCGCTTGCTTCCGCGAGGCTCGGATGTTGCACCGGGAGATGGCGATATTCAAGCCGCGCTCATTGCAACCGTCACGGCCGCCTGACGGGCGCGGATAGAAGGACGACGTAACCGTCGCCGAGCTCACGATCATGCACGCGGCCGGCGAGCATGTACATGGTCTCGAGCGCGGTCAGCTCATGGCCCTCGGGCAGGAACACGCACTCCTTGGCCTCGGCCATCTGCCTTCCGAGCTCGGGGCCGGCGCGATACTTGTCCAACGCCGCCCGCCGCGCGAAGAAGAAGGCCCCGCCGGCGCCGACGACCAGCGTCTTGCCTTCTTCCCCATAGGGCGCGCCCAGACGTTGCAGGGTCAGCTCCGGCCAAGGGTGCTGCGGCGGCCATCGCTCCTCCGCCGAAGACGGGCTCGCGGCCATCAGCGGCGCCGGCGCGAAGATGCAGCCGAATAGGAGATTGCGTCTGCGGATCATCTCAAACCTCGGTGCGGCCGAGACCCACTTGGATCGGATGCGCCGTCGGCAGGTCCAGAGAAACGTTACCAATAATAAACATCGTGGCCATGCTCGAATGAGCCTGTGTCTGCGAAGACTGCGTCGCTCGTGAATAATGAGCCCTGATGCATCGAGAATACTTCATCACGATTGCGAAGAGGAGGTTCAGATGCGACGGATCTGGTCTTACGGGTTCATGCTGGCCTTGACGGGGTGCGTCTCGACCGGCCAAGGCGCGACCGGCGCGGGCACATACACCTACTCCGATATCCTGAAACCTCACGGCCATGCGCGCGGCGAGGCCGCCGAGCAAGCCGCGACCACCATCTGCGACGGCGGCAACCCGCAACTCATAGGGACCTCGCCATTCAACGCTTGCATGCGCGGTCGCGGCTGGCGCCTTGCCCACTTCGAGCCGGCTCCTTCTCAACCTGACACTTATGATCCGAGCTTCGGCGTGGGTTCGGATACCTCTTCACCTCCACCTCCACCTCCGCCTCCGCCACCGCCTCAGCCTTTCGTGTCCATCGGCAACCCGAGCTGCCCCTTCGACGTCTGCTATTGACGGGCCGCTGCCGAAGAGGCGCGACGCCCCTTTCTCTCGATCATCGCACCACCATGGCGGTGAACGGGGCGATATAGGCCTGCAACATCACCAGCGAGCCGACGAGGCAGGCGAGCGCGATCCAATGCTTGAACACGAAGCGCAGGATCGTGCCCTCATGGCCATACCAGTTGGTCGCGGTCCCTGAAAAGAAGTTACTCAACCCTTCGCACCCTGTCGAGGCCGACGGCGCTTCCGGCCATCTTCCGGCCAATCTCGGTTGGAACATTTGGCGGCCGGGACCGTCCTGATCCCCGCAGGCCGCATGAACAGATGGATATCGGCGAGCTGCTGTGATTGTCGCGAAGGAACGGTTCGAGCGCGTAGCGTCCTATCTGCTCTCGACAATATTTCACGTCATCTTGGTTGTCGCGATTGCGATCATGCCGAGCACCGAGGCGCTCGTGCCGCCGCCTGAGGAAACGCTCTCGGTCGAGATCGTCACGCCGGAGCAATTCAAGGAACTCTCCGATTCTGCGAGACCGAAGGATATTCAGACGGCAACGCCCGTCGAGACGAGCCCGGTGCCCGTCATGCCGGGCGAGGCGAATGCGACGCCCGGACCTCCTCAGCCGCTAGCGCCCGGTCCGGCGCCTGTGGATGCGGAAGCCCCGAGGAAATGGCATACCGCCGTCAGGATGCTTTCCGCGGTTGCGTTGTCCGATCCTCACAATAAGAAGGCGAAGGATGCGCTTCCCTCGCTCGAGCCGGGCACCCGTCTGGAACAGCTCTGCAATTTTGAAGCCGTCTTGCAGATCCACCAAAAGGAGACCGAGTTCCGGCCGGAATTCGTCATCGCATACGCAATGCTGGCGACGAAGACTGCCGATAACGTGATCACCGCCGACGGCGCGGCGTTTCAGAGCCAAGGCAGATGGTATAATTTTGCGTTCAAATGTCGGATATCGCCTCGCCAGCAGAAGGTGCTCGCTTTCGAATTCGCGATCGGCGCTCCGATCCCGAAGAGCGAATGGGCCTCCCACTATCTGCCCGTTTCGCAGCAGGGGTCGGGGGATTGAAGCTGCAATTCCGTTGAGGCTCGATCCGCCGCACCGTCTGGGCGCGCGCGTGACGGTTCCCGAATTGCGGCTATGCTCGATCGAAAAGGAGTCCCCATGACCTTGCCGATCCCGACCCTCGACCATGTCGTCGTCAATGCGCGCGACCTTATGGGCGAAGCCGCCGCCTGCTATGAGCGGCTGGGCTTCACCTTGACGCCCCGCGGCCGTCATACGCTCGGCTCGATAAACCATCTCGCCATGTTCGGGACCGATTATCTCGAGCTCATCGGCGTCGAGCCGGGCGGGGCATCCCCCAGGGCCGCCGACATTCTGCGCTTTCCGCTCGGGCTCAACGGCCTGGTGTTCGGCACCGAGGACTCGCTCGCGACGCACGCGGCGCTGCAAGCGGCCGGCCTCCCAGTCGCCGAGCCTGTCGAGTTCTCGCGGCCGGTCGCTCTGCCGCAGGGCAGCGAGGCGGCGCGCTTCCGGACGGTGCAGCTGAAGCCGCAGGCCGTGCCTTATGGCCGGGTCTATTTCTGCCACCACTTCACCCGCCACCTCGTCTGGCGCGACGAGTGGCGGCGGCATCGCAACGGCACGATCGGCATCGCCCGCGTCGTCATCTGCGCGGCCCAACCGGCCGAGACGGCCAAGCCTTATCAGGCGATGTTCGGCGCCGATGCGGTGCGGGCGATCGCCGGAGGCTTCAGCCTGGCGGTCGGTCTCAGCCGCATCGACATCCTGTCGCCGGCGGCCCTCGCCTCCGAGCTCGGCGACGCCGCTTCCGATCCGCAAGGGCGCGGCACATACATGGCGGCGCTGACGCTGCGAACCTTGGCCCTCGACCGTGCCGCCGGCGCCTTGCGCGAGGGCGGCGTCACGACCGTCCAGCGCTCTTCCGGCCAACTCGTCGTGCCGGCAACCGAGGCGTTCGGGGCGGCCATCGCCTTCATCGAATAGCCGACCCGTTGGCGAGGCCTTTTACTCGATCGGCCGGGCGCGCGTCACGTCCAACTCGTGGTCGATCAACGGTTGTACGCGCGCCACGAACGTCGCCGTGTGCGGCAACTCGGCATGGAGCTCGAACCCTGCCTCGTCGGTCCAGCGCGAGTGGATGTAGAACAGCCGCGGATCGCGGGTGGAACGATAGATTTGGTGGGCAAGGCAGCCGGGTTCCTCGCGGGTCGGCTGACGGACCTCGCGCAGCACCGCCGCGAGGGCATCCTCTTGTCCCTCTCGGGCATGGAATCGTGCGAAGATGAACAGCTCCATCAGGCCCTCCGTCTGCGCCCGCCGGCAGTCTAACGAGCGGCCGGAATATGGAAAGCCGAGACGGGACCGCGGCGCGGCCCACCTCTCCAATTGTGGGAGAGGTCGGATTCGCGGCCGGAGGACGCGAGCCGGGTGAGGGCGGCTAGTTCCAGCCGTTGGCGCTACCCGCCTCACCCGATGGGGCGCTGGCGGACGAACTCCGAGCGCCTGCCCTCGTTATGGACAATCGCATCCAGTCGGACGAAACTCCAAGGCCGCTGCTGGCGGGACATGCGAGATCACCAAGAAAGCACCGGTCAAACCGGCGTTGGGAGGGCGGCCTGGACGCAAGAACCGATGCACGCGAGGAGCGCCGCTCATCCGGCCGCTCGGCAACCGATGCGATATCGGTTCGCGGGCTGTCGCTGGTCTATGGCCGCGGCGAGAACGCCGTCGAGGCGCTCCGGCATATCGATTTCTCGGTCCGGGACGGCGAATTCGTCTCGGTCGTCGGCCCCTCCGGCTGCGGCAAGTCCACGCTTTTGAAGATCCTGGCCGGCCTCTTGCCGCCGAGCGAAGGCGAAGCCGCCCTGAAGGGAACGCCGATCAAGGGGCCGCGACGCGATATCGGCGTCGTCTTCCAGTCGCCGGTGCTGTTCCCGTGGCGAAGCGTGCTCGGCAACGTCATGCTGCCGGCCGATGTCCAGCGCCTGGACCGGGCCGAGATGCGGGAGCGGGCGCTCGACCTCCTCGGCCTCGTCGGGCTCGCTGGCTTCGAGGGGCGCTATCCGCGCGAGCTCTCGGGCGGCATGCAGCAGCGCGTCGGCATCGTGCGCGCCCTCATTCACGATCCGGCGATGCTGCTGATGGACGAGCCCTTCGGTGCGCTCGACGCCATGACGCGCGAGACCATGAATGTCGAGCTGCAGCGCATCTGGATGAGCCGGCGCAAGACCGTGCTCTTCATCACCCACTCGATCGCCGAGGCCGTCTACCTCGCCGATCGCGTGATCGTCATGACGGCGCGCCCGGGGCGGATCGGCGATGCGTTCCGCGTCGAGCTGCCGCGGCCTCGCGCGCTCGAGGTCATGAACACGGAAGCCTTCGGCGCCTATGTCCGGCGCATCCGCTCGGCCCTCAATGCGGGAGGCGGCGCATGCCTCGACTGATGGCCGGCCTGTCGCCCGTTCTTCGGCTCGTCCTGATGGCGGCCCTTCTCGCCATCTGGGAATGGGCGGTCATGGCATTCGAGATGCCGGCCTATATCCTGCCGGCGCCCTCGCGCATCTTCTTCGCGCTCTATAACGGGCTGCGCAGCAATCTCTATCCCGGCCATATCGGCGTGACGCTCTCCGAGACGCTCTTGGGCTTCGTGCTCGGCTGCGCGCTGGCGTTCCTCTTGGGCACCATCGTCGCGCTTTCCCGACGCGTCGAATATTTCCTCTACCCCATCATCGTCATGTTCCAGGCGATGCCGAAGGTGGCGCTGGCGCCGCTCATCATCGTCTGGTGCGGCCTCGGCCTCACCTCCAAGGTGGTCTCGGCCGCGCTCGTCGCCTTCTTTCCGCTGATGGTCAACACCATCGTCGGCCTGCGCTCGGCGGATGAGGACCGCGTCAACCTGATGCGCTCCTTGTCGGCCTCGCGCTGGCAGATTTTCCGGATGCTGCAGCTGCCGAACGCGCTGCCCTATATCTTCGCCGGCCTCGAGATCGCGATGATCTTCGCCTTGATCGGCGCGATCGTCGCCGAGCTGGTCGGCGCCGAGAAGGGGCTCGGCATGCTGATCCAGAGCATGAACTTCACCATGGACGTGGCGGGGCAGTTCTCGGTCCTGCTCATCTTGTCGGTGCTCGGCCTCGTCCTGAACGGCGCCGTGACTTTGGTGCGGCGCAAGGTGCTGTTCTGGGACGTTTCGCGCGAGACCGATGTCGGTGGGCAGGGCGCAGCCAAGGGAGAGATACCGTGACGCAACCATTCCTGGCCTGGTCGGGGCTCGCGCGGGGCGCAGTGCTGGTTTCGGGCGCGGCGCTGGCGTTGAGCCTCGCCGCCGCGAGCCCGGCCGTCGCCGAGGTTCAGAGCCTGCGCGTCGGCTGGTGCGCCAAGACCGTCAGCTCGGCGGCGGCGCCCTTTGCGATCGCGACCAAGATGGGCTGGTTCGAGAAGGACGGAATCAAGGTGGATCTGGTGCCGCTGCCGGGCTCGACGGACTGCGTCAAGCTGGTGGCGACCAGGGAGCTGCCCTATTCGCTGCCCTCCGCCGAGCCGCTCGCCATCATTCGGCAACAGGGCGTGAAGGGGAAATTCTTCTACACGGCCTATCAGGGCAATATCTACGGCATCGCCGTGCCCGTCGACAGCCCGATCAAGACCGTGGCGGATCTGCGGGGCAAGAAGATCGGCGTGACGTCCATGGCTTCGGCGGGCGTCATCATTGCCCGTGCCTTGGTGAAACAGGCCGGCATGGACCCCGACAAGGACGTTTCGATCGTGGTCGCGGGGGAGAGCGCGCAGACCGCGGCGCTCCTGAACGGAAAACAGATCGATGCGCTCTCGCAGTTCGATACGCAATACGCGCTCACCGAGAATGCCGGCGCCAAGCTTCGCTACCTCGATCATCCAGAGATCAAGCGTTTCCCCTCCAATGGCTTCGTGGCGCTCGAGGAGACGCTCAAGGAGAAACCCCAGCAGGCGGTGGCGCTGGGGCGCGGCTATGCGATGGGCACGGTGTTCGCCATCGCCAATCCCGAAGCGGCCATCCGCATCCTGTGGGAGGTCTATCCACAGACGAAAGCCACCGGAAAGGACGAGGCGACCGCTTTGCGCGACGACCTGAAGACATTGGAGGCGCGCATCGCGAACTGGCGCTACGAGCCCGTGGGCGCCAAGCAATGGGGCGAGAATGTCGTCGAGAATTACCAGTCTTATATGGATTGGCTTCTGGCTCAAGGCATCATCAAGCAAAAGACCGATGCTGGAGACATCGTCACCAACGCGCTGATCGGCGAGATCAACGATTTCGACGCAAAGGCCGTCGCGGCGCAGGGCGCCGCCTACAAGATGAAATGAGGCTCGCCGCGGTTCCAGGCTTGCCGCCGGGCGCTCCATCGGCGGCGCGCCGATCGACCGCGACGCCTTCATCGCCGAGGTCGAGCTCGACCTCAGCTCGCCCCCGCAGAAGCGGACAAAGGAAAACTCAGGAAGGTCTGGGTGCCTGCATTCTCGCGGGGATGAGGAGCACTGGATGGCCGCTCACTTTGATGGGGATGAACCGAAGGACCTTCTGTCCTCTCTCGTCACCGATGGGCGAGAGGCTCGGCCACGACCTCGGCATCCGTCATATCGGCGTGGATCGCCTCGCGGATCAGCCGCGCGGTGGTCTCCTCGAAATACATCCAGAGATCCGTGTGCACTTCCGAGAACTGGCGCCAGACCACGGCATCGAAGAAGCGTCTCGGGGCCCTGATCATGATGGTCGTGTTGCGCTGGCGCGGATAGCGGTAAGGCCGCAGCCCGTAGCGGCGACACAACGCCATGAAGAGCCGAACCGACCAGGGATCCGGCATGGTGAACTTCATCTCCACCGGCGGATCCTGCCGGCCCACCTCGGCGAGCTTCGCCCTCAACCGCTCGACCGCGGCGCCCGCGGCCTCGCGCTCGCCCGAGGTCGTCGCCCCGAAGAACAGCGCCTCGACCTTGCGCAGCCGCTCGCGAAGCCGTTCCTCGATCGCCATGGCCGCCGCTCCTTTTCGCGGCCGACGCCATCATCCCGAGGCGGCAAGGTCAATGGCCTACCTCCCGCGCTCCACAGTTCCGCTATCCCCGCCTGCGACCGCCTCTGCGCCTTGGTTCCGCGGCCGCAGCCCGCTTGAAGGAGATGCCGAGGCGCGCCTCGAGATTCGGGAAGGCATCGACGGCATGCGGGATCGCCATCGCCTCGACGAAATGCGCCTGGAAGGCGGGCTCGATCGCCGTCTCGACCTTCTCGATCCGCTGCACCACCTCGCCGATCTCGCGACGCGACGCCGCGTTCAACAGGGCGATGCGGGCGCCGGTGCCGGCGGCATTGCCGGCGGAAGACACCTTGTCGAGCGGGCAATCGGGGATGAGGCCGAGCGCCATCGCGTAGACGGGGTCGATATGGCTGCCGAAGGCGCCGGCAAGCGTGATGCGCTCGACCTTCGCCACGCCGTAGCGGTCCATCAGCAGCTTGACGCCGGCATAGAGCGCGGCCTTGGCGAGTTGGATGGCGCGGATATCGCCTTGCGTGACCGCGATCCGAGGCTCCCCCCCGGCGATCAGATAGGTGAAAGTGCGCCCATCGGCGAGGATGCGCGGCGTGCGCGACGCCATGGCGCCGTCGATGATGCCATCTGCTCGCAACAGGCCGGCGACCGCCATCTCGGCGACCGTCTCGATGATGCCGGAGCCGCATATCCCGGTGACCCCGGTCGGGCCGATGGCCTCGGCGAAGCCCTCCTCGTCCGACCATTGATCGCAGCCGATCACCTTGAAGCGAGGCTCGAGCGTTACGCGATCGATACGCAGGCGCTCGATGGCGCCGGGCGCGGCGCGCTGGCCGCAACTGATCTGCGCGCCTTCGAAAGCAGGCCCGGTCGGCGAGGAGCAGGCGAGCAGCCGCGAGCGATTGCCGAGCACGATCTCGGCATTGGTGCCGACATCGACGATGAGGCGGATATCATCGGAGAGATAAGGGCCCTCGCACAAGACGACGGCCGCCGCATCCGCCCCGACATGCCCGCCGATGCAGGGCAAGGCATGGACATAGGCGCCGGGCGCGACGGCAAGGCCGATCTCGCGGGCCGGCGCGTCGAAGCCCGCATCGATGGTGAGCGCGAAAGGCGCGACGCCGAGCTCGGTCGGATCGAGGCCGAGCGCCAGATGATGCATGATCGGATTGCCGGCGAGCGTGACCTCGACGATATCGGCGAGCGCGGCGCCCGCCTCCCCGGCCACCTCCGCGGCAAGGCCGGCGAGGGCTTCATGGATCAACTGCGTCAGCTCGCGGTCGCCGCCTTCATGCATCATGATGTAGGAGACGCGGCTCATCAGATCCTCGCCGAGCCTGATCTGCGGGTTCATGCGCCCGCCCGAAGCCAGCACGTCGCCGCTCGCGAGATCGCAGAGATGCGCCGCGACCGTGGTCGAGCCGATATCGAAGGCCAGGCCGAGGATGCGTTCCTTGAAGCCCGGATAGACGGCGACGATGTCGTGCCCGTGCCGGATGGCGGCGGTCACCGCGAATTCGCCGGCGCGCAAGGTCTTCTGCAGTCCGTGCAGCACGGAAAGATCGGCCCGCACATCCGCGAGTCCCCATTGCTGCTCCAGCGCCTTGGCGAGGCGGCGGAAATCGCTCGACGGATCGGCCATGTCGGGCCTTGCGACCTCGACATAATGGAGGCGCACCACCGGATCGACCTTGACCGGATAGGCCTCGGCGCGCTTGCGCACCACTTGTCGATGGAGCTGGGATTCGGCTGGCACGTCGATGAGGAGATCGCCGCGAATGCGCGCCTGGCAGCCGAGCCGCTCGCCCGGCGCGAAACCGCCGCGCAGCCGTCCGTAACGTTCCTCGACCGCGCCGCGCGCCGTCACATGATCCTGCGCGGAGGCGATGCCGCGCTTCTGATCCACGCCCTCGACGACGGCGATGCGGCAGCGTCCGCAGATGCCGCGCCCGCCGCAGACCGAATCGAGATCGACGCCGAGTTTGCGCGCCGCCTCGAGCACGCTCGTCCCCTCGGCAATGCGTCCGCGCTTGCCCGAAGGCGAGAAGGCGATGGTGAATTCGGTCATGCGCCCGCGTCTAGGCGCTTTCCCGCCCGCCAGCGGCAATAAGCGCCCGCAGCCG
>JBIOEJ010000057.1:0-35731 GCA_044445965.1 Hyphomicrobiales bacterium
CGATCCGCCGTAAGATAGAGGGCACGCTTCCCCTCGGATTCGCAGGCATGCGCCATCGCCTGGGACAAATGCGTCTTTCCGAGGCCGACCGCGGCGTGCACGTAGAGCGGGTTGTAGACGGCTTGGCCGCCGATGGTCTCGGCCACCTTGCGGGCCGCGGCGCAGGCGAACTGGTTGGAGCGACCGACCACGAAGTTGTCGAAGGTCAGCTGGCGGTCGAGCGCGGCCGCGATCGATAGAGGCATTGAAACCTCCTGATGGTTCTTGTCGCGCCTTGCGCCGGACGGCGCACGCATGTCCCGGCAAGCGCCTGGAGCCGTGATCTCGCAAGGCGCCGCGCCATTGGCAGGCCGCGCCTGAACCTGCTTCACCGAGCCGCGCTGGGAAACAACTCCGCGCACACTGACCTCGACGCTCACGGCATTGCAGTCGACCGCGAAATGCTTGCGTAGCCGCTCTGCGTAATGGGTGTCGATCCAGCTCTTGAGGAAGCGCGTCGGCACGCTCAACTGCGCGATACCCCCGTCGATCCTGGACAATTCGAGCGAGCCGAACCAACTCGCGACGACGTCCTCGCCGAGCTCGGCGCGCAGCTTGCGTCGAACCCGTTCCCAGAGCTCCCCGAGCTCGGCCGCGCAGGGAGCCGCTCTCGTGCCCGGCGCGCCGGCTTCGTCCGCTGCGAGCTCGGCTGGATTGAGTGGTTGGCCGGCACCGCCGGGAATGGTGTTCTCGAACATTGCGCTCAAAGCCAGTCAATCATGGGCTGCGGACATGCGTCACCGTTGCTCGATCCTGTCGATGACAGGCTGGCGCGAGAAACGCGGTGGTCGATGGCGTCGGAAGGCGGCGAGCGGAGCTAGGCGAATTCACCCAGTTGCGCGAACGCACTCATACTCGAAATGAGCAAGCAACATACACTGGAGTCGAGATCGGGCGGTGATCCGAATCGATCGCTGTAAGTCATTGCCCACTCCAGGTCGCGAGCACTTCTGCTGTCTCTCCCCGGGCAACGACACCTGTCGCCGCCCGCCCGTCTCGCTGAACTCAGGTAAGCACCTCGACGAACGCCCGGCAATCGCGAGGCATCGTTGCCGGTCCGTGATTTGCGTCGTAGCTTCGCTCGATTATCAAGCCCCCCTCAAATCGCAGCTCCCCAAGCCGTTGCACGCCATTGTTTTTTGGCGTTCAAGCCTGTGGATATCTAGGGGAGTAGTTTAATCAAAAACTTACCAATCGGTTCGGCGGGTGGCGGGTCTCGGAGACAGCTTGCCGCAGGTCACTTCAGCCCTTGGCGAGCAAGCTCATGACTCAACTCCTAATTTCCTGCGCGAATAGCCGGCACATGATATCAAATGCGATTCGGACATGCCGCAAGCTGTGACGGAATTGCGACGAAATAGGGCGAGACGGCGGCGCATGCGCTCCGCCATTTGCGGCACGATCACACACCGCAGAAATAAAATCTGTGGAAAAGAAACGACACCAGTCGGCCTCCGAGAATCGCGTCGAAGGGAGTCTCAGCCGACCTTCTTCACGCGCGCGGAGAGCCGCGAAACCTTGTTCGACGCGGTGCGCTTATGCAGCACGCCCTTCTGCGCGGCGCGCATCAATTCGGGTTCGGCGACCTTGAGGGCAGCTCGCGCGGCAGCCGCGTCGCCGGCGGCGAGCGCCTCCTCCACCTTGCGCACATAAGTACGGAAGCGGCTCTTGCGCGTCTTGTTGACCTCGGCGCGCCGGAGTGCCTGGCGAGCCGCTTTCTTGGCCGAAGAAGTATTGGCCATCGGACTTCCTTCAAGCGACGCCTCCTTCATCCAAAGGATGCGTCTGCAATTGACGATGCGGTGAGGCGAAAGCCGCGGCAGGCGCAAAGCTTCGCCGGAGGCGGGCTTATAGTGTGACCTTGGCGCAGCGTCAATGCGCTGCTGCGACATGCGCAGCTGCTCGCTCGCAGCGGCGAATAGCGAGTGGAAGGTATGAGGTCGAGCTCGTCTTACGACTCGCTATTCGCCACTCGCCATTCGCCCCTCTCTCAGGAGAAGCGGTTCGACTTCGGGAAGCCCTTGGGCGGCAACCGCCCGGCATCGCCGCGATTGCCCATCCAGTCGGCGAGATCCGCCTTGGTCACGGTCCAGGTACGGCCCGAAGTGTCGGTCCAGGTGAGGCCGTCCTCCAGCCGGAACACGCGCGCATCCGACAGCCCGCCATCCCTGTAGCGTTGCAGCCTGACGCCCGAGCCGCGCGCCATCTCCGCCACTTGCCGTATGGGGAAAATGACGAGCTTGCGGTTCTCGCCGATCGCGGCGACGTGGTCGCCATCGGCCGGCGCCAGGAGCGCGGCACGGGCGGGCGGGCGTACGTTAAGAAGCTGTTTGCCTTTGCGCGTAGAGGATACGACTTCGTCCGCGGGCGCGACGAAGCCGCGCGCGTCCGTCCCCGCGACGATCAGCTTGGCGCCGGGCCGATAAGGCACCGCGGTGACGACATCGGCGCCCTCGTCGAAATCGACCATCAGCTTGACCGGATCGCCGAAGCCGCGTCCTCCCGGCAGCTTGCCCGCGTCGAGCGTATAGAGCTTGCCGTTCGAGGCTAGCACCAGAACCTTCGCCGTCGACTCAGTGAAGAATGCGAGCTTGAGCGCGTCATCGCCTTTGAATTGCAAGGTCGAGAGATCCTGCACATGGCCTTTGAGCGCTCGCACCCAGCCCTTGTCCGAAAGCACGAAGGTCAAAGGCTCGCGCTCCATGATCGCCTCGGCGAGGTCGACATCGGCGGCGGGCGCGGCTTCGGAGAAGGTGGTGCGGCGCTTGCCGAGCTTCGTCTCCGGACCGAACGCCTTGCGTATCTCCCGGATGTCGGCCGAGAGCACCTTCCATTGCCGCGCTTCCGAGCCGATCAGGCGTTCGGTCTGGCCCTTCTCCACGGTCAGCGCATCGAATTCGCGCTTCAGCTCCAACTCCTCGAGCTTGCGCAAGGAGCGCAGCCTCGTATCCAGGATGGCGTTGGCTTGCAGTTCGGTGAGGGTGAAGACGCGCATCAGCTCCGTCTTCGGCTCATCCTGCTGGCGGATGATGCGGATCACCTCGTCGAGGTTCAAATAGACGATGAGCAGGCCGCCGAGGATCTCGAGACGGCGCTCGATGGCGGCGAGGCGATGTTTCGAGCGGCGCACCAGCACGTCGCGGCGATGGTCGAGCCAGGCGAGCAGCGCCTGTCCGAGCGAAACGACGCGCGGGATCTGCCCGGCCATCAGCACGTTCATATTGAGCGGGATTCGGCTCTCGAGATCGGTGACGCGGAACAGCGATTCCATCATCACGGCCGGATCGACGGACCGGTTCCTGGGTTCGATGACGATGCGCACATCCTCGGCGCTCTCGTCGCGCAGATCCGCGACCAACGGTAGTTTCTTATTCTCCAGAAGCTCGGCGACGCGCTCGATCAGGCGGCCCTTCGGCACGCCGTAGGGAATCTCGGTGACGATCGCGACCCAGGTACCGCGCCCGGCATCCTCCTTGGCCCAGCGGGCGCGCACGCGAAAGCTGCCGCGCCCCGTGTCATAGGCTTGGTGGATCGCCTCCTTGGGCTCGACCACGACGCCGCCGGTCGGGAAGTCCGGCCCTTGCACGAAGGCCAGAAGCTCGGCGGTCGTCGCCTTGCGGTTCTCGATCAGATGCCGCGCCGCGTCGCAGAGCTCGGCGGCATTATGGGGTGGGATGGAGGTCGCCATGCCGACCGCGATGCCCTGCGAGCCATTGGCGAGCAGGTTCGGGAAGGCGGCGGGGAGAACCACCGGCTCCTCGTCATGTCCATCATAATTTGGGCGGAAGTCGACCGCGTTCTCGTCGAGCCCCTCCAATAGCAGGCGCGCCACCTCGGTGAGACGCGCTTCCGTGTAGCGTTGGGCAGCGGGATTATCGCCGTCCACATTGCCAAAATTGCCCTGGCCGTCGACGAGCGGATAGCGCTGCGCGAAATCCTGCGCCATGCGCACCATCGCGTCATACACCGCCTGCTCGCCGTGCGGGTGGAACTTGCCGATCACGTCGCCGACGACCCGGGCTGACTTCTTATGTGCCGTCCCCGGATCGAGCCGCAACAGCCGCATGGCATGCAGGATGCGCCGGTGGACCGGCTTCAGCCCATCGCGCGCATCCGGCAAGGCGCGGCCCATGATGGTCGAGAGCGCATAGGCGAGATAGCGCTCCTCGAGCGCGCTCTTGAGATCGACATCCTCGATATCGCCGTCTTCCGGCGGCTTGACCGGCTTGCCCATGATGATCGTCACCTGGAGGCGGCGGAGCGCTCAGCGCGCACCAGCCGCCATGCTGATTCGTTTCGGGCTCGATCTGAAGGCGGAAGGGGTGCGCGCGCAAGACTTATTGGCCGACAGACCTATTGACCAGTGTGGTGAATTTGAAGTTCCTATCACCTGGATGGCATGCGCGCGGTAGGCACTTCAAATTCGAAAACCACACTAGAAACAATAACTTGCTAGTGCAGCTTTTAAATCCGAAATTCGCCCCGCGCGTTGCTCCAATGTGATGCGAATTTCGGATTCGCTGCACTAGCGCTCATCCTCTCTCCCGAGAGAGACTATGAGGCCTCAACGCCGCCGCGTCCGTCTCACCTATCTGAACAAAGGACGAGGCGGAGCCGTGCGCCCGCCTCGTTTCGATTGCGATCGTGTCGACTTCAGGGCTTGAAGACCCGCCTCACCCGGCGGCCGGCTGCGCCGGCGCATGATCGATGAAGCCGGTGATCGCCCGCAGGCGGCCATCGGCGGCCAGCACGCCGAAATCGACACCGTCGGCGAAGACGGGCCCATCGTCAGGCGCAAGCTCCCAGGAGAAGCGGACGCGGTCATGGTGCAGATCGATCTTGCCGGTCCGCCGGAACTTCAATCCGGGGAAGCGCTGATGCACGGCCGCCACCATGGCGTCGATGCCCTTGCGGCCCTCGCCCTCGAGCATCGGGTCGACATAGCGCGCATCATCGGCCCAGGTCGCGGCAATGAGGTCGCGGCGGCGCTCGGCGTTGGTCTCGTTCCACATGGCGAAGTAGCGGTCGATCAGATCGTTCGGATTGGTCATGGTCTTTCTCCATCGTTTGCGGGCAGCGTCGCCGTCCGGCCTCGCGCTGCCTCGCCCGTTGATCGCGCCGGCCGAGCGCCAAGTCGATTACGCGCAAGGTAATTGGAAGCCCCTCTCCGCCGCGCTAAACCTCGCGCCATGGGAACCATTCGACCGGTCGGCGATCATTTGCGCGAATGGCGGCAGCGCCGGCGCCTGAGCCAGCTCGACCTCGCGCTGGAAGCAGAGATCTCGACGCGGCATTTGAGCTTCCTCGAGACCGGGCGCTCGACGCCCTCGCGCGGGATGGTGCTGCATCTCGCCGAGCAGCTCGATATTCCGCTGCGCGAGCGCAACGTGCTGCTCAACGCGGCCGGATACGCACCGGTATTTCTCGAGCGTCAGCTCGGCGACCCGGCGCTCGCGGCCGCGCGCAAGGCCGTCGATCTCGTCATCAAGGGTCATGAACCCTACCCCGCCCTCGCCGTCGACCGCCATTGGACTCTGGTCGCCGCGAATGCCGCGGTCGCACCATTGCTCGACGACGCGGCAGCTTCGCTGCTCGAGCCGCCCGTCAACGTGCTGCGCCTGAGCCTTCATCCCGAAGGGCTCGCGCCGCGCACCGCCAACCTACCCGAATGGCGCGCCCATCTCCTGGCGCGGTTGCGCCATCAGATCGAGCTCACGGCCGATCCGCTGCTCGTCGAGTTGATGCGCGAATTGTCGGACTATCCGGCGCCGAGCGAGGATCGGGCCGTGCAGCGCGACCTCGACGGCGAATATGCGAGCGTCGTCGTACCCTTGCAGCTCATCACCGAGGCCGGCATCCTCTCCTTCTTCTCGACGACGACCGTGTTCGGCACGCCCATCGACATCACCTTGTCGGAGCTGGCGCTCGAATGTTTCTATCCCGCCGATGCGGCCACGGCCGAGGCGCTGAGGCGCGTGGGCAAGGCGCGGAAGCAGGGGCTTTGGCGCCGTATGGCTTTTGATTGAATCTCTGCGGCATCGTATTGCACGGAAAACATCTTGCGGCCTTGCGCGTCGCATTGCCATTACGCCGGAAGTCATGGTGGCGCGAACGGGGTCCCGTCGCCCACCGAGGTAATGCGGTCTGGCGTCGCCGACGAAGGACGCCGCGTCCGCCCACCGTGACGCGTCCGCGATTCCGCTCATCCCCGCGGAAGCGGGAACTCAGGAACCCCTCAAGTTCTGGATCCCCGCTTTCCGCGGGGATGAGCGCAAATCTTGCGAGAGTTTGACAAACCGCAGAGGCAAGAGCGCCTCAGCGCTTCGCCTCCCAGCTCGTGGTGCCGTCCTTATTGTCCTTCAGCATGACACCCATGCCCACAAGCTCGTCGCGGATACGATCGGATTCCTTCCAATCCTTACGGGCGCGCGCCGCGCCGCGACCGCGCACCAGGGCCTCGACCTTCGCCGTCGCTTCGGCGGAGAGCTTGACGCCTTCGTCCAAGATGCGGCCGATGCTCAAGAAGCTCAGCGTTCCCTTCAGCTCGGGCGACCGGCCCGCCTTTCGCAGGGCGTGCATCCCGGCGATCATCTTCGGCGTGTTGAGATCGTCGGCGAGCGCCTCGAAGATGGCGGAAGGGACATCGGCGCTCGGCGCATCGGCAATGAAGGCCGACCACTCCCGCAGGGTGCGCTCGGCATCCGTCAGCCCTGATACGGTCCAATCGATCGGCTGTCGATAATGCGCGGCTAACATGGCCAATCGCAGCACCTCGCCCGGCCATCTCCGCCCGCCGAAGGTCTCGGTCGTCAACAGCTCGTTGATGGTCACGAAATTCCCCAGGCTCTTCGACATCTTCTGCCGCTCGACCTGCAGGAAGCCGTTGTGCATCCAGTAATTCGCCATTCGCTCGTGGCTGAAGGCCGAGCATGACTGGGCGATCTCGTTCTCGTGATGTGGGAAGACGAGATCGATGCCCCCGCCATGGATGTCGAAGGTCTCGCCGAGATGCTTCCAGGCCATGGCCGAGCATTCGATATGCCAGCCGGGCCGCCCCGGCGTTCCGATCCCGGCCGGCGAGGGCCAGCCGGGCTCACCCTTCTTGGAGGGTTTCCAGAGCACGAAATCCATCGAATCGCGCTTATAAGGCGCGACATCGACCCTGGCTCCGGCGATCATTTCGTCGAGAGAACGGTTGGCGAGCGCGCCATAGCGTGGCAGCACGCCGGATTTCGCCGCCTGGTCCATCGCGGCCGGCGAGAACAGCACATGCTCCTCGGCCACATAGGCGAAGCCGCCCGCCACCAGCCGCTCGATGATGTCGCGCATCTCCTCGATGTGCTCGGTGGCGCGCGGCTCGACGCTCGGAGGCAAGCAGCCGAGCGCGCCGATATCCTTCTGCAGCTGCTGCGTCGTCGCCTCGGTGACGCGACGGATCGCCTCGTTCAGCTTCAGCGTCGGGAAATCGCGCGCCGCGCGCTCGTTGATCTTGTCGTCGACATCGGTGATGTTGCGGGCATAAGTGACGTGCGTCTCGCCGTAGAGATGGCGCAGCAAGCGGAACAACACATCGAAGACGATCACCGGGCGTGCATTGCCGATATGGGCGAAGTCATAGACCGTCACCCCGCAGACATAGAGGCGCACATTGTCGGCGTCGATCGGCTTGAACTCGCGCTTCTTGCGCGTGAGGGTATCGTAGAGCTTCAAAGTCATGGGAGAATTCCGCGCCTGCCTCGTCTCAATCTTGCGTCGGATCGTCGCGCGACAACGCGACGGGGCCAGCCACTCGGGCTAGCAACAAGGATCGACGGTTCTACAAAGGACGCGGCGCGTGGACATGGCGGCTCTATCGCGCCGGGCGCCGCCGCAGTCAAGAGTTAACTCGCGAAGATGGTTGTAGGCCGACGCGGGCCCCGACCATCGCCGAACCCGCAACGCTTTCTTAAGGACGCGGCGCGGAACCGCATCCGCAGGGCCCCATGGCGCCTGCCGGCTAACTCGTTGAGATGCGGCGCTTTCCGCCGCAAGCCCATAGGGCCTTGCCGAACAATGCTCTCGAAACAGCCCGCCGAGCGCCTTGGAGCTTAACGCTTCTTAAGGAATTTGCCGACAAATCTCGGCGATTGCAGTTCGAGTTTGCGGGTTTCGATGATGCGCCAAGCGGTGTTATGGGGCGCCGGCATTCTGTTGTCGGCCGGATTGTTGTCCTTCCAACCCTTATCCTCGACGACGATCCCGGGTCCGGACCGCGCCGTGATCGAGGCCGGTGACGGCTACGGGATCAGCGAGTGCCTCACGAGCGGGGAAGCCTGCGGCTCGGCCGTGGCGCTGAGCTGGTGCCAGTCGAACGGGTATCAGCGCGTCCTCTCCTATCGCAAGGCGGTCGCCGAAGACGTCACCGGCGCCATCGGCAGGCTCGTCGCCGACGACAATGGCCCCGCTGTCGTGATCGATTGCGGGTCTTGACGACCGGGGCGAGCTTGAACCACCGCTTCGACCGAGAGGAATGACGCTCTAAGGCGTGGGTGCAGGCGCCAATTTCGCGGCCGAGCCCGACTTATGCGTCTTGCGGTCGAAGAATAAGGCCTGGCTGATCACCGCTTTCAGGGTGTCGTCGTTGAAAGGCTTCGTCAGCAGGAAGGCCGGCTCCGGCTTCTCGCCTGTGAGCAGCCGCTCCGGATAGGCGGTGATGAACACGACCGGCACCTCGAAGGAACCGAGGATATCGTTGACTGCGTCGAGCCCCGAGCTGCCGTCGGCGAGCTGGATATCCGCGAGGATCATGCCGGGTTTGGTCCGTGCCGCCTCGCGCACGGCTTGCGTGCGGGTTCGGGCCATGCCGACGACGCGATGGCCGAGCCGCTCCACGACGGCTTGGATGTCCATGGCGATAACCGGCTCGTCCTCGATGATCAGCACGCCGGTCGCGATGCGCGCCGCGATCTCGCGCGCCGCCTCGTCGATCAATTCGGAGGCTTCCTGCGCGCAGCAGCCGAGCGCGTAGGCGACACGCTCCTTGTCGAAGCCTTCGAGGGCGCTCAGCAGGAAGGCCACGCGCGGACGCGGCGTGATCGCTTCGAGGCTGCGGTCGGCGACCTCGGCGAGCCCGCTCTTGGGCTCGGCATGCGTCTCGACATTGAGGGGGACCGAACCCCACAAGGCAAGGAAGATCCGGTAGAGCCCCGCCCTCACGTCGAAGCCGAGATCGAGCTCCTGCGGATCGGCGACGATCGTTTCGAGCGTTGCCAGCGCATAGGCGTCTCCGCCCGCCTGGGTCCCCGAGAGGGCACGGGCGAATCGGCGCAAATAGGGAATATGAGGCGCGATGGTGTCAGCGATCGACATCAATCCCTCCGTCGCTGCGCAAACGCCCGAGCCGGCGATTTGGTTCCGCCGGCTGATGACGTGCAGCGAATCCGAAATTCGCATCACATTGGAGCAACGCGCGGGGCGAATTTCGGATTCAAGAGCTGCACTTTGCAAGTTATTGTTTCTAGTGTGGTTTTCGAATTTGAAGTTCCTACCGCGCACATGCCATCCAGGTGATAAGAACTTCAAATTCACCACACTAGGGCATTTTCTTAGCGAAGCATGCCCCCCGCGAAGGCGGGGGTGGCCACCGGTTCACCGCGGAAAATGCGCCAAGAACAATCAAAGAGAGCCCCGATCCGATTCAATCGGACCGGGAAAAGCTCGAGGACGGTTGCCTGGTCGGCGCGGCCTTGGAGCGCAAGGTTCGCGTCACTTCGATCAGCCCATCCACATCCGTGCTCATGAGCAGCGGCGAAAGCTCGCTGATCGCCGCCTCGTCGAGGTCCCACCAGGCCGTCTGCAACAGGCCGGCGATCTGCATGGCCGAAAACCTCAGGCGCGCGACCCGTCCGGGATTGCCCACAGTCACCGAATAGGGAGGGATGTCGGCGGTGACCACGGCGCGCGCGCCGATGATGGCGCCCGATCCGATGGTGACGCCCGCGAGAATGGCGACGCCCGTCCCGATCCAGACATCCGAGCCGATGTTCACATCCCCTCGCCCCGGGGCGACAGGGTCGAGGCGCGGCACTTTCGGCCATCTCTGTGGAAAGGACGGGAACGGATACGTCGTCACCCATTCGGTATGGTGGTTGCCGCCGAGGAAGATCTCCACCTGATCGGCGATCGAGCAGAAGCGCCCGATCGTCAGCCGTGCCGCCTCGCCCCACCAGCGGATCTTCGGAGCACCATAGGAGTGGTCGCCGATGACGAAGCCATGTCGCTCGACATAGCGCGCGAGATGCAAGCGCGTCAGGTTATGCGGATTGCGGGACCGCGCCAGATGCTTGCGCAGTCGATCGAGCATGGCGGCTTCAGATGCAGCGCCCGCCATCGACCTCGAGCACCGAGCCCGTGATCATGGAGGCTTCGTCGGAAGCGAGGAAGAGCGCCGCATTGGCGATGTCTTGCGGCAACGAGAACCGGCCGAGCGGCACGCTCGCCCGGAAGGCCGCCCGCTTCTCCGGCGTATCCTCGCCCATGAAGGCTGCGAGCAGCGGCGTCTCGCCGGCGACCGGAGCCAATGCCACCACCCTGATCTTGTCGGGAGCGAGCTCGATCGCCATCGACTTCGAAAGCAGATTCACCGCCCCCTTGGTCGCATTGTACCAGGCAAGGCCAGGACGCGGCCTGATGCCCGCCGTCGACCCGATGTTGACGATGACTCCGCCGCCCTTCTCGCGGAAATGCGGCACGAAATACTTGGCGGTGAGATAGATCGACTTCACATTGACGGCGAAGACCTTGTCGAACTCGGCTTCCCCGACATCGAGCATGGGCTGGTTGCGATGCGTGGTGCCGGCATTGTTGACGAGCACGTCGATCCGCCCGAAGGCGGTGATCGCTGCTTTCGCCGCCGCCTCGACCTCGGCGGCCTTCGAGACGTCGCAGCGCAGATGAAGGGCGCTCTTGCCGATCGCCTTGGCGACCGCCTCGGCCTTGTCCTGTTGCAGATCGGCGATGACGACGCGCGCGCCCTCCCGCGCGAAGGTCTCGGCGATCGACTGGCCGAAGCCTTGAGCCGCTCCCGTGACGAAGGCCGCCTTGCCTTCAAGCCGCTTCATGCGAATCTCCCTAGCCCTTCACGAACTCATTCATACAGGTCACGACCGCCAGGCGAAAGCTCGCGGTCAAATCGCCGCCATGGCGTCGAAGACGAGCTTCGAGCCGATGACGACCATCAGCCAATAGCTGACGAGATAGAAGCGTTCGCTCGAAACGCGCCGCACCACGAGCACGCCGAACCAGGTCGCGGCGATCGCCAACGGAAACAGCGCCGCCGAAGTTGCGAGATTGCCGCGCGTGAACTGGCCGAGCGCCAGATAAGGCGGGACCTTCATCCAGTTGACGATCGCGAAGAACAACACGCTCGTGCCGACGAAGACGCGGGCCTCGAGCCTCTGGGGCATGACATAAATCTGGTAGGGCGGGCTGCCGGCATGCGAGATCATGCTGGTGAAGCCCGACAGCGCGCCCCAGAACCAGCCGGCCGGCACGCTCGGCCGTCCGGCGGGCGGAGCGGCGGAGGAACGCCGCAAGAGCTGGCGCAGCCCGAAGGCGATCGAGATCAGGCCGACCGCCAAGCCGACGCCGGCTTCCGGCAGCCGCGCGGCGAGCAGATAGCCGATGATGACGCCGATGACGGCGCCAGGCAGCAGGACCTTCAGGTTGAACGCGTCCCAATGGCGCCGATAGACATAGACGCTGTAGACGTCCTGCACGATGAGGATGGGCATCACGACCGCGGCCGCCTGCACCGGCGGGATCGCCAGAGCCACGATCGGCGTCGCCAGCGTGCCGACGCCGGCGAACCCGCCCTTCGCCAAGCCGAGGATGATCACCGCCGGGATCGCCGCGAGATAGAAACTGGGATCGGCGATCATCGGGCGCGGCGTCAGCGTTCCCGCCAGGCACGGGAGGCGTTCCCGGGATGGCCGAACTCGCTTGGCGTCAGCCCGGCATGGAACCAGGTCATGAAGCTGACGATGTCGAAAACCGGGCGGCGGAGATGCTCGGCGAGCGCCCGCGCATAGGGCGCCATATTGGTGCATTCGAGCAGCACCGCGCCGGTCTGCGGATGGAGCCGCACCAGCTCCTCTCCGGCCTCGAGGATATCGCGCTCGGCCGCCGCCACGTCGAGCGAGGGCTCATCGCCCAGGATGGCGCGGGTGAACTCGGCTCCGCCATCCGTGCCGACGACCGGCGTTCCCTCCGGGACACCGGCCTTGGCGAGATGCTCCTCGGTGAGCGAGGCGGCCGAGATGGTCAGGATGCCGACGCGCTTGCCCGGCGGCAAGGTCGCCTGGATCATCGCGGCCTGCATCAAGCTCGATGTCGCGACCGGCACGCCGAGATGCGCCGCGAGCTCCGCCTGATAGAGCGACAGAAAGCCGCAATTCGTGGTGATGCCGTCGGCGCCGAGCCTTACCAGCTCTTGCGCCGCCTCGAGGAAGGCGCCGAGCAGGCCTTCGGCGCGCTCGCGCACCACGCGGTCGGGCGATGCGCCCGGCACCACCTTGTAGAGTACGGGGAAGGGCCAGGTTCCGGCATTGCCCATATCGCCCGGAATGCGCGGAAACCGCGCTTCGAGCATCAATATGCCGAGCCTTGCTCCATAGACGGCCTTGCCGCCATGGGCGGTGCGGACACTGGAGGTGGTCATAGGCCGAACGCTTTCTCAGGCTTCCGGAAAGAGGAGCGGTTCATAATCCCTTGCGCCGTGCAGGATGGCGATGATCTCGACCGCCGCATCGGTCGCTCGATAGAAAATGAGATAGTTGCCGTGCGGTCTGCGACGAATTCCGCTTCCCTCGTATTTGCGCACGAGCGGATAGCCGTTCGGAGCGGCGAGAATCGAGCCGCATACGTCACGCAGCTCCCGGATGAACGAGACTGCCCGGCCAGGGTTACGTTGAGCGATATGGTCGCCAATACTCTCGAGGTCCGCTTCAGCTTCGGCCGTAACGACCAGGATCATCCGGCTTTGGTCCGCACTAGCGCCCGATACTTCGCCTCGAGCCGGTCGAAGACCTTGGCGGCGGGTCTTGCCCTGCCGGATTCGGCATCGGCCAAGCCACGCGTGATGACCGCATCGAGGGCCGCAAGCCGCAATTCGCGTTCCTGTATCAGGCGCACGCCCTCGCGCAGCACTTCGCTCTTCGAATTGTAGCGGCCGGAGGCAACCAGCGACGCGACGAATGCTTCGAGCGAGCCGCCCAATTCCACGCTATTGGCCACCGCGATCTCCGATCGATAAACGTAGGAGCCAATAACAGTTATTGAAATGGGTCGCAACTTTTACTCGGCTTTGGGAGCTTGGCGTCGCGCCCTCCGCGTGCTTAACAGCACTCCAAACAGCCGAGGAACCGCCATGCAACGCTCAAGCCCGCCCTTCCGCGCCGATCATGTCGGCAGCCTGCTGCGCCCCAAGGAGGTAAAGGAAGCGCGCGCCAAGCGCGACAAGGGCGAGATGAGCGCGGGCGAGCTCAAGGCCGTCGAGGACGAAGCGATCAAGCGGTTGATCAAGACGCAAGAGGAGATCGGGCTCTCGAGCATCACGGACGGCGAATGCCGGAGATCCTGGTGGCACTATGATTTCCTCGGCGCGCTCGACGGGGTGAAGATGGTGCCTGTCGAGCACGGCATCCAATTCGCCGGGGTGCAGACCAAGGCCGAGGCGCCCCGCGTCATGGGCAAGGTCGGCTTCACCGATCACCCCTTCATCGAGCATTTCAAGTTTCTCAGGGCGCATACGAAGAAGACGCCGAAGATGACCATCCCCGGCCCCTCGATGCTGCACTACCGGGGTGGGCGCAAGATGATCAATATGGGCGTCTATCCGCGGATGGACGAGTTCTATGCAGACCTCGGGGCGGCCTACAACAAGGCGGTCAAGGCCTTCTACGCCGCAGGCTGCCGCTATCTGCAACTCGACGATATCAGCTTCGCCTACCTCTGCGATCCCGAGCAGCGCAAGATGCTGAAGGAGCGCGGCGACGATCCCGAGCAGCAGCCGGCGATCTATGCCGGCATGGTCCGGGAGGCGCTGAAGGATAAGCCGAAAGACCTGGTCATCAGCATGCACCTGTGCCGGGGCAATTTCCGCTCGACCTTCGTCGCCTCCGGCGGCTATGAGCCCATCGCCGACAGGCTGTTCAACACCATGCCGGTCGACGGCTATTTCATGGAATGGGATACCGAACGCTCCGGCGGCTTCGAGCCCTTGCGCTTCCTGCCGAAGGGCAAGACCGTGGTGCTCGGCCTCATCACCTCGAAGACGGGCACGCTCGAAAAGAAGGCCGATATCCTGCGCCGCATCGAGGAAGCCGCAAAGCATGTCGCGCTCGACCAGCTCTGCCTTTCGCCGCAATGCGGCTTCGCCTCGACCGAAGAGGGCAATACGCTCGCCGAGGGCGAGCAGTGGAAGAAGCTCTCGCTGATCGTCGAGATCGCGAAGGAAGTCTGGGGGAAGTAGCAGCAGGAGGGCTCGCCATCCGCGCGCATCGGCGGGAACGGCTCTCGCCATTCACCTCGACTGCTCTTCGATCCACCGCTTGAGCGCGACGGCGTTGTTGCGGGTCTCGTCGCGCGCGGCATAAAGCAAAGTGACCCGCCCGTGCTCGATCCGGTCGATGAGCGCCTGCGCCGCCGATCGGGCCGGCTCCCGCGCGAGCTCGGCAGAATAGGCAGCCTCGAATTGATCCCAGCCGATCTCGCCGCCATGCATCTGACGGCGCAGCATATCGCTCGGCGCGATGTCCTTCAGCCAGAGGTCGACCCGCGCCTTCTCCTTGGAGAGGCCGCGCGGCCACAGCCTGTCGACGAGGACGCGGACGCCATCGCTCGCCGCGGCAGGCTCATAGACACGCTTGATGCGAAGCCCTTCTCGACGATCGCGCCATGCGGATTTTGCCGTCAAGCTAGTCGAGGCTCGTGACCTTGAGATTCGCGAATTTCCAGGTATCGCGCCTGCCAGGCTCAGATTTGACGAAGAATCCGAGCTTGCCGGTTCCATTCGGCAAGGGCCCTTTATAGACGCCGAATTTCACATCGTTGATGTACAATGTGGCGCTGCCCCCCTTGACCGTTATACGGAGCATGTTCTTGGCGCCCTTGTCGGTCTTCAGCCCGTTGGCATCGGTCCATTCGATCGGATAGTCGATTTTCTTGCCCTGAACGCGGACCACGCATGCCAGCCCGCTCGGCGCAATCATGAATGCCTGGAAGTTCGAATTGTCCGAAGCCCCGAAGATGACGCCCGCATAGGTCTTGGCGGCTTCTGCGAAGCTTCTGGGTATCTGAGCCATCACGCAGATGTCGGAATCGCCCGACAGCATGCGCTTATAGGTGAAATAGTCGAAGTCCCCGGCCAGCGCCTTGAACTTGAGCTTGCCGCCGTCGAAGCTTTCGGTCTTGTCGGGTTGGGTCTGCGAGAAGTCGTCGGCGAAGATCGTGGTCGAGCCTCCGCAGCCACCGACCGACCCGGCGCTGGCGGCTTGCCGGCCGAATTCCGGAATATCCTTCATCGCGACCCAATTGGGCGTGCCGGACTTCCAGATGAGGGTATCCGGCGTGATCGCGCCCGAGGCGATCTTCTGCTTGATCTGGTCCAGCGAGAAGGGCCCGGCCTGCTTGCCATTGTCGTTGTAATAATACTGCGCGGCGGCCGGCTGCGGCGGCAACGGAGGAGGCCCGGATTGCGGCAGCGGCGGCGGACCGGCTTGCGCCTGCGCGGAGACCGGCGCCAGCGCCACGCAGGCCGCAACACCCACGGCGAGCGCCGTTACCCCTACCGCCGTCATCCCCTTCATCGTGCATCCTCCCTGAACCGCGAAATGACCGCGACGCCCCATCGCTCGTTAAGTAAACGATAAGCACATTCTCGTGGAGAGCACCAGAGCCCTCCGACCGGTGGCCGCGGCCGCCGGCCGAGGGGCCGCGGCGCATCCTCATTTCGGCTCGACATGCATCAGGATGTCCCGGTCGGCCGGCCATTTCACCCGCCAGCCGAAGCGGATATCCTTGGCGTCGCCGGCGGCGAGATCGAAGCTCCAGGCCGAGACGCCCCGTTTGTCGGCGACGGTCTTCTCGGTCGCCGGCGTGTTGCTCGACAATGGATCGACCGAGATCTGATTGGAATCCGAAACCGGGATGCGGTCCGTCACCGTCACATGGATGGGGGCGTCGTGGAGGTTCTTGACGCTCGTCTTGAACTCGGTGACTTGAGCACGCGTCGAGCCGATCCAGCCGGGCTCGGTGTCCTTCTGCCGCAGCGGCACGCGCGTAACCTTGATGCGGTCATCGGCGCCGGCCCCGAGCGTCGCCTTGTCGCCGGGCGCGATGAGCGGCAAGCGACCCTTGCCGACGAAGACGCCGTCTCGCTGGATGGCGACCTCGCCGGGCAGCAGCGGGGCTTCCTCGTTCTGCACGAAGGAAACCTCGAGATAGGCGGTCTGGTCGAGAGCCGGCGCGATGCGGGCGGCGAGGTCGGGCGACAATGTCGTCGAGGAGAGCGCGAAGGTCTTAGGCGAGCCGTCGCGCGGCACGTTCACGCGTCCCGGCACCTTGAACGACGCCTGGAAGGCGCCGGCGTCGAGCGTGGCGAGGACCGGCTTGGCGGGCTCAGCGGGCGGCGTCGAGGCGACCCCGCTCGGCGCCACCATCGGCACCGCAGCCGGCGCCATCTTGCTGCGCGCGGCGCCCGCCTCTGGCTGTGACACCGCGCCGCCGAGCGCCCCGAAATAATCGGCAAACGACACGATCAATGGCGTCACCTCTGGCGCCGCGGTGCCGCCCAGCGTGCGCACCGTCGAGACCGCGAGCAGCGCATTGTCCCAATCCTCGCCGGTGCGTTGGGTGACCTCGGCGCGGCGCGTGAGCTCGAGGGAGGGTTTGCGATCCTTGGCCCTGGTATCGAGCTTGGCATCGTAGCGCGGCGTCCAGGCCGCCTGCGAGACGCGGTAGACGAGGGTGAGCGAAGCCTTGAGCGAAGCGCCCGCCTCGACCGCGATTGCGACATCGCGCTTCGGCGCGCCGGGGCGCGGCGCGACCGGACGGGCCTGTTCGAGCGCCGCGATCTCGGCTGCGAGCTCGGCCTTCCTGGCGCGCTCCACCCGGATATCCTCATTGACACGGGCGAGCTCTTCGCCGACCGCGTCCCAAACGGTTTTCCAGACGGAGGGATCGGCGCCCTTGTCGTCCTTGCCCAATTTCGAAGGGTCGGCCTCGCTGAAATGCACGATGCTCTTGCGTTTGACCTCGAGCGCGTCGAGCCTGACATCGACCTTGTCGCTCGCTTCGCGCAGCGCGGCGATCTTCGCCTCGAGGGCGGGGTCGAGCGCGGGCTTCACGTCGCCTGGCGCCAAGCGCGTCTCCACCGAGGCGATCGCCAAGGTGCCGTCCGCGACCGCCTCGACGCGCACGGAGGCAGGATCGAGTACCGAGGGAAGTCCCTTGATCAGGAGGGTCGACGCCCCTTGCGGGACCGCGACATCGGCGAGGCGTCTCACCGTCGCGCCATCCGGATAGACGGTCACCGCGTCGATGCGCGATTGGGCTTCGATATCGGCGGCGAGCGCCTGGCTTACGGCGAAGGGCGAGGCGGCGAGAAGGGCGGCCGTGGCGATGCGCATGCGGATTCTCCCTCGTTGAGCGTCGACGCGATTAGCGAGATACATTTCGGCGGCTTAGGGGCCGGGACGCGGCGGCGAAGCGGAGCGAGGCGGGCGCCGCCGTGGCACTCCTGCGTCGGCTAAGCGGCCTTTCGGAGCCTCACCGGCCAATTAGGCGAAGAGGCCGCCGGCGCACGCACATTGCAAGGCGAAGGGCCGGCTGCCGTGGCGCCCGAGCCCGGATCGGAGCGCGCTTACTTCAGCGCGGCATGCATGAGGATGTCCCTGTCGGCCGGCCACTTCATGCGCCATCCGAAACGGATATCTTTCCCTTCGCCCGCAGCGAGGTCGGAAGTCCAGGCCGAGACGCCGCGCTTATCCGCGACCGTCTTCTCGGTCGCCGGCGTGTTGCTGGAGAGCGGATCGATCGTGATCTGGTTCGAATCCGAGACCGGCATGCGGTCCGTCACCGTCACATGGATCGGAGCGTCGTGGAGGTTCCTAATGCTCGTCTTGAACTCGGCGACTTGGGCGCGCGCCGAACCGATCCAACCGGGCGCGGTATCCTTCTGACGCAGCGGCACGCGCGTCACCTTGATGCGGTCATCGGCGCCTGCGCCCAACGTTGCTTTTTCGCCGGGCGCGACAAGCGGGAAGCGCCCCTTGCCGACGAACACCCCGTCGCGTTGGATCGAGACCTCGCCGGGCAGGAGCGGCGCCTCCTCGTTCTGCACGAAGGAGATGTCGAGATAGGCGGTCTGGTCGAGCGCCGGCGCGACGCGGGCGCTGAGGTCGGGCGACAGCGTCACGGTCGAGAGCGCGAAGGTCTTCGTCGATCCATCGCGCGGGACGCTCACGCGCCCCGGCACCTTGAAGGAAGCCTGGAAGGCGCCAGCATCGAGCGTGGCGTAGCTCTGGTCAGCATAGAAGTCGTAGAATGATTGGATGCGCCCAGCCGTTAGAACGCCCCTGCGACAGCTGCGCGGCCCCCCAGCTCTGGTCCAGTCTGAGCGCGCCAACGAGGTCTGGTGACGCAAGCAGCGGCAGCTTTACGGCCGCCCCTCCCTGCACCTGCCAGCCGTTGCTGCTGACGGTCCCATGGTCGTTGAACGACGCGATGAGCGGCGTTCACATCCGGAGCCGCCGTTCCGCCCAGGGTGCGCACCGTCGAGACCGCGAGCGCCGCATTGTCCCAATCCTCGCCGGTGCGCTGCGTGACCTCGGCGCGGCGCACGAGCTCGAGCGAGGGCTTGCGGTCCTTCGCACCTGTATCGAGCTTGGCGTCGTAGCGCGGCATCCAGGCCGCTTGCGAGACGCGGTAGACGAGGGTGAGCGAGCCCTCAAGCGCGGAGCCCGCCTCGATGGTAACGGCGACATCGCGCTTGGGCGCCCCCGGGCTCGGCGCCAGCGGCCGCGCTTTGTCGAGCGCCACGATCTCCGCAGCGAACTCGGATTTCTTGGAGCGCATTGCGCGGATATCCTCATTGACGCGAGCGAGTTCCTCGCCCACCGCATCCCAGGCGATTTTCCATGCAGCAGGATCGATGGGCTTGTCCTCCTTGCCAAGCTTCGCGGGATCGGCCTCGCTGAAACGCACGATGCTGCGGCGCTTTACATCGAGCGCATCGAGCCTGACATCGAGCTCGTCGCTCTCTTCGCGCAACGTCGCGATCTTTGCATCGAGCGCAGGATCGAGAGCGGGCTTCGCATCGCCTGGCGCAAGCCGCGTCTCGACCGAGCCGATTGCGAGTGCGCCGTCCGCCGCCGCCTCGACGCGCACTGAAGCCGGATCGAGCGCCGCGGGGAGGCCCTTGATCAGGAGCGTCGATGCCCCTTGCGGCTCGGTGATAGCGGCGAGACGAGTGACCATCGCCCCATCAGGATAGACGGTCACGGCATCGATGCGCGATTGGATCTCGATATCGGCGGCGAACGCTTGCTCGAGTGCCTGGCCGAGCGCGAAGGGTGACGCTGCGAGAAGGGCTGTGGTTGCAATGCGCATGGCGCGAAATCTCCCTCACTGGTTGTGTGCCGCCGATGTGAGGGAGGTATTTCGGCGGCGAAGCGGCCGGGGTGCGGCGGACCCGCGGAAGTAGTCGCTCCAGGCGATCACTTGCCGTTACCGACTATTACCAACCGTTACTGGTGAGAGGCTCGCGGCAACGGTGTACCTGCGAGAAATTCGCAACGATTGCCTTGCAGATAACTGGATCGGGCGATGAATTGTTCAGCGACAAAGCAAACTAGTGATGTGGCCGCCCGAATTGCGAAAGGCCGACCGTCGGGCGATGATGCCGAAACGAAAGGGTTGCCGAGATGCGGAATTTCGATCGGATCATCGCGCTGGCGGCGGAACGCAAGGGCGGGCTCGCCGCGCTCGAGAAGCTTCTTGCCAAGACCCCATCGCTCGAAGCGGCCGCGATCGCCGCCACGCCTGACGACCGCATCCTTGCGGCGATGACGCGGCGCATCTTTTATGCCGGCTTCTCCTCCAAGGTCATCGACGACAAGTGGGACGCTTTCGAAGCCGCCTTCGAGAGGTTCGATCCTCATGCCTGCGCTTTCATGACGGAAGAGCGGCGCGACGCGCTGATGAAGGACCGTGGCATCGTCCGCAACGGAGCCAAGATCAGGTCGGTCGAGGTCAATGCGCGATTGGTGCTGGACCTCGCATCGGAGCACGGCAGCGCGGCCCGGTTCTTCGCGGAGTGGCCCGACACCGATTATGTCGGGCTGCTGGACATTTTGAAGAAGCGCGCCAGCCATCTCGGCGGCCACGCGGCGATGCATTTCCTCAGATCGATAGGGAAGCCCGCTTTCATCCCCACTCGCGACGTGGTCACGGCGCTGGTGCGAGAAGGGGTTCTCGATCGTGCCCCAAGCGGCAAGCGCGATCTCGCGGCAATCCAAGCCGCCTTCAACGAATGGTCCAGCAAGTCTGGACGAAATCTGACCGAGATAAGCCGCATCCTGGCGATGAGCATCGGAAGCGCGGCCAACCTAGTCAGCCCGCTGGGATAAAGAGCCGTGCCACCGAACGGGCGTGATCAGCGCCGCGGAGTGCGCTAAAAGGAGCCCATGAACGAAACCACGCAAAAGCCCCTCGCCCACCGCCCCGTCGGCAAGGGAGACCATATCTTCCTGGTGGACGGCTCGTCCTTCATTTTCCGGGCCTATTTCCAGTCGATGAACCAGGATCGGAAATACAATTACCGCTCGGACGGGCTGCCGACCGGGGCTATCCGTCTGTTCGCCACCAAGCTCCTGCAATTCGTCAAGGACGGCGCGGCCGGCATCGTGCCGACCCATCTCGCCATCATCTTCGATAAATCCGAGAACTCGTTTCGCAAGGAGCTCTACCCGCCCTACAAGGGCAACCGCTCCGATCCGCCCGAGGACCTCATCCCGCAATTCCCGCTGATGCGGGAAACCGTGCGTGCCTTCGGGCTGTTTCCGGTGGAGCAAGACCGCTACGAGGCCGACGATCTGATCGCTACCTACGCGAAGGTCGCGGTCGGGCGCGGCGCCGATGTGACCATCATCTCGGCCGACAAGGACCTGATGCAGCTCATCAGGCCTGGCGTGACGATGTACGACCCGGCCTCCGGCGACGCCAAGAGCAAGACCTACCGCCCCGAGCGGCGCATCGGGCACGAGGAGGTGGTCGCCTATTTCGGGGTGCCGCCCGAGAAGGTCGTCGATGTACAGGCGCTCGCGGGCGATTCGACCGACAACGTGCCCGGCGTGCGCGGCATCGGCATCAAGACGGCGGCGCAACTCATCGAGGAGTTCGGCGATCTCGAAACCTTGTTGGCGCGGGCCGGCGAGATCAAACAGCCGAAGCGCCGCGAGGCCTTGATCGAGAATGCCGAGCTTGCCCGCATCTCGAAGAAGCTCGTGACCCTGGTCGACGATGTCGAGCTCGCGACGCCGCTCGACGACCTCGGTCTGCATGGGCTGCCTGCGACCGGCCTCATCGCCTTCCTCAAGGCCATGGAGCTCACCGCCATCACCCGCCGCGTGGCCGAGCTCTACGGCGTCGAGGTGGCGGAGGTCGAGCCCGACGAGCGCCTGAAGATCGGCGGCACGGCGGATCCGCGCGCCCGCATGGCGGCGGCGCCTGCCGTGCCCCGCACCGACGCCTCGCCCGCCGACAAAGGCGCCGAGCTGCCCCTCTTCGAGCAGAGAGCGGCTCCGCAGGAGGGTCCAGCGCCCGTCGAAAAGCCCGCCTTGCCGGCGCCTGGCCCTTCCCCGGCGACGCTCGCCGCCGAACGTCTGGCGGAGGCGGCCTCAGCCAAGATCGACCGCTCGCTCTACGAAACCGTGACGACGCTCGAGCGCCTCGACGCCTGGATCGCCGACGCCACCGAGGCCGGCTTCGTCGCCGTCGATACGGAGACCTCCTCGCTCGATGCCATGCAGGCCGAGCTCATCGGCGTCTCGCTCGCGGTCGCCCCCGGCAAGGCCGCGTATATCCCGCTCGGGCATCGCGCGCCTGGCGGCAATGGCGGTCTCTTCGACACAGGCCTCGTTTCCGGCCAGCTTCCCGTCCGCGAGGCGCTGGCGCGGCTCAAACCGCTCCTCGAGGATGCGAGCGTGCTGAAGATCGGCCAGAACCTCAAATATGACTGGCTGGTGCTCGCCCAGCACGGCATCGAGGTCGCGCCTTGTGACGACACGATGCTGATGTCCTATGTGCTCGATGCCGGGCGGGGCAATAACGGCCTGGACGACTTATCCCAGCGTTGGCTTGGGCATAAGCCGGTCGCTTTCTCGGAAGTCGCTGGCCAAGGCAAGGGCTTCGTCGGCTTTGCGCGGGCGCCGATCGAGCGCGCCGCCGAATATGCGGCCGAGGACGCCGACATCGCCTTGCGCCTGTGGCGGCTGTTCAAGCCGCGCCTCGTCGCCGAACGGCTGCTGACCGTCTACGAGCTGCTGGAGCGGCCGATGGTCGACGCGTTGGCGCGCATGGAGCGGCGCGGCGTCGCCATCGACCGGCACATCCTTTCGCGGCTCTCCGGCGAGTTCGCTCAAGGGATGGGGCGGCTCGAAGCGGAGATCAACGTGCTCGCGGGAGAGCGATTCAACCTCGGCTCGCCGAAGCAATTGGGCGATATCCTGTTCGGCAAGATGGGCCTGCCCGGCGGCACCAAGACCAAGACCGGCGCCTGGTCGACCTCGGCGCGCGCCCTCGACGACCTTGCCGAGCAGGGTCATGAGCTGCCCAAGCGCATCCTCGAATGGCGCCAGCTCGCCAAGCTCAAATCGACCTATACGGACGCGCTGCCGGGCTTCGTGAACCCGCAGACGCATCGCGTCCACACCTCCTATGCGCTCGCCGCGACCACGACCGGGCGGCTCTCCTCCTCGGACCCCAATCTGCAGAACATCCCGATCCGCACCGAGGAAGGGCGCAAGATCCGCACCGCCTTCGTGGCGATCGACGGCCACAAGCTCGTCTCGGCCGACTACTCGCAGATCGAATTGCGCGTGCTTGCGCATATCGCCGACATTCCGCAGCTCAGGAAGGCCTTCGCCGAGGGGCTCGACATCCATGCGATGACGGCCTCGGAGATGTTCGGCGTGCCGATCAAGGGCATGCCGTCCGATGTGCGCCGTCGCGCCAAGGCCATCAATTTCGGCATCATCTACGGCATCTCGGCCTTCGGGCTCGCCAATCAGCTCAGCATTCCGCGCGAGGAGGCCGGCGCCTATATCCGCAAATATTTCGAGCGCTTCCCGGGCATCCGCGACTACATGGACACGACCAAGCGGCTGTGCCGCGAGAATGGTTTCGTGACGACGATCTTCGGGCGCAAATGCAATTATCCGGCGATCCGTTCCTCGAACCCTTCCGAGCGCTCCTTCATGGAGCGCGCCGCCATCAACGCCCCGATCCAGGGCTCGGCAGCCGATATCATCCGCCGCGCCATGATCCGCATGGACGAGGCGCTCGCCGATGCCGGGCTATCGGGGAAGATGCTGCTGCAAGTCCATGACGAACTGGTCTTCGAGGTGCCCGACGCCGAAGTCGAGGCGACCTTGCCGGTCGTCACCAAGGTGATGGAGCAGGCACCGCTCCCGGCGGTCGACCTCGCCGTGCCGCTCGCCGTCGAGGCGCGCGCCGCGCAGAACTGGGACGAGGCGCATTAGGGGGCAGCGGGCGCCGATAGATTTCCGGAAAAAGGGCGCGCTACGACTGAACCGCACCAGTTGAGCTCTTGTGGTAATATATCTGATGATGATATGATAAATTGATGAGCGAGGAACCCGAGCTCGAGGTGCTGCTGTCCCTCAACGGAGCGAGCTGGGAAGCGGCCGAGGGGCACGTGGTCGAATTCAGTGTTCACCGGACAGCGAAGACGGCCGAGAGGCCGCACGGCATCACCTATGCCCTCGTGTTTCGCCCGGCCGGCGGCGAACCATTTGTGCGTTTCGACAATGCCCATGCGGCAGAGCGGCCTGGCGGCCGGTTCGTGAAAGGGCCGGAGGCTCACGACCACTGGCACAAGAGCGAAAGCGATGCCGGCAAGCCTTACGCGTTCACGACGGCGATGCGGCTCCTCGAGGATTTTTGGCGCGAAGTAAAGCGCGCGATGGATGAAAGGGGTATCCCCAATGACCTTTAAGACCGGAACGATCGGCGGGTTCATGCAATGGACGAAGCGGGTCATCACCGACCCCGCGGCCGCATCGGGCACGCCCAAGCAATGGTTCGACAGCAACGACACCGCCAACAAGGCCCTCGGAGCGAAGCGTGCCGAAGCCCTTGTGAAATTGCTGTCCAAAGAGAACATGGCGCTCCTTCATTTGATCGAAAGGCGCCACCCCGCTTCGCTACGCGAGCTGGCGGCGCTCGCCGGCCGCAAGGAGTCGAACCTGTCGCGCACCCTCAAGAAGCTCGAGGAAATAGGTATCGTCGGCTTCGAGAAAGGTAACGGCCGCATGCGGGCTCCGCGCCTCCTCGCGCACCGGGTGACGCTCGATCTCGATCTCGTCGGCAAGAGCAGCGCGGTCTCGGTGGATCCGCGAAAGCGCTCCGTTTAGGCGTCGGGCAAGCCTTGCCCGCATTGAGGAGCGTGCACGCGGACACGACTGCTCTTGGCAACCTCTCGGTGCAAACCACGGCGATCGGAGGGGTTCAGTCCAAGACAGGGCGAATAGAGGAAAGAGGTACGTGGACTGCACCCCCGCGCTGAGACACGGAAATTGGGTCACGATTTACGTGTCACCTGCGAGTCCGCGGGCCGCTCACGGTCGAGGCGCGCGCCGCCCAGAACTGAGACGAGGCGCATTGAGGGGTGGCGGGGCGGCCACGCTTCGGCTTGCGCCTGCTACGTCCGGCGGAAGTTTTGTAGGAGTTCCGGCGATGAGCAAGGCACGGAGGGGCGCCGCCATAGTGCGCGGGACACGCACCATCCATCGCGGCGGTGGCGCCGCGCCCAGCCGCGGTAGCGACGGCGGCCGAGTTTAGGTGCTGCGAATGGGCCGGATGCGCCAAGAGCAATCGTCGCGACTGACTTCGTATTCGTCGAGCTGATACATCGAGTTCAGGCACTTGTGCGGGAAGCCTTCCATGGTCGATCCCATCGACGTCAACCGCCGCAATTGGGATGAGCGCGCCAGCATTCATGCGCGCGACACGACCGGCGACTATAGGCTCGATCGCTTTCGTGCCGGCGAGGACGCTCTCCACGCGATCGAAGCGGCCGAGCTCGGCGATATTTCCGGAAAACACGTCCTCCACCTGCAGTGCCATATCGGGCGCGACACGCTCTGCCTCGTGCGGCGCGGGGCCGTGGCCACCGGACTCGATTTCTCCGGCGTGGCGTTGGACTTCTCACGGCGCCTGGCGGACGAGACCGGGCTGAAGGCCGACTTCGTTCAGGGGACCGTGGACGAAGCTCCGCATCTGACGCCTGGCCCGTTCGATCTGGTCTTCACCACCTGGGGAACGATCTGCTGGCTGCCGGATGTCAGGGTTTGGGCGCGAGTCATTGCATCCGTGCTGGCGCCGGGTGGTGAACTCTACTTAGCGGATGCTCACCCAGGCTTCCTCGTGTTGGAGCAGCACGCCGGCAAGCTTGCACCCATGTACGACTTCCAAACGCCCGCGGACCGGCCGCTGGAGTTCGTCAACGCGACGACCTACACGGGCGATCCGACCGTCATGACCTATCAATCGACGCGGGAGTGGATACATTCTCTTTCGGCGATCCTCGGCGGGCTCATCGATGCCGGCCTGACGGTCACCATGTTTCGCGAGCATGAGGTCTTGCCCTGGCAAGGCCTGCAATGCCTGGTGCCGGCTTCCGACAGGCTGTGGCGCCTTCCTGAGGGATATCCGCGCATCCCTTTGTCTTTTTCGCTGCGGGCGAAAAAAGGAGGGTGAAGCTGCGCAATCGCTGTGTGTCGACGAGCTGCTAGCCGCCTTCGAGATCCCCGCCTTCGTTGCGCCGTGCCGGGGCGCCCGCTAAGCTCTGCTGCGCAATGGAAGTCTTCGTGGGCGAGGCGGGCGGCTTCGACCCCGCCTCCCCGAAGCCGCGCACGAACCGACGATCCGATCGAAGCCTCGGCCTCGCGAGAAGGCCCGCAACATGGGAGAAAGCGACATGACGAGACATCTGGCGATTCTGGCTCTGGCGGCGGCGAGCCTCTCGCTCGCCGGCAGTGCTTATGCGGACACCAAGGACAAGAAGATCGCCTTCTCCAACAACTATGCCGGCAATTCCTGGCGCCAGGCCATGCTGAAGAGCTACGACCTCGTCACCAAGAAGGCTGTCGCCGACGGCATCGTCGCGGCGGCCGATATCTTCACCACCGCCGATAAGGAGGTGCCGACCCAGGCCGCGCAGATCCAGAACCTGATCTTGCAGGGCTATAGCGCGATCGTGATCAACGCCTCCTCTCCGGATGCGCTGAACGGGGCCATCAAGCAGGCCTGCGATGCCGGCATCGTGGTCGTCTCCTTCGACGGCATCGTCACCGAGCCCTGCGCCTGGCGGGTGGTCGTGGACTTCAAGGACATGGGCGCCAAGGAGGTCGAGTTCATCAAGGGCCGGCTGCCCAAGGGCGGCAACCTGCTCGAGATCCGCGGCGTCGCCGGCACCTCGATCGACGATGCCATCCATTCGGGCATCGTCTCCGAAGTCGGCAAGAACCCGCAATTCAAGATCGTCAATTCGGTCGAGGGCGATTGGGACCAGACGACGGCGCAAAAAGCCGTGACCACCGTCCTGCCTTCGCTGCCAGAGATCGTCGCCATCGTCGACCAGGGCGGCGACGGCTATGGCGCGGCGCAGGCCTTCAAGGCGGCAGGCCGGCCGATGCCCCTCATCATCATGGGCAACAGGCAGGACGAGCTGCAATGGTGGAAGGAGCAGAAGGCCGCGACCGGCTATACGACCTGGTCGGCCTCGATCGCGCCCGGCGTCTCGACGCTCGCCTTCTGGGTGGCCCAGCAGATCCTCGATGGCAGGAAGGACATCCCCCACGACCTGCTCGTGCCTTATCTGCAATTCACGCAAGACGACTTCGAGAAGGCGCTGCCGAGCATCCCGGTCGGCGGCGTCGCCAGCACCGAATACACCCAGGCCGACGCCAAGAAGGCGATCGAAGCCAATATGAAGAAGTGAGGTCTCATCTCTCCAACCGTCGTAAATGAAGGAAATACGATCGCGCGCGACCCTTCTCCCGCGACGGGCGTCGCGACGGGCGGGAGAAGGAGGCGCGCCCGGCGCAAGACCTGATGCTCGAGCCTGATCGAGACCCTCAGCCCTCATGCCCGAGCCATCCTTGAGCATCGTCGCTCTCGACGGCGTCGAAAAGCGGTTCGGCGCCGTCAGGGCGCTTGCCGGCGTCGACTTCGCGGTCGGGGCGGGCGAGTGCGTCGGCCTCGTCGGCCATAACGGCGCCGGCAAATCGACGCTCATGCATGTGCTCGCCGGCACGCAGCGTCCCGACAAGGGCGAGATCGTCATCGTCGGGGAGCGGCCGACGGATTACACGGTCGTTCTCGCCCAGAGGCTCGGCATACGCTGCGTCTTCCAAGAGCTGTCGCTCTGCCCGAACCTCACCGTCGCCGAGAATGCACGCATCCCGCACCCCTCGATCAAGGGCTTCGGCTGGCGTCGGCGCGCAGCCGAGCTGATCCGCGCCAAGCTCGACGAGATCTTCCCCGGGCACGCCATCTCGCCTGAGACGATCATCGGCGACCTGCCGATCGGCAAGCGCCAGATGATCGAGGTGGCGCGCGCCTTCACCATCACCGAAGATCCGCTGCGCCTCGTCATCCTGGACGAGCCGACTTCCTCCCTGGACGCGCAGACCGCGGCGCAGCTTCTGGCCTTCGTCCGGCGCAGCGTCGCGACAGGGGTGAGCTGCGTCCTGATCTCCCATCTCCTCGGCGAGATTCTCGATCATTCCGACCGCATCGTCGTCATGCGCGACGGACAGGTCGTGGCGTCGGATCGCGCCTTGGCCTTCGATCGCGGCAGCTTGATGGCCGCCATGGGCACGACCGCCGCCCCCGGGGCGGCGCAGGCGGCGCGGACCGGGTCGGCGCGCGCCGCGACCCCGGTCAGGGTCCGCGCCCGACCGGCGGGCATTGCCGCCGGCATCGAGCTCCTCGCCCATGAGGGCGAGATCGTCGGGCTCGGCGGCCTCTCCGGCCACGGCCAGACCGAGCTGATCCTGGCGATCTTCGATGCGCCGCGGGGCGGCCAGGGCCCGATCGAAGTGAGCGAGGCGGTCGCGCTCATCGCCGGGGACCGGCAGAATGACGGCATATTTCCGCTCTGGTCCATCGCCCGCAATATCGGGGTGCGCTCGCTCGCCACCTTGCGCAAGGGCTTGCTGATCTCGCCCGCGCTCGAGGAGGCGTTCGCGGCGCGCTGGCGCGATCGCATCGGCATCCGCACGCCGGATCTTAACAACAACATCCTGTCGCTCTCGGGCGGCAACCAGCAAAAGTCGCTGTTCGCGCGCGCGCTCGGCTCGAACGCCAAGATCGTGCTGATGGACGATCCGATGCGCGGCGTCGATGTCGGCACCAAGCTCGAGGTCTACGCGCTCATCCGCGCCGAGGCGAAATCCGGCCGCACCTTCCTGTGGTACACCACCGAGACCGAGGAATTGGAGCATTGCGACCATGTCTATGTGTTCCGCAACGGCGGCATCGTCGCGGACTTGGCGCGTGGCGAGGTGAGCGAGGAACGGGTCATACGATCCTCCTTCGAGGAGCCGGCATGAGCAGCGAGATCGCACCGGCGCTGCCCTCCGCCGCGGCGCCGCGCCTCTCCGCCAGGCGCTGGCGGCGGGCACTGCGCGGCGCCTTGCCGGCCGTGTCGCTCGCCCTGATCGTGCTGGGCATCGCCTGGCTCAATCCGCGCGCCATCGGCTATTTCGGCTTCAACCTGATGCTCAACCTGGCGATCCCGGTGGCGCTCGCGACCATCGCGCAGATGTGCGTGATCACGGTCAACGACCTCGATCTCTCGATCGGCACCTTCGTCGGCTTCGTGGGCTGCGTCACCGCGACCTTCCTGCGCGACGCTCCGCTCGTCGGCGCCGCCATCCTGATCGCCTGCGTCGGGGCCTATGCGCTCCTCGGCGCCATCATCCATCTGCGCGCCATCCCCTCGATCGTGGCGACGCTCGGCATGTTGTTCGTCTGGCAAGGGCTGTCGATCCTGCTTCTGCCGAAGCCCGGCGGCAAGGCGCCCGACTGGCTGCACGATCTGATGAACCTCAAACCGCCGCTCCTGCCCTTTCCGATCATCGCCGCGCTGGTTATCGCGGCGCTCGCCCATCTGGCGCTGATGCGGACCTCGCACGGCGCCATATTGCGCGGCGCCGGCGGCAACCCGGTCGCCGTCGCGCGCGCCGGCTGGTCGCTGTTGCGGATCAAGGTCGCGATGTTCGCGGCCGCCGGCTGTTGCGGCGTGCTGTCGGGCCTTGCCCTCATCGGGCTCACCACCTCGGCCGACGCCAATATCGGCAAGGGCTACACGCTTTTGTCGATCGCCGGCGTGATCCTGGGCGGGGGCGAATTCATCGGCGGCCGCGTCTCCCCCGTCGGCGCCGTGATCGGCGCGCTCACCTTGACGCTCGCGGGCTCGCTCCTGACCTTCATGCACATCTCGCCCGACTGGCAGGTCGGCGCGCAGGGCGCGATCCTGATCGCGGTGCTCGCGGCGCGCGCCCTCATCAACCGCAATGACGGCAGGGCGCCGTGAGGTCGGCGCGCGCCACTCGATCCCAAAGAGTTAGAGCATGATGTCGTCCGAAAACCGCTCACACTTTTCGGCATCATTCTCCGCAGTGCTCGCCGCACCCTGGATCTGGTCGTATCTCGGCGCCTTGCTCGTCTGGCTCGCCGCCATCGCCTTCACGGGCGGCTATGGCGCCGGCGGCATGATCACGGCGGCGCTGGCGCTCGCGACCTTCACGGTGCTGGTCGGCGTGGCGCAGATGTTCGTGATCACGCTCGGCCCCGGCAATGTCGATCTGTCGCTGCCGGCGAATATCGGGCTCGCCAGCGCCGTCGCCATGAAGGTCATGGACGGCGCGGACGCGGCCATCGCGCTAGGCCTTGCGGCGGCGCTTGCCTCCGGCATCACGATCGGGGTCGGCAATTACCTCCTCATCCGGCTCATGCGCATCCCGCCGATCGTCGCGACCCTATCGGCGAGCTTCATCATCCAATCGGCCGGCATCAGCTACGGGCGCGGCTTGCAGATCAAACCGCCGCCGGGTTTTGCCGAGTTCACCTCCTCGCAGATCGCCGGCATGCCGGTGCTGGCGATCGGTGCGGCGCTCTTCACGATCGCGGCCGGCGTCGCGCTGCATCGCACCATCTATGGGCGCTCGGTACTCGCCATCGGCCAGAACATCCGCGCCGCCTGGCTTGCCGGCATCAAGGTCGAGCGCATCCGCTGCGCGACCTATGTGCTCAGCGGCGCGCTCGGCGGCATCACCGGCGCGCTGCTCGCCGGCTATTTCCGCGGCTCCTCGCTCGAGATCGGCGACGAATACCTCCTCACCTCGATCGCCGTCGTGGTGATCGGCGGCACCTCGGTCGCCGGCGGCAAGGCGAATGTGCCGGGCCTATGGGGCGCGGCGCTGTTCCTGGTTCTGCTCCTCACCATGCTCAACACCTTCGGGGTGAGCGCCGGCATCCGCCTGCTGGTCACCGGCCTCGTGATCATCGCCGTGATCGTGGCGGCCGGCGGGCAGAAGGAAAGGTAGGGCGGAGGGCGCGGGAGTCCACGCGGACGGCGAGACGCCGCCCCTCCGGTGGGTGCGCGTCTCGCGCACCCTGGCACGATGTGGGCGGCGAGACGCCGCCCTCCGTCTGCCTTCCCCATGAGCAACACCGCCTTCGCCTCGCCGACGAACTGCTTGCCGCCTTCCGTTGGCGAGAGGCGGCTGAAGGCCACCTGCTCGTTGACCCGGCGCAGCAGGTCCTCGACCTCGCCCGCGCCTTGCGGCGGGGTCGGCGGCAGCGGGCCGACATGGGAGGAGACGAAGGCGATGAAGTCGACCGCCTTTCTGCCCATCGGGTCGAGGTCGGCGAGCACGAGCTTCTGCACCGAGGGCGAGGCCGGCACGCCGCGCTCGACGCCGAGGATCCTCGCTCCGTCGGGATCCTTCACGGTGAAGCGCGCCACTTTGACGGCCTCTTCGGGGACCTTGCTGCGCGCATAGACGCTCCACATCTGCGAGGGCTTCAGGTAATGGCCGGGATTGGCGCCGGCGCCCTGCGGATACATGGTGAGGCCGAGCTCGTTCTTGTTCAGCACCTGGTAGCCGACATATTGGTTCGAGTGATTGAAGGCGCAGCCGGCGCGGCCCTGCGTCAAGAGATTGGTCTCGATATTGTCCTTGTCGAGGGCCTGGATATCGGCCGGCGGACAGGCCTTCGCCTCGCGCGCCTTCGCCCACATGGCGAACCATTCGCCGATATCCTTTTCGTCGAAGGCGAGCTTGCCGTCGCTCGCATAAAGCGCCTTGCCGCGCTGCCGCAGCCAGTTCTCGAGCACGACCTCGACGCCGCCTGCGTCCTGCGTGCCGAAATACTCCCCGTTATGGGCCTTGGTGACGGCGGCGGTGAGCTCGAAATATTTCTCCCAATTCACATTCTCGGGCTCGGGCACGCCGGCCTTTTGGAAGGCCGCCTTGTTGTAGATCAGGGCGTTCGAGTTGTTGCCGAGATTGATCGCGTAGAGCTTGCCGTCGACCTTGCAGCTGTCGAGCGATTCCTTGCCGAAATCGGCGATGTCGAGCGACTTGCCCATGAACTCGTCGAGCGGCAGCAAGGTGTCGCGCCGCGCATATTCGGTCAGATAACGGTAATCCATCTGGATGAGATCGGGGGCGTTGCGCCCCGAGACTTGCGTGGCGAGGCGCGGCCAGTAATCGCCCCAGGACAGCGTCTCGCCGTCGATCTTCACGTTCGGGTTGCGCTGCTGGTAGAGCGCCGTCGCCTTGAGCGTCCGGTCGGCGCGCTCCTTCGAGCCCCACCAATAGACGCGCAGGCGAAGCTCGCCTTGCGCCTGGGCCATGCGGCCGGGAAGAGCGGCGACGCCGAGAGCTCCGGCGGCCGCCTGCAACATCGAACGACGATGCAATATGAGCGACATCGGGGTTTCCTCGCTTCTGGGCGCTCGCCTGTCGAGCGCTCCGTTTTATGGGCAGCCTGCGATCCTTGCGAGGCACCGGAACAGGTCTCGACAGAACTATCCAGGCGCCGCTCGAGACTCTGGTATCGATGCCGCCATCACATCCGCGGCTTAGCGCCGAGCCTTCCTTGCTGCCGAGCCTTCCTTGCTGCCAAGCATTCCTTGCTGCCAAGCCTCGGGCGCCGGCTTGTCGGACGCAGTATCCCGATCCCCGAAGACGCAGGATTCGGGAGGGAGACGACTACCATACAAGTTGCCGGCATTGTGTGTCAACCGGTTGTCCGACAAGCGCGGCGCGATATTCTATCCCTGATCGACCCCTCCAGACCTTCCGGGTGAAGCATGCAAGAGACCGACACGCAGAAACGCCGGCTGGCGCTGGTTGGCACCGGCTTTCGCGGCACCTCGATGTGGGGCATCAACGTCGCCAAGGGCTATGGCGACTTCGTGGAGATCGTCGGGCTCTGCGACACCAACTGGATGCGGGCCGATCGTGCCCGTGGCCTGATCGGCCTCGGCAACACGCCGATCTACGCCGACGTCGACACGCTGTTGGCAGAGGCCAGGCCGGATACCGTGATGGTCTCGACGCCCGACGCCAACCATGACGAGATGATCGTCAAGGCGCTGGAAGCCGGCTGCGACGTGATCACCGAAAAGCCGATGACGACCACGGCCGCGAAGGTGCGCCGCATCCTCGACGCCGAGACGCGCACCGGACGCAAGGTCGCCGTGACCTTCAACTACCGTTTCTCGCCGACCGCGCGCAAATTGAAGGAGCTCTTGCTGTCCGGCGTGATCGGCGAGGTCACCGCCCTGGACTTCCATTGGTATCTCGATAACCGACACGGCGCCGATTACTTCCGCCGCTGGCACGCTTACGAGAAGAACTCGGGCAGCCTCTTCGTGCACAAGGCGACGCATCATTTCGACCTGATGAACTGGTATCTGGATTCCGAGCCGGAAGAGGTCTTCGCCCATGGCAGCCTGCGCAATTACGGCGCGGCCGGCCCCTTCCGCGGCGAGCGCTGCCGCGGCTGCGGGCATGCCGCCGAATGTCCCTATTATTTCGATCTTGGGAAGGATCCCTTCCTCGAGACGCTGTTCGAGGAGCCCTCGCGCGAGGACGGCTATCTGCGCGATGCCTGCGTGTTTCGCGAGGATATCGACATACCCGACACGATGTCGGCGCTGATCCGCTACGCCAGCGGCGCGCAGGTCTCCTATTCATGCAACACCTATCTGCCGGTCGAAGGCTATTCGATCGCCTTCAACGGGCGGCTCGGCCGCATCGAGATCCGCCAATACGAGAAGCAGCCCTGGGAGACGCCGGCTTCCGACGACATCCTGCTCATCCGCAGTTTCGGGCGCGGCGTCGAGCATATCATCGTGCCGCACGAGCCCGGCACGCATTTCGGCGGCGATCCGAAGATGCAGGACATGCTGTTCAAGCCTGGCACCCCCGATCCGTTGAACCAGCGGGCCGGCGCGCGGGCCGGCGCCCTGTCGGTGCTCTGCGGGGTCGCGGCGATCGAGAGCATCAAGACGCATCGCCCAGTCTCGATCCGGAGCCTGCTCGATCCGGAGCCTGCTCGATCCGGCCGCGGCGGCCGAGGCCGCCCGTCCGGCGCGCCGGGCGAGTAGCGCGGAGGGATAGGCCGAAGGTTCGGGCGGCCGATCTTCCCGTTGCGAATCCATCTCCGCTCATTCCCGCGAAAGCGGGAATCCAGGCCGTTTGATGTCCTGGTTCGCCGCTTTCGCGGGGATGAGCGGAAAGGGGTGCGCGAAGCGCGCCCGACAAGCGGCCGCTACAGGCTGTCGATGAAGGCGACCATGCGCTTGCGCTCGTCCGGATCGGGCAGGCGGCCGCGCATGGCGCCGAGATTATCCGCCATGTGCGCGGGATCCGAGGTCCCGGGGATGACCGCCGTCACCCTTTCGTCGGCAAGCAGGTATTTGAGGAAGAACTGCGCCCAGCTGCCGGCATAGTCCTTCGCCCAATCGGGAACAGTCTTGCCGCGCACCGCGCGGAACAGGCGGCCGCGGCCGAAGGGCAGCGCCGTCAGCACGCCGGCCTTGACCTTCCCCGCCAGCGGCAGGATGCGCGCTTCCGCTTCACGATCGTCGAGCGAATAGTCGATCTGCACGAAGTCCGGCTTCTCGCGTTCGAGGACCGCTTCGAGCGCGGCGAAGTCGCCATGGAAGGTAGAGGTGATGCCGATGTAACGGCAGATGCCTTGCTCCTTCCACGCCTTGAACCGCGCCAATGATTGCTGCGGATCACGCACATTGTGGAGCTGCAGCAGGTCGAGCTTCGCCGTCCTGAGCCGGGTGAGCGATCGTTTGAGCTCCAACGCATTGGGCTCCTCGAGCTTGGTGGCGATGAAGAGCTTGTCGCGCCAGCCTCCGGCCGGGATCACATTGCCCAGCACGCTCTCGGCATCGCCATAGGACGACGCCGTGTCGATGAGCCGGCCGCCGGCTTCGATCAGCGCCCGGACGACCTGCGCCGCGGCGCCCCTGGTCCGTTCGTCGTCGGTGTCGAACACCTGGGCGGTGCCGAGACCGACCGCCGGCAGGCGCTCGCCGCTGCTCGGGATGGCGCGGCTGAGGAGCGGCGCCTCGGTGGTTTGCGCGAAGGCGGGCCGCGCCAGCGACGCGGCAGCCCCGAGTGCGGCAAAGTCGCGGCGGGTCAAGCGGATCATCGTCAACCTCCCTGCGTCCCCGTGCCCCGTCCGGCCGCGCAGCGCGCTCCTTCCTGCGCCCGGCGGCGCTCCTGCGTCAGGAATACCCCCGACCCTGTGAGGAGAGCAACATCGGTATCACCGGGCCACAGCTGCCTCAGGCCGCCGGCTCCTCCATCGGGATCGCGACATCGATGAGCGGCGCATATTGCTGACACCCGAAGATATCGGGATCTCCGGGGCTGCCGCTCGGCGTTGTCCGATAGACGGTGAACTTGATGGCGCAGCCCGGATCGAATTCGACGAAGTCGGCGATGCGAGACTTGGGAATCCGATAGAGCGCGGCGACGCTGTCGCGCGTCAGGGCGCGGCTGCACCGGACCTGTTCATAGGTCGCGCGGTCGCCGAAGATGATGTCGAAGGTGATGCCGCAACAGCTCGATATAGGGATGCACGCCCGCCATGGCGACGATGTTGTCGGTCTGGTCGGCTGCGAGGTCTTCAGATGCCGTGCCGCGGCATGAAAGCTGCCGAGACGCGCGATCCAGTACAGGGCCTCGAACTGCTTGAAATTCATCGTCGCACGCATCCCTTCTCCTCGCCGGACTTGATCCGGGGATTGCGAGACCTTCAGTTGACCGGCAGGGTATCCTTTCGCACGAAGTGCCCCCCACCCGTACCC
>JBIOEJ010000058.1:0-34493 GCA_044445965.1 Hyphomicrobiales bacterium
GTCGCCAAACCGTCCCAGCCCGCCCACAGCCTCGCAAACGAAAGTCATCGAAAGCCTCCCGCGAATCAATGTGCATCACGGAATCAGCCTTCAATGCCCACAGCAATCGAGATGTGTGCACATGACAGCCGCCTTCGCGGGGGCAAGCTTTACGGGGGCATGCTTCGCTAAGAAAATGCCCTACCCGCGCGCCGCGATCTTCAGCCGGCGAGCGCCGCCGCCCTCATAGCGCTCGCGGATTTCCCTGGCGATCTCGGCCTCGGGCAACAACTTCGTGCCGCCGAGCCAAATTTCCGCGACCTCGCCATCCTTGCCGCGCACCCGACGCACGCCTTGGCCATGCGCTCCGCCGCCGATCGCGAGCGTGATCTTGGCGCGGTCCTTGGCCGCGACCGTGATCTCGCTCGCATCGAGAAAGGGATTGAACGCGGCGGGCGTGGCCACCAAGATCTTTTCGCCCATCGGCACGAGATCGAAAGCGCCCCAAAGGCTCCACCAGCGCCCGTTCCAGGAAGCAAGCTTGCGATCCGGCGCGCCGTTCTTCGAGAAGGCGCGCAAGGTGTGCACGATCCCCTCGAGCCAGAAATGCGACAAGCCATCAGCCGCGTTGGTCAGGACCGAGACGGCAAGATCCTGGTCCGGCAGCACCAGGGTGCGGGTGATGAAGCCCTGGAAGCCTCCGGAATGGCCGAACCAGTCCCAATCGGCGAACTTGCCGCTCATCAGGCCGAGCCCGTAATAGCGCTCCAGCGAAAGCTGCGGGTCGCGCCATTGCTTGCGGACCATCTCGCGCCGGCTCTCGGCCGTGAGCACGCTCTTCTTCGCGCCCGGCGACAGCTGGCCGAAGAAACGCACGAGATCGCGCGCCGTCGAGACGAAGCCGGTCGCGGAAGCGAGCGCATGCGTCGGGTTCTCGCCCGGAATGACGACGCGGCGCCCGAGCGGCAGCTTGCCGCTATGGCCCCGGCTCAGCGGCGCGCCTCGCGGGAGGGGCATGTCGGGCGTGGTCTCGTCCAGCCCGGCCGGCTTGACGACGTCCTGCGCCACATAGGTTGCGTAAGGCCTGCCGCTCGCCGCCTCGATGATCAGCCCGGCGAGGCCATAGCCGTGATTGGAGTATTTGAAGCGCGTATTGGCCTCGATCACCGGAGGCTCGGCGAGCGCCGCGCGCAGCTCCTCGGCGTTCAGGAAAGGGCGGCGATCCTGCCATTGGCCGGTATCCTCGCCGTCGCGCGTGAGGCCGGCGCTATGGGACAGCAACTGGGCCAGCGTCGCCTTGCCGACCGCGGGATGCAAGCCTTCCACATGGTCGCCGGCCCGGTCGTCGAGCCGCAATTTCCCCTCCTCGACGAGCTTCATGACGGCCGTGGCCGTGAAGGCCTTCGAATGCGAGGCGACGCGCAGGCGGTGACGCGGCGTGAGCTTCTCGCCCGTCGAGAGATCGGCATGGCCGAACGCTTCCTCGAGCACGATACGGCCTTGATGCGCGACGGCGACCACCACGCCCGGCTGCTCGCTGCTGCGCATTTGAAATTCGAGCCAACGTGGAATATAATCGAGCGCGGCTTTCAGCCATTTGTCCATGGCGGCAATTCCCTTGGCGCCGCGGCACGGCGCAGTCGCATCCCTATAGCTCGCCAAGGCTTGCTTGTCTCGACCGGACGATGCGTGTAGAGCGGCGTCGCGCCGACGCCGGAGAGGTGGCTGAGCGGTTGAAAGCACCGCACTCGAAATGCGGCATACGGGCAACTGTATCGGGGGTTCGAATCCCTCCCTCTCCGCCAAAATTGTCTCCTAAATAATTGAATTTCAACAAATATTCTCTGACGCGGGCGTAAACCTCCCGGGCGAACAGGCCGCTACGAATGCTCAGAGGCTCCAAGTCACGGGCACGCGCTGCTCGACATCGCTCCAATCGCCGCCGTAGGACCGCTTCGAACACTCAAGGTGACACCGTCCCGGCAGCTCTCGACGCCGATGGAGGGCGATACGGCTGGCTGCCATCATAAGCAGTGTGCCGAGGCGATAAAGAGATCTGTCACCTGGGTGTCGCCGTAAGTCGGTTCCTTTCGACTTGACAGGATATATAGAGAGGAGCGAGCTTGGATCAATCCGTCGTTCGCCAGCTTGGGGGCATCGCGCCGCGTCACGGAGTGACACCATGGTATTGCCCATTTCCCTGAAAGGTTCCCAATTCGCGGTCACCAGTGCGACAACTCCGACAGGACTGTCGATCGCCGCGCTCGCCAATGGCGAGGTAGCCGTCGCGTGGCAAGACGGCGCAAACGCCGTCGGGCAGCTCTTTAACGCCGATGGGACCGCGGCGAGCTCCGAATTCGTCGCGGCTGCGTCCGGCGGCGGCGGCGAGACGCTGACCAACGAGAACGTCGTCGCGCTTGCCGACGGCAATTTTGTCGAAACGTGGAACGACAACGTCATCATCGGCGGGCAAACTTTTGTGACCGTCGATGCTCAGATGTACGACCCCAATCTGAATAAGATCGGCGGCCAAATCACCGTCATCCCCCAATTTCAACAATCTCCCTTCCCCTTCACCGGCGCCGACGTATTCGCCACGCCGGATGGCGGTTTCGCCTACGCCGAATCGGTGAAGCAGTTCGAATATGTCCAGGCGTTCAATGCAAATGAGACGAAGAACGGCACCGAGCACCAGACCGGGTCCCAATTTCCCTTCCTCTTTGCGGCTACGGCCCTGACCAACGGCAATATTGTCACGCTGAACGGCAACTTTGACAGTTACTGGGTGTACACTGCGGCCGGCGCAGTAGTTGGCGGGCAGATGCTCTTCGACGGCGGCACGGCAACGCAAGGCGACGTCGCGGCGCTGCCGAATGGACAGTTCGTCATCACCTATGGCAATTTTGTATCGGGCGGCAATGCAGTCTTTGCGCAAATCTACAACAGCGACGGCACGCCATTCGGGAGCCGAATCTCCGTCAACGACGGAGCCGCAAATACCGGCGGCAATATCTACCCCCATGTCGCCACGTTGACGGACGGACGCTTCGTCGTCTCATGGTACGACACGTCGGGTGACGCGAATAACAACCTGACCGAAGTGCGGGTGTTCAATGCGAGCGGAACGCCCGCGACGGGCGTTTTCGCCATTCCGGGCAGTTCCGAGGCCGGCGCTTTCGCCAATGATGTGACGGCGCTCAGCGATGTGTCATTCGCGGTCGACTGGAATACCGGCAGCGGCATTCATGGTCAGGTTCTCACGGTCCCGGAGTCGCCTAACGGCCCTACCAATCCCGATTTCAACGGCGACGGCAAGGCCGATATCCTCTGGCAGAAGGATGATGGCCATGTCTGGCAATGGCTGATGAACGCCAGTCAGGTCGTCGGTTCAAACGATCTCGGCAATGGCGGCAATCCGGCCTGGCATGTCGTCGCGACGGGTGATTTCAACGGCGACGGCAAGTCGGACCTCCTGTGGCAGAATGACGACGGCCATGTCTGGGAAACGCAGCTCAACGGCAATCAGGTCGTCAACTCCCTCGATCTCGGCAACGCCGGGAATCCGGCCTGGCATGTCGTGACGACGGGTGACTTCAACGGCGACGGCAAGTCGGACATCCTGTGGCAGAACGATGACGGCCATGTCTGGGAATCGCAGATGAACGGCGGCCAGGTCATCAACTCCCTCGATCTCGGCAATGCGGGGAATCCGTTTTGGCATGTCGTCGCGACGGGTGATTTCAACGGCGACGGCAAGTCGGACCTGCTTTGGCAGGCTGACGATGGCCATGTCTGGATATCGGAGATGAACGGCGGCACGGTCATCAACTCCATCGACGAGGGCAACGCGGGAAATTCGGCTTGGCATGTCGTGACCACGGGTGACTTCAACGGCGACGGGAAGTCGGACATCCTGTGGCAGAACGACGACGGCCATGTCTGGATATCGATGATGAACGGCGGCACGGTCATCGACTCCATCGATGAGGGCAATGCCGGGAATCCGGCTTGGCATGTCGTCAGGACGGGCGACTACAACGGCGACGGCAAGTCCGATATTCTGTGGCAGAAGGACGATGGCCATGTCTGGCAGTCGCTGATGAACGGCGGTCAGGTGATCGGGTCCAACGATCTCGGCAATGCCGGGGATCCGGCTTGGCATATTCTCGCGGCTCACGCCTGAGCCATCCAGGTCGGAGGCGAACACCTTCCCGCGCGCAGCTCGCCGGCCAGTGCCTCGAATTTCGCCAACGCCCGCCGGCTTGCGCTTCGTCGTCCACATGGCTCACCTCACAGATAGCTATGGTCGTTGAGATAGACGCCAGTCGCTTCACCTCGGCCGCCATCCCACCGGAAGACGAGCCGCCATTGCTTGCCATCGCAAGGCCCGCTTCCGAGCGCCATGACGTGCGTCATCGTCGAATCCGATGCAGCCGCTTGAACTCTTCGGTGGGGGCGTGCTTAGCTCGCGCGCGCCCGGACATGGACTGGAGAGCCAAGTTCAATGATCATCGCGCTGCTCGCACTGATCCTATTCTGGATACTGTTTCGAAGGTGGATTTGGTTTTTCTTCGGCTTGGCCGTAGCGGGCTTCCTGATCGTCATGAGCACTGGGGCCGGGGCTTCCGCGACGATCGCTCATGGCTCCCGCGCCGGGATGGAGGTGACAGTCGCTTCTGCGTCTCGCCAAACCCGACGAGAGCTGCATTCGGCAGCGCAGCCGGCATGGCCGTGCGCGGCTGACCGAGGCCTGTCGGCGCTTGACGCCGTTGCCGCGAAGAGCCGCCCCCCTCGCTCGGCTGAAGGGCATTGGCCCAAGCGTCAGACCGTCACCTCGAAACGCTCGCCCCAGAGGCCGAGGCTGACGATGCGCCACAGCTTGAAATCGAACGGCCTGCGTCCGTCCAGCATGTCGCGGGCAAGCGCGCGCGTTCCGGCCGCGTCGAAGAGATCGGGATAGCGTTTGAGCGTCGCCTCGACGCCATCCTCGACCGGTCGGCGCAGCGGGCCGCGGAACCAGCTCTCCTCCGGCGTCGCGAAGCCGAGCTTGTCGCGCCGGTCGCGGACGGCATCGGGCAGGACGCCGCTCATCGCCCGGCGCAACACGGATTTCGTCTCGGCGCCTTGCATCTTGTGGTCGTTGCCCAGCGCCAGCGAGAATTCGACGAGCGGATGGTCGAGGAAGGGCACGCGCGCCTCTATCGAATGCGCCATCGAGCTGCGATCCTCCCAGTGCAGGAGCATGGGCAAGTTGGAGGTGAAGGTCATCGCCAGGCAGAGCGTCGCGATATCGGCGACCGGAGGCAGTCCGAGGCGGCCGGTGGCGAGGCCCAAGGCGCCGCGATGCCCGTTGGCGCGGATGAAATCGGAGCCCAGCCAGTTGCGCCCGAGCAACAATTGACGCTGGCGCAGCACATAGGTCGAGAAGCCTTCCGGCAGCAGCGGCAGCAAGGCGCGCAGGCTCTCCCCGAGGATCGGCGCTCCGTGCTGCGCGTTGCGCTCGCGCAGCGTTTGCGCAAAAGCGCCGAACCGGCCATGCGTGAGGAGGCCGGCGAGATGATAGGAATAGCCCGGATGGTAGCCGGCGAGCTGCTCGTCGGCGCCTTGGCCGTCGAGCATCACCTTCACGCCCACCCGCCGCGCCTCCTCGAAGACGCACCACTGGGCGAAGATCGATGTCGAGCCGAAAGGCTCGTCTTGATGCCAGACGATGTCGGAGGCCCGTTGGAACACATCCTCGGCGCGAGGAAAGACGAAGTGAGGGCTGACCGCGGCCTCGGCGACCACGAGGTCCATGAATTCCTTCTCGTCGACCGCCTTCTCGCGGTAGCAGGCCGAGACGGTGTTGAGCTTCGGCCCGCCGCGGCGCGAATCGAGGAGATCGGAAACCAGGCAGACGATCGACGACGAATCGAGCCCGCCAGATAGGCAAGAGCCGACCGGCACATCCGACCGCAAGTGCAAGCGCACCGATTCCTGCAGCAATTCCTTGAACCGCGAGCCCGCCTCATCCTCCCCGAGCGACGCTCCGCCATATTCGGGGATGCGATACCAGCGGCGAATCGACGGCAACAGCGATCCATCCGCCTGCGCTTCGAGCCTCAGGCATTCGCCGCCGCGAAGCTGCATCACGCCGCCGAACATGGTTTCATCGGTGTGATCGGACATGCCGGAGGCGAGGAAATCGTGGACCCGGCCCAAATTCATGCGGCGCTCGGCGCCGGCCAGGCCGAGGAGCTGCTTGATCTCGGAGGCGAGAGCGAGGCCGCGGGGGCCGATCACGAAGTAGAGCGGTTTGATGCCGAACCTGTCGCGGGCGGCGAACAGCGTCCTCTTCTCGACATCCCAAAGGATGAAGGCGAACATGCCGCGCAACCGCTCGAGCCCGGCTTCACCCCAGATCATGTAGGCGCGCAGCAAGACTTCCGTGTCGGAATCCGTCCTGAACACCTCGCCTTGCGCCTGCAGCTCGGCGCGCAGCTCGAGATAGTTGTAGATCTCGCCATTGGTGATCAGGTGGAAGCGCTCACCGGCATCGCTCATCGGCTGGCGTCCGCCATCGCTCGTATCGATGATGGCGAGCCGCCGCTGGCCAAGGACGACCGGACCCGAGGGACTGTCGAATACGCGCCAGCCACGCCCGTCGGGCCCGCGGTGGGCGACGATATCGAGCCGTTCAGGGTCCGGCGCGAAGCCGATCGATGCAAACAATCCGCACATGCGGCGGTCGTGCCCTCTCCGCGGTCAGAAAGCCCGGCCGGTCCGTCGCCGCGGCTTCCTCGTGCCCGGTGTGTACCGCTCAAACGATGGCTTGTCGAGGTTTGGCCCGGTTGGACGAGGCTCGGCGCTCGATCGCGCGGCATCGTGTTGACGGGGGCAGGTGCTTGCGATAACGGAAGCTCGCATTGTGGAGGCTGCCCCATTTCGAGCGGATGCGTGCCGCGCGAAATCCGTCGGGAGCAGCGGCTTTCCTGCTTCTCGGGGGCGCAAGTCTGAGGGCGTCTCGCGAAAATGGGAATGTCCCGCCTGCGGCGCCACCGTCGATCCCCTTGCCAAGCGATCACTCGGTCGGTGATGCGAGGGCCTGCGAGAGACCGAGGGAAGCGGCAGGCGGCTTGGCGAAAGGTTTCGGATGCCCTTGCGGTTGCTGCGTAAGGTCGGGTTGGGCAGAGCGACGGCCCGGACTGGCGAGAATTTCTTCATCGAGGATTACGTCGAGCTTCTGACGGAATTGCAGGCGCGCGGCGTCCGGTTCGAGTCGCTCGAGGCTCCCGATCTCGCCTCCGCCAGCGCCTGCAGGACGCATTACCTCAAGCACGACATCCACCACGAGATGGTCAATACGGTGCGGATCGCCGAGGCCGAGCACCGCCTCGGCGTGCGCTCGACCTTCTTCATGATGCATGAATGTGTCATCAATCGTAAGTATTTCGCGCATCGCGACACTTGGAAAAGCCTGCTGCGCATGCGCGACATGGGACATGCGATCGGCCTGCATATCGACGGCTTCGACCTCATCGAGCGCTATGGCGATCTGCGCCATGGGGTCGAGGAGGCGCTCGCCATCTTCGCCAAGAACGGTCTCGACATCCATTTGGCGAACACGCATGGCAATTCTCAGTACCAGACGAAGTTCAATTTCGAGACGGTCAACTTTTTCAAGGAACTGGTCAGGCCGACCGAGTGCAGCGACGCCTTCTGGATGGCGCATTACGCCCGCTACAGCATCGCCGATCTCGGCTTCGACCTGTGGGCGGATACGGCACTCTGGACGCCGAAGACCGGGGAATTCCTGCTCGATCATTTCGTGTCCGACAACAACCAGTCCTTGTGCGGAGGCCGGATGAGGTTGTCGCATTGGGAAGTGCAGGGCGAGAAATGGGAGCTCTCCGCGAGTTTGCGCGCCCGCCTCGTCGATCTCGTCTCGACAGGCTCCTGCATCTACCTCATTCACCCGCAATTCTTCCGCCCCCGAAGCGGGCAGCCGATTTGAGGCGGGGAATGGCAAGCTCCGTGAAAACCCTGATTGCGTCGATTGCCGCGAAGATAGGCCGTCGCGTCCGCAGGCTGGCCGGGGCCGTCGAGCCTGCGAGCAAGGCCGGGTCGCCAAAGACGAGGAAGCCGGGCGGAACGCGGGCGCCGCGAGCGGCAGCGGCGGTCGCTGAGGCGCCGGCTCCGGCGCCTCGTCCCTGTTATGTCGCGATCGCGACCGATTGCGGGCACTGCAACGAGGGTTGCCGCGCCTCGCAGAAGGATTGGCAGGCCTGGCTGGAAAAGACCTTCAAAGGCTTCCGTTCCGTTCGTCTCGCCGATATGCACCTTTCGCCAGCCGACCTCGCGACCTTCGAGCAGCAAAGCAAGGCTTTCGGCGGCAGCTTGAGCATCACGAAAACACCTCTCGCCATCTTGGACCTGACGCAGGGCCACGAGGCTTATTGGCAGCTGATCGGCGCCAAGGGCCGCAACATGGTCCGCAAGGCCGAGAAGCTCGGCTACAACTTCGCGCAATTCCCCTGGAACGATCGAATCGACGACATTTTCGCCGTCAACACCTCGATGAGCCACCGGGGCGGCAAGGAAATGACCGCAGGCTACCGGCAGCGGCCTCCGACCATCGGCTCATCGGCTTTTTGCGAGCTGCAGCTGCGCAAATATTATGGCGCGTTCAAGGACGGCAGGCTGTATGCTTATATCGTCTTGGTGGTGTTCGGGCATTTCGCGACCATCAACACCATTCTGGGGCACGGGGACCATCTCAAGGATGGCATCATGAACGGCCTCATCGACTTCCTGGCGCGCGATTTGGTGCGCGACGGCAAGGTGCGCTATGTGAACTACCTGACTTTGAAGGGTGGGCGCGAAGGCCTCGATTCCTTCAAGAGGCGTGTCGGTTTCGAGGAGCGCCAGACCATCTTTCTCTCCGGGATTTCGCGCGTCGCCTGATATGGATCCGAGATGAACCAAGATTACATCCGCGAACCGAGCGCCGCGCCGGTCGTCGCGCGGAACGCAAGCTCCACGAGGATGACGAAGGCGGCCACCGCGCCGTGGCCGGGCTTCTTCCAGCCGCTATGGGATCTGTGGCATTGGCGCCACGTGGTGCATGCGCTCGTCGAGGCGAGCGAGAAATCCACCTTCAACCGCATGTCGCTCGGCATCGCCTGGAAATACATCGAAGTCTTCTTTTTCGCCTTCACCTACTACTTCTTCGTCGTCATCCTCAGCCATGCCGAGCCTTCTCAAGGGGGTCACATCCTCGCCGTGATCATGAGCGGGCTGATGATTTTCGAGTGGATCAGGAAATCGATGCTGAGCTCGTGCAATGTGCTGCTCAGTCATCAAGGCCTCGCCATCACCACCAATACGCCGATCGCCGTCATCATCGTGCTCGGCTTCTACCACAACACCCATGCGAGCTATCCGCTGTGGATCTCGGCGCTGGTGGTGGTCGGGCTGGTCTATGGCGGCTTCGATTACCATATCCTGGCTCTACCGCTCATCCTCCTCGTGGTCGGCTTCTGCCTGTTCCCGGTCTGCGTGATCCTCGCCTATCTCGGCGCCTATTTCCGGGACCTGGGCAAGGTCATGGAAATGGTCATGCGCATTGCCCTGCTTCTGAGCCCCGTCATGTACGAGGCGTCGCGGATCCCGGAGCGCTTGCACATCTTCCTGGTGCTCAATCCTTTCGCCACCTTCATCGAGGACGCGCGAGCCGTGATGTTCAGCACCTCCTGGCCATCGCTTCCGCCCATGCTGATCGCCATTGCGGTTTCGCTCGTGTTGTGGACCTGCGCCTTGATGATGCTGCAGAGGATCGGCAGGAAAGTCGTCAAGGTGCTATGAGGGTCTGCCCGTGATCAGGCTCGAGAATGTCGATCTCAGCTTTCGGATGCACTATCACAGCACCGGAGGGCTGTGGACCTGGATCGAGACTTTGCGCCATGTCGCGCGCGGCGAGAAGCTGCACCGCTATTACGCGCTGAGGCAGGTTTCCTTCGAGGTTCCCCAAGGCGAGATCCTCGGTGTGGTCGGCCCCAACGGGGCCGGCAAATCGACGCTGTTGCGCGTCATCGCCGGCATCTATCCGCCGGACAGCGGTGACATCGTCACCGAGGGAAAGATCAGCTCCCTGCTGGCGCTCGGGACGGGCTTCAACAACTCTCTCTCGGGCGCCGATAATGTGCGCTTGGCCGGCTTGCTCGCGGGCGTCCCCAAGAGCAAGATTCCGGAGATGATCGATGAGGTTATCGACTTTGCCGAGCTGAATAAATTCAGGGACGTCGCGGCTCAATACTATTCGAGTGGTATGTATGCGAAGCTGGCGTTCGGCGTGGTTCTGTATCTGCAGCCGGAAATCCTCTTGATCGACGAGATCTTCTCGGTCGGCGACCAGGCCTTCCAGGAGAAGGCACAGAAGGCGATGCGCGAGCTGCGAGAACGGGCCAAGGCGCAGGTGATCGTCTCGCACGATATGGCTCTGATTGAGAGCGAATGCACACTCGCGCTCTATCTCGACAAGGGCGCGGTCACCGAGATGGGTCTGCCCAAGGATATCGTTCGCCGTTATCGCAATATGCGCTGATCAAGCAAGACTTGGAGCTTTCCCGTGCCAATCGCTTTCCTCGAGGTCGTCAAGGCGCTGCAACTGCCGGATCGGGCGGACATACTCGACGTCGGCGCAGGCGGCTTCGCCGGCGCCAATACGACGGTGCATCTTCTGAAGCTGAAGGATCCCAAGATCGACGCGATCGAATTGGATTCGGAACGCGCCAAGGCTTTGGCCGACAAATTCGCCGGCAAGATCAATGTCATCAGCGGCGACTTCCTGACGCATGAGTTCGGCAAGGCCTATGATCTCGTCGTTCTCGACCTCGATTCCAATATCATCCCGGCGCTTTACGAGAGCTGGCTTCCCGGCAAGGTCAAGTCGTTGTTGAAGCCGGGCGGCGCCGTGGTCGTCTTGTGCTTCGGCTACGCGCCGGATGTGCCGAACGACAGCTACGGCCTTGCGCTCGAGATTCAGGTGGTGGCCAAGGCCTTCCTCCAGCGTCACTTCCGCGCGACTTCATTGACGCCGGCCGTGGTCAAGGCCTTCTACGACGCCGATCCGGATTATGCCTTCGTGACCATGCTCGGCAAGTCGAATGCTTGGCGCCAGCCCGAGACGATCGTCTGGATCGGCTTGCGGCGGCGGTGAGGACGAGCAGCGAGCAAATGGCTGGCCTTGCGATAGCGGGGTTCCGCGTCGATCGGTATCGAGGCCCGAGGACAGTGACCGACCATAACCGACGATGAGCAACGCCGATCGCGGCCTCGACCCTGAGGATTGGACGGCAATTCGCGAAATCGGGCATCGCATGCTCGACGACGCCATCGACTACATTGAGACGCTGAGAGACCGCCCGGTCTGGAAGCCGATGCCGGCTGAAGTCCGCGCGGAAATTCACGCGCCCCTTCCAAGAAAGGGCGCCGAGCTCGCCGATGTCTATGCCGAGTTTCTCCGTCTTGTCGTTCCCTATTCGCTCGGCAACGCGCATCCGCGCTTCATGGGCTGGGTGCATGGCGGCGGCACGGTCGTTGGAATGCTGGCCGAGCTCTTGTCCGCGAGCTTGAACAACAATCTCGGCGGGCGGGACCATGCGGCGATCGAGGTCGAAAGGGAGGTGATCCGCTGGACCGCCGAGATGATGGGGTTCCCCTCGGAGGCGAGCGGCGTCCTGGTGACCGGAACCTCGATCGCCAACCTCATCGGTATTCTCGTGGCTCGAACCGTCGCATTGGGCGCCTCGGTGCGCAAGACCGGGCTCGCGGGCTCGCGTCTTACGGCCTACGCATCGAGCGCGGCCCATAATTGCGTTTCGCGCGCCATCGACATGGTCGGGCTCGGCAGCGACGCCCTGCGGCTCGTTGCGGCCGACGCCGAGGGGAGGATGGATGTGGCGATCTTGCAGGAGCAAATCGCAGCCGACCGGCGAGCCGGGTTCATTCCTTTCTTGATCGTGGGAACGGCCGGGACGGTGGATACAGGCGCCATCGATGATCTCGACGCCCTGGCGCTCCTGGCCGAGCGGGAGAAGATCTGGTTCCATATCGATGGCGCATTCGGCGCGCTCTGCGTGCTGACGCCTCGTCTGAAGCCGCTGGTCTTCGGCATCGAGCGCGCCGATTCGATCGCCCTTGATTTCCACAAATGGGCGCAGGTGCAATACGACGCAGGACTAATCCTCGTTCGCGACCGTGCCGCGCATGCGGCGACATTCGCGTCGCCCGCCACTTATCTCGCGCGCGAGGTGCGCGGGCTTGCGGCCGGCCATCCCTGGCCGGTCGATTTCGGCCCCGATCTGTCCCGCGGCTTTCGCGCTCTCAAAGTGTGGATGACGCTCAAGACTTATGGCGCCGAACGCATCGGCGAAGCGATCGAGCACAGCTGCGATTTGGCGCGGAGATTGGGCAAGCGCGTGGAGCGGGAAGCCGAGCTCGAGCTCTTGGCGCCGGTAAGGCTCAATATCGTGTGTTTCCGTTTCAGAGCAGGGCCGGGGCACGAGCTCGACCTTCTCAATCGGGAGATCGTCGCCGACCTGCAGGAGACTGGTATAGCTGTTCCGTCAACCACGGTGCTGGATGGCAAGCTCGCGATCAGGGCCGCCTTGATCAATCACCGGATCGGTTGGGACGATTTGGAGGCGCTCGTCGCGGGCGTCCTGAATTTCGGCCGGAGACGGGTCGGCGCGCCGGGATAGAAGCCTCGCGAGGAAGTCATCGAGCGCCGTTCAGAGGCGCGCATAGACTTCGAGCAGCCGTTTCTCGTAGACGCTCCAATTATCCTGTTCGATGAACGCCGCGCAGGCGAGCTTCGCCCGCGCCAGATCCTCGTCGCTCAGGGTGGCGACGATCCTGGCGATGCCGAGCGGGGTCAACTGATCCTGAGGAATGACCCAACCGATGCCGTAGTCGCGCACGCGTTGCGTCATCTCTGGCGCGTCGCTGCACAGGATCGGCACGCCCGAGCGCGGATATTCCCAAATCTTGTTCGGCGAGCAATAAATATGGTTGAGGCTGACCGGCTCGTAGGGAATCGCCCCCAATGTCGCGCCCGCCGTCCAGGCGGCCAGCTCCTCCTGGGGCACTGGCGGGACGAAGCGGATCATCTCGCCGGTCGGGTCCGCCAGCTCGGCGAGCGTCCGGATATCGGCTTCGTAATTGCCCCACCCCATGTAGACGAGGCGCCAATCCTTCGGGAGGGCGCCGCCGGCGCCGGTGAGCTGCGCTAAGCCACGATGGCGCGCAAGGCCGCCTTGGAACAGCAGGATCTTGCAGTCGTGGGCGATCTTGGCCGCGTCGTGGAGGCGTCCGTCATAGCCCGGGCCGGCATCGGCCCCTTCGTCCGAAGCAGGTTTCAGCGTCGCATTGCAGACTACGGTCGGGGCGGGAAGCCTCGGGTAATATTCGCCGAGGATACGGGCGATGTTGTCATTCACCGTGATGCAAGCATCGATTTGCGAGCTCGCCCGCCGCTCGAATCGGCGGATCCATTCATGGCGCACGGGCGACTCGGCGAAGACCGCGCTGAACAGCTCATGGCTGTCATAGACGAGCTTCAACTGCGGCCTGTTCCGCTTCAACCAGACGCCGGCGGGCAGGGCGGTGAAGTCATGACAATGGACGATGTCAAACTCGGCGTGACGGAATGCGACATAGACGGCGCGGTTCAACCCGTTGATATGGGCGATCCAGGATCTGGCTCCGTGACTGACGATGGCGCGCAATATGTTCGAGGGAATCCGCTCCGCGAGCGCTGAATCGCTGTCGGGCTCTTCGACGACGGCTTTGGGCTCGCCGCGATAAGTGTAGGCGAAATAGTTATAGAGCTCCAGGATCGGGGGCAGGATGTTGATGATCCGCTGGCGACGGGAAAGGAGAATCGCGACGATAATCACGGTGACGAGGAGGGCCGCCGCGTCGGCATGGCCGAATGTGGCCTCCGCGGGAAGGAGCCATCTCGCCGCGAAAAAGCCGGCGACAAGGAAGGCGAGCCCGGCCAAAGCCATGAGCGAGCGGCTGAAAAACCAGTTCACCGTGTTGAGATTGCGCGAATGGGCCGTATAGGCGACGAGTCGCAGCGGAAAGCCCTCATGGACGAGGTTGACGGTTTCCTCGCTGCCGATGATGCCGGCAAGCTGTACGTCGTAGCCGGCAGCCCTCAGGGAATGGGCCTCCTTCATGACACGCACGTCCGTCTTGACGCCGTTCATCACGACGCACAGCACCTTCTTCGTCATGGGAGGAACCCTTTTCGAGGCCGCCGCACAGCCGCGGCGCGTTGGTTCGGCAAGCGCCGGCGGCAGCCTTGCTCCATGATCAGCGAGCTTTCGTCAACACCCGAAAGACGGCCTTCTCGCCCGCCTTGTCGCGACCGACCTCGACCGCACCGGTGGACAGAAAATACCGGATAATGCCGAAGCGGCCCGGTCGTCCGTCGATATCATCGACGGTGAACATGAGATCGCAGTCGCGGGTGTAGTCGGCGTTGCGGATGTTCTCCTGCCAGCTGGCCATTTCGTCTCAAATCCCGGCTCACGCGATGTATGTCAACACGCCCTGGCGCCTCGATAGCCAATCTAGCCGGCCACGGCCGAGCGGGGCCGAAAGAATTGCGGATGGATCAGGTAGATGCAGCATCCACGGGATACGTAATCGGCCAATTGGCGTCGCACCTCTTCGGAGAGATCCCATTTGGCGCCGTCGATGAACCAGCTCGACTCGGCGGATTCGCCTGCCGCCAGATTGGATGCATTGTCGCTGACGAAATAGTCGAGCAGCCATTCGCCGCCTGCCGGCGTCCAAATGGCAGTATCGGCCCAGACGTCGAAACCGAGGTCGTGAAAACTGTAGCGGCCGTAATGATCCATGAACCGTTTCTCGGTGCTGTTGCTCGGCCGGCGGACTTCCTTGTAGAAATTCATGGGCTCGAAATCATATTTTTTCTGATAGCTCGAATTTCCATGCGTATTGCCGATCTTGAAGCTGATCCCCTGCTCGGCGAAGGTCTTGCGGGCCGCATCGATGCCGCGGGCGAGATCGCCATATTGCTCGATCAGCAGGAATCCATCGACATGCAGGCCGATGAGATGGCCCATATCCTGGATGCGCCGCAATCCGTCCCAGGTAGACGGTGCGTGGAAGTATTTCCGGTTGATCGGATTCTCATGCATCATGAAGAAGGTCGAGTGCACGCCGATCTCATGCTCGGCTTTGGCCATGAGAAGCGTATTCTCCAGGTCATGATGCATGTCGTGCTTGATGAAATGCAGCCGCTCGGTCCGCGCCGTCGCCTGGTCGGGCGCATGCAGCGTCTCGAAACGCACGCCGCGTGACCGCAGCGCTTCCAACAGCAGGAGATAATCCTCGATCGAGAAATGCGGCTCGACGGGCTTGGCGGCCCGCTGGCTAGCCGGCGTCGCCCACTTGGCGGGCTTCGGCGCCGCATCGGACGTGTCGAGGTTCGCCACCGGCATGGCGGCCACCGGAGGCGAGCGCCGGTTGCGCAACCGCCCCAGCAATCGAGAGATCATCTGAGGGCCGCAGCTCCTATCCGGAAACGCCGAGCACCGTCCTTCGCCCCGCAATCGAGGGTTCCGACCAGCGCCTCTCCAGCCCCAACGGAACCGAGCGAGGAAAGGGTTTCATTTTCGATTTATCGCTTTTTCCGCGGCGAGCCGTTGGCCAGCCCCACCTTCGCAAGGGCAGGCTTCGCCGCAAAACGCTCTAGCGGAGGGCCGTTTTCGGGTCAACCGGAGAGACAGATGCGCCGTTGGCGGTTCCACCAGGGCGCCTCTGCCGGCACGATGCATCGCCTCGTTGCCTTTTGCGGCCATTTCCTATTTCTATGCGCGCCTTGCTCGGGCGAGCGCGTGGAAGAAAGTGATCCCATTTGGAAGCGTCGAAGAAGGCCGCAAGCCCGCGCGTCTGTCTCCTATGCCTGAGCGTCATCAAGGATGACCCGCGCGTTCGCAAGCAGGGCAATCTTCTCCATGATGCGGGGTTTGCCGTGATCGGTGTAGGTCTCTCCGGCGGGACTGCGACGAGCCCGCCTTGGGTGATCCTCGCGCCTTCCTTCGTCGTCGCCGCTACGCCGCGAGCCAAGCTCGCAAAGCTGCTGGCCGATCCGGGGCGTTATTCGCGATATCTCGCCTCGATGGCTCTAAAGCCCCTGGCACGGTGCTCGCAGCGCCTCGCCGAATGGCTCTATTGGAGCCGTCCGGCCTTGCGCAATCTATTCGAAGCCGCGAGCGCCACGGCCGCCGATATCTATGTCGCCAATGATTGGAACATGCTGCCGGTCGCGCAGAGGCTGGCGGCGATGCATGGCGGCAGCTACGTCTACGACAGCCACGAATATGCAACCGAAGAGTTGCCCGAAAGCTTGGCATGGCGGCTGTTCGAGCGTGGGCTCGTGGTTCGGATCGAGGGCGCGCATATCCATGGCGCGGCTCTCGTGTCGACGGTGTCCGAGGGGATCGCCGAGCACCTCATGCGCGACTACGGTCTCGCCGTCGAACCGATGGTCGTGCGCAATGTCCCGCAGATACGGATCGGCGCCGGCTCCCTCTCGCCGTTCCGCGAGGACGGAGAGATCGTCGTACTCTTCCACGGCGGCATCACCGAGCATCGCGGCCTGCATATCGTCGTGGACAGCGTGCGCCTGTGGAGGCCAGGGCGGCGTCTCGTCTTGCGGGGGCCGATCGGGGAGGCCTATCGGCGCCGGCTCGAAGCCATCATCGATACGCATGCCCTGCGAGGCCGGGTCGATATCGAGCCTCCGGTCGCGGCCGATCGGCTGATCGAAGCGGCCGCCGCCGCGGATGTCGGGATCGTCAGCCTTCCCGATACCTCGGTCGAGAACCGCTTCGCGCTGCCGAACAAGATATTCGAATATGTGAGTGCCGGTCTTGCCCTCCTCGTGCCGCAGCTCGACGAGCTGGCGAAGATCGTGCGGCAGCATGAGAATGGCCGCGTTTTCGTCGGGCTCTCCGCGCAGGCCGTCGCCGGCGCCGTGAACGATCTCGACATGGCGATGATCAACGCCTTCAAGGCGAAGTCGCGCCTCGCCGCTCGCGTGATGGTCTGGGAGCGCGAAGCTGAACCCTGGGTGAAGCGGCTAGCCGGACTTGCCGCCGCGAGCGGCCACGCCGAATGTCGGAGAGGCCGGTGAGTCCGTCGAGCCGGGAAGGGCTCGTGCAATCCATGAAAAGGAACGACCGATGCGGGTTCTGACGATCGTCGGCGCGAGGCCTCAATTCGTCAAGGCGGCGGCCGTCAGCAGGGCGCTGGCGGCCGCGCCCGATATCGAAGAGATCATGGTGCATACCGGCCAGCATTTCGACCCCGAGATGTCGGTCGTCTTCTTCGATGAGCTGGCGATCCCGGCGCCCCGTTACAATCTGCATATCCATGGCGGGGGCCACGGCGCCATGACGGGCCGCATGCTGGAAGCGATCGAAGAGGTGATGGTCGCGGAGAGGCCGGATTGGGTTCTGGTCTACGGAGACACCAATTCGACCATCGCAGGCGCCGTTGCTGCCGCCAAGCTGCATGTCCGCGTCGCGCATGTAGAAGCGGGCCTTCGCTCCTACAACCGCCGCATGCCCGAGGAGATCAACCGCGTCGTCACCGACCATGTCAGCGAACTGCTCTTCTGCCCGACGGCGGCGGCGATCGCGAATCTGAAGAAGGAAGGCATCACCCAAGGCGTCCACCACACCGGCGATGTCATGTTCGACGCGACGCTGCACGCGATGCGGCAGGCGAAGAGCCGCAGCATGATCCGCGAAAAGCTCGGTCTCGCGGATGGGGCCTACGCGGTTGCCACGATCCATCGTGCGGAAAATACCGACGATCCCGAACAATTGCGCAAGGTGCTGGCCTGGCTTTCGGCACAGGCAAAGGAGCGGCGGGTCGTGTTTCCCTTGCATCCGCGCACCCGGCTGGCCGTAGAGCGAACGGGCCTCTCACTCGAGGGCCTCACCATCCTGCCGCCGGTCGGTTACCTCGATATGGCGTCGCTGCTCGCCGGGGCCGCCGCCGTGTTCACCGACAGCGGAGGACTGCAGAAGGAAGCCTATTTCCACGGCAAACCCTGCATCACGCTCAGGACGGAGACCGAATGGGTCGAGACGGTCGAGTGCGGGTGGAACAGGTTATGGACGACGCCCGACTATGCGCCGCGTCAGCCGATAGGCGAATATGGAAAAGGGCAGGCGGGCGAGGAGATCGCGCGCCTTCTCAGCGGCGTGCCGGGCGTTGCCCAGATCTCCTCCCCTTGATGTCCGCTCCCCCCGAAGCAGGGAATGACGGGATAGCGTCGCCTATTCGGCGGCCGATCGCTGCCTCTGCGCCGCGAGCGCGTCCTTCACCGCCTCGATGACGCGATCCTGGGATTTCTCGTCGAGATAGGGGTGCATCGGCAAGCTCACGACCTCTGCGGCGAGCCGTTCGGAAACCGGAAGACCGTTGCCGGCGACCGGATACTCCCGATACGCGGTCTGCTGGTGCAGCGGGCGCGGATAGTAGACGGCGGTCGGTATGCCGACCTGCTTGAGGGCGGCTTGGAACGCCTCGCGGTCGACGCCCGGCAGGCGCAATGTGTATTGAGCCCAGACGGAAGTCGTGCCGTCGAGCAATTTCGGCACGATGGCGACCCCCGACAAGCGTTCATTGTAGCGCGCCGCCACCCGATCGCGGGCCTCGATCTCATCTGCAAAGATTTTCAGCTTCTCGATCAGCACCGCCGCCTGCAGTGTGTCGAGACGGGCATTCATGCCGATGCGTACATTGTCGTATTTGTCGGAACCCTTGCCGTGAAAACGCAGCGACGTCATGATGTCGGCGAGCTCACGGTCGTCGGTGAAGACGGCGCCGCCGTCCCCGTAGCAACCGAGCGGCTTCGCCGGAAAGAAGCTCGTCGTCGTCGCAAGTCCGATGCTGCCCATCTTACGGCCGCGATAGCTGGCGCCGAAGCTTTGGGCTGCGTCGCACAGCATCCAGATGCCTTCACGCGCGCAGATCGGCTCGATCGCGTCATAATCGACCGGTTGCCCGAAGAGATCGACCGGAATGACGGCGGCAGGGCGCAATCCCCTCTCCTTTGCCACCTTGATCCCGGCTTCGAGGCTCGCCGGGTCCATGTTGAACGTGTCGGGCAGGGCGTCGACGAAGATCGCCGTCGCGCCGACCCAAGCCACGACCTCGGCCGTCGCCGCGAAGGTGAAGCTCGGGCACAAGATCGCATCGCCCGGCCCAATGCCTTTCGCCATCAGCACGAGCGCCAGCGCATCCGTGCCATTAGCGCAGGACACGACATATTTCGCACCGCAGAAGGCGGCGAGCATCGTCTCCAGCGTCTTGACCTCGGGGCCGAGGATATAATTGCCGTGCTCGACCACGCGCAGCATCGCCTCGTCGATCGACTTGCCGAGCCGGCGCCGCTGCGCCCCAAGGTCGATGAAGGCCATCGGTTCCATTGTCATCACGCGATCTCCTCGAGCGTCTCTGCGGCCGTTTCACGGTAGCGCGTCCCGGTCTCCGGGCAAACCAGCTCAGGCCCGAGCCTCGCGCCGGTCTTGCTCATCCAGCCGATGCGCTTGGCGGGAACGCCGGCCATCAGCGCATAGGCGGGCACGTCCTTGGCGACCACGGCGCCCGCGGCGATAAAGCAATATTCGCCGAGCGTGTGGCCGCAGACGATCGTCGCATTGGCCCCGATCGAGGCGCCGCGCTTGACCAGGGTCGGGCGGTACTCCGATTTGCGAGCGATCTCGGCACGCGGATTGTTGACATTGGTAAAGACGCAAGACGGACCGCAGAACACACCTTCTTCCAAGGTCACGCCTTCGTAGACGGAAACGTTGTTCTGAATCTTGACATTGTCGCCGACCGTGACTCTCGGACCGATGACGACGTTCTGGCCGATATTGACGTGCCGGCCGATGCTCACCTTGCCGAGAATATGGCTGAAATGCCATATCTTGGTGCCTTCCTTGATCTCGACTCCGGCATCGACATAGGCCGATTCGTGGATGCTCACGCCAGGATAGTCCTTGGCGATGCGTGGGGCCGGTGGCGCCGGCGACGGGCTCGGCGCGGCAGACTGGCCGCCCGCCTTGAGCGACTCGCTCGCGCGTTGCAGTACAGACAGCACGCGCACCCCCTCGCGGCCGTCGGTGCGCGGCGTCGCGCCGCTGCGCACGCAATCGAGGAAGTGAAAGCATTCCTGCTTCAGCGGCTCGTCTGGCGCGACCTCGACCGGGAGCGCTTCGGCTTTGGCCGCGACCGGTATGTTGTCCTTCCAGGCGACCTTATGCGGGTAGATGACGAGCTTGCGCTCCCAGGGCTCGCCATCGTCGAAGACGGCCATCGCGTCCGAGCCGACCACCACGAGCTTCTGTTCCTTGAAGGGGTGCAGCCAGGAGACGAACACATGCGCCCGCTCTCCGCCCGCGAAGTGAAGCTGCGTCGTCGTCACATCGGCGATCGCGTGATGCAGATAATACCCGCCGACCGCCGCCACGTCTCGAGGCTCGCTGCCCACGAGCGACAGGATCATCGACAGATCATGGGGCGCGAACGACCACAGAATGTCCTCCTCGCGTCGGATCTTACCGAGATTGAGCCGGTTCGAATAAAGATATTGCAGCCGCCCGAGGCGGCCGTCCCGCACCAGCTCCTTCAGCTTGAGGAAGGCCGGATGGTATTGCAGCAGATGGCCGACCATCAGCCGCCTGTCGAGGCGCTCGGCGAGCTCGCAGAGCTCTTGCGCCTGCGCCACCTCGAGCGAGAGAGGCTTCTCGACGAAGACGTGCTTTCCGGCATTCAAGGCCTGCTTGGCCAAGGTGTAGTGAAGCGCCGCCGGCGCGGCGATGGCGACTGCGTCGATCTTTCGATCCGCCAGCGCGGCTTCGAGCGGCATCGCCCGCCCGCCATGCTTGGCGGTCAGCGCCTCGACCGTCGGCCGATGCGCATCGACGAGCGCCGCAAGGGCGCCTAGCTCGGCGAAGACGCGGACGAGGTTCTTGCCCCAATAGCCGCAGCCGACGACAGCCACGCGCGGCGTCGCGCTGCGCTTGGTGGCGGCCCGCTTCTCTTGCACCAAGGTCATGGCTCAAGCCTTGACGATGTTGGCGCCGGTCAAGCCGGCCCGCGTGCAGGCATTGCGGGTGTCGACGATCAGCTTGGCGTGCTCGGCAAGACCTGCGTAGTCGACGCCGTCATGATCGGTCGCGATCAGAACGCTGTCGAAGGCCGCGATGGATTTGGCGTCGAGAGGCGCCGATTTGCGACCTGCGAGCGCTGCGTGCTCGCGCGTCCTCGGGATCACGGGGATGAACGGATCATGGTATTCGACCTTGGCGCCGCGCTCCTCGAGCAGCTCGATCAGCTTCAGCGAGGGGCTCTCGCGCATATCGTCCACGTTCTTCTTGTAGGCGATGCCCAACACCAGAACCTTCGAGCCGTTGAGACCACGCTTCAACTTGCGGTCCATGGCCTCGGCCAGGCGGTCGACGACATAGCGCGGCATCGCCGTGTTGATTTCACCCGCGAGCTCGATGAAGCGCGTCGTCAAATCATATTCCCGCGCCTTCCAGGTCAGGTAGAACGGGTCGATCGGGATGCAATGTCCCCCGAGCCCGGGACCCGGATAGAAGGGCATGAAGCCGAACGGCTTCGTCTTCGCCGCATCGATCACCTCCCAGACATCCACGCCCATGGCGCCGTAGACGATCTTGAGCTCATTGACGAGGGCGATGTTGACGGAGCGAAAGATGTTCTCGGTGAGCTTGACCGCCTCGGCGGTCGCCGGAGAAGAGACGGGCACGGTCCTCACCACGAGCTCGCCATAAAGTGCGTCCGCGATCCTCAGCGCGTCCTCTCCGTCGCCGCCCACGACCTTGGGAATGCTCGCGGTCGCAAAGTCGGGATTGCCGGGATCCTCTCGTTCCGGAGAGAAAGCGAGGAAGAAATCGACGCCGCTTCGCAATCCCCTCGCTTCGAAGATCGGCTTGAGGACTTCCGTCGTCGTGCCTGGATAGGTGGTCGACTCCAGGACAATGAGCTGGCCGGGACGCAGCCTCGGCGCGATGGTCTTCGCGGTATCGACGACATAAGTGAGATCGGGCTCGCGATATTTGGTGAGCGGCGTCGGCACGCAGATCAAGATCGCGTCCGGCTCCGACAAACGGCCGAAATCGCTCGTCGCCTCGAAACGCCCCGACTTCACCGCCTCCGCGATGGCCTGCGAGGTGATGTGCTTGATGAAGCTCTCGCCGCGATTGATCTGAGCGACGCGCGGCACATCGATATCGAATCCGATGATACTGAAGCCCGCCTTCGCACCCGTCAGCGCCAGAGGAATGCCCACATATCCCAGGCCGATGACAGCGATCTTGGCTTGTCGCGCCTTGATCGCCTTCAAGAGTGCGTCGATATCGGGTGTGGTTCTACTCGTTCGGCGGGCGGAAATCGTCGTCGTCTCGGCCATCACAAATCTGCATATCTGGGCGCGGTGTCCGGGGCTTCGATCGATCGCTGAACGACCGAACGGCAACCATCGAAAGACACTCGTAAGGAGGATCGGCTAGATTAGGCGCCGTCTGTGGGGCGGCAAGCGCTCGATGTCAAGTTGAGCCGAGATGCAAGGATGCATGGCCGACGCCACGCCCCCGGCGCAAGCCGCGTAGTTTAGCATGGCCGGACAAGTGGTTGACAGGCGGAAATGAAGTCGATCTTCACCGATCCGAGGGCGCTGAGGTTGCCCGCCGTGTCCCGCGTTGGGCAAAGAGCCCATCTTCGCGCCCGGCGGCCGTAGCCGGAATTGCCGGGGCATGCGCATCGTCTCTCTGGTGTTCGCTCCCCTCGCGGAGGATGCCCGCGTGCAACGGACCGCCACGGCGCTCAGCGAGGCCGGACACGAGGTGTTGGTGGTGGCGCGGCCGCCCTTTCCCGCGAAGGGCGCCTATCGGCGTCATGCGCTGCCGCCCTTGTCGGCGCCGATCATTCAGCGGTTGGTGCTCGTCGCGACCCAGGCTCCCGCAACGCTGCTCTCGGGGCTCGCTCCGTCCCTCTATTGGCTCCCCCGGCTCCGCCGGGCGGCGTTGCGCGCGGCGCTCGACTTTCGCCCGGATATCGTCATCTGCAACGATTGGAATACCTTGCCGATCGGCACCGCGGTCAGCCGCAGGCACGGCGCAAAGCTCGTCTATGATGCGCATGAGCTCGCAACCCGCGAGCACATTCAGAACTGGAAGTGGCGGCTCGTTTCCCACCGGGCCGTGCTGGAGATCGAGCGGCGCAACCTGCCTTTCGTCGATCTCGTCGTCACCGTGAGCGAGGGGATCGCGCAGTCGCTACGCAACCTCTATGGCTTGACCCACAAGCCGATCGTCATCCGCAATCTGCCACGCTATCAGGCGATTCCTTTTCGCGAAATCAAGCTTCCCTTGACGATCTTGTTCCATGGCCTGATCCGGCGAGAGCGCGGGCTCGAGGAGCTGATCGACTCGATGCCGGCCTGGCGTTTCGACGGCCGCCTGGTGATCCGGGGATATGGCCAGGAGGGCTATCTCGAGGCGCTCCGCCAGCGCGCCGGGCAGCGTGGCGTCGCCGAGCGCGTCCTGATTGCGCCTCGGGTCAGTCCCGAAAGGCTGGTCACCGAAGCCGCCGCGGCCGACATCGGCTATCTCGCCTTGCCGGGAACCACCGAACACTATGAATTTGCGCTACCCAACAAGCTCTTCGAATACATGATGGCGGGACTGCCCGTCATGGCGACATCACGCGTCGAAATGGCGTCGGTGATCTCCTCGACCCGATCCGGGTTCATCACCGAACTCGAGCCCCAGGCACTGGCCGCGACCTTGAACGGTTTGGATTTGGCGGATCTCAACAGGATGCGCCGAGCCGCGCTGGCGGCCGCCCAAAGCCTCAACTGGGAGCATGAGCAGACCCGATTGATCGCAGCCATCGGCTCGCTCGAACCGCGTCCTCGAACAGGAGGGTGACGGCACGAAATGGGTCCTGACATCGCCGTCATCATCCCGACCTATATGCGGCCGCAAAAGACTGATCGCGCCATTCGCTCGGTCATGGGCCAATCAGGTGTCCGCTCGGAGATCGTCGTCGTCGACGATGCCTCGCCCGAGCCTTTCCGCATCGGCCGGGAGTTCGACGATGCCGGCGTTCATGTCCTACGCCTGCCGCAAAATCGCGGGCCGGCGGCAGCCCGCGATGCCGGCGTCGGCGCCAGCCGGGCCCCCTTCATCGCCTTTCTCGATTCCGATGATTTCTTCCTGCCCGATACGCTCGCGCCGCGCCTTGCGGCGCTGAAAAGGGCCTCGAGGAGCGACAGACCGGTGCTCCTCGCCGCCGCCGTCTGGCGCTGGCTCCCCGGTCGCGCGGCGCGCGAATTCAGGCCCATCGAAGCGAGCAGTGTTGCGGCTCTTGCCAGCGGCTGCTGGTATTTTCCCGGTTCGACCAGCCTCTTCTCCCGCGCCACCTGGGAATGCGTCGGGCCGCTCGACGGGCGCTTGCGGCGCCTCGAGGACCTCGATTGGGGCATAAGGCTCGGGCTCGCCGGCGGCATGTTGCAGGTGACGCCGGAACCCGCTTCCGTCATCGAGCACTCGCCGCGCGCCGGGCTTGCGAAGGTAAGCGAGGCGGCCGCCATGCTTCTCGCGCGCTATTCTCCAGGCGGTGAGCAGGCACTGGAGCGGGCGGCCCTGTCGCGGCTCAAAGCCTATCTCGCCCTCGAGCAGGCGAGCTCGGCGCTCGGCGAAGGCAGGATTGCGGGCTTCGCCGCCAACCTCGCCACCTCCTTTCTGCATCGTCCGCGCTTCTCGCTCCACCAGGGCCGCTGGTGGAGCTCACGGCAGGGAACCGCCGAGGAGCTGCAAGCGATCGAGCGGGCCGCCCGGTCGCTCGGGACCGGCTCACCGACAGGGACAGCTGTCTAGACTAAGACTAGGGCCTGTCGACATTCGGGCACCAAAACCTTTCGGCGATTGCGACGCTGACGGCTTCAGTCCGGGATAGGGCGTGCCGAGCCCGCCGGGACAATCCGAGCCTCAACCCTATCACTCTGAAATCGATTGGCTTTCAGGGGCGAAAGGGCTCGCTCCGCGGCGATCATTAGGCCCCGGGAATGTTGAGGAATGTTGATTTTCAACATCGCAAGTCTCGATTTTGTGTAGCCGGCTATCTGATTAGCCGGGACGCTGGCCGCGCTTTGCCGCAAGCGCCAAAGCCCGTGCCGCGCAGATCGAGGCCGACAGGCGAATTGAGGCCGCGCGAAATCGCTGCTGCGCCACCAGCGCCGCCATCGAAGCGACGGCAAGAGCCGCGCCTTCCCGATCGAGCACGTGACGGCTGGCGATGCGCCGGCCTCGGCTCGGGCATCCGCAGGTTAGCCGCATATGGGCGCCATGGGTTGACCGCCCGGACGCACCCGAATGGCGGACCGGCCCCCGGAGCGACACTCGACGCGCCGTGCCGTTCTCCGCTAACGAGACCTTGCCGCCACGGCAATCGGAGACCGCTCCTTGATGATGGACGAGGCGCCTTCACTTTCGCCATCGCGGAGCGGGCCCATCGCGGCGCGGCCGGGGAGCGGCGCCGCGCCGGCCGAAAAGGCCAAAGAGGCCCCGCATTGGCCCTTCCTCGACCTCGTGCGCTTCGGCGCCGCGCTGCTCGTCCTCTTCGGGCATTCGCGCGGCCTCTATTTCGTGGGCATCGCGCAAGCTCCGGATGCGGGCATCGCGACGCGCCTCTTCTATCTCGTCACCGGGCTCCAGCATGAAGGCGTGATCTTGTTCTTCGTCGTCAGCGGCTTTCTGGTCGGGGGCTCGGTCTGGCGCAATATCGAGGCCGGGCGCTTCGAGGCGCGGCTCTATCTCATCAACCGCTTTTCACGCATCTATCTCGTGCTGATCCCGGCGCTCGTGCTGGTCTTCATCCTCGATCGCCTGGGCATGAGCTTCCTCGCCGATACGCGCTTCTACGCGGAGAGGCCGCTCTTCCCTTCGGGGGTCTATGCGGGCTGGACCTGGAGCCAGATCCCCTGCCATCTCGCCTCGCTGCAAGGTGCCGTGTGCAATGCCTGGGGCGCCGATCCGCCGCTCTGGTCGCTCGGCTGGGAATGGGTCTTCTACCTCCTGGCCCCGATCCTGTTCGGCATCTGCCTTTTGCCGCTCCGCCCCTTGGCTCGCGCCGCCGGCCTCGCCGTCATCTGCGCGAGCCTTTTCACGCTGTTCGGCGTCGGCGACTGGCTCTTATGGCTCTTCACCTGGCTGATCGGTGTCGCGGCCTCGCTCATGGCCACGAGACGAGAGGTTCCCCTTGGCCTCGGCCTTGGCGGACTTGTGCTATGCGCGGCGGCGCTGATCACGTCGCGGGCCGCCATCCTGCCCGTGCTCGTGACCGATCTTGGCATCGGCATAGGCCTGACCCTCGCGGTCGCTTGCCGCGCCATCGCCAATGCCCCCATCCTCGAGAAGCTCGCCGCGCGCGGCGCAGGCTTCTCTTATTCGCTCTACCTCATCCACCTGCCTATGGGCATTTTCGCGGGCGCCGTCCTCGAGCGCCTGGGCTTCCCGGCGACACTGATGCTTCCCGGCCCATCGGCCTATGCGGCCTTCGCACTGATCGCCGCCGCGGCGCTCGGCGCCGCCATGCTGTTCGCCAGCTTGACCGAGAAGCATACGGCGAGGTTCAGGAGGTTCTTGGCGAGATCAGGGGTCGATAGTCGGGAGTGAGTGGCCGGTAGCCTGTAGGGACCTCACTACTTACTATTTTACCACTCACCACTCACTGCCTACATCCCCGGCAGGTCGAGCCGATGTGCCTTGGCGCAGGCGATCGCGTCCTCGTAACCGGCATCGGCATGGCGCATCACGCCCGAAGCAGGGTCGTTCCAGAGCACCCGTTCGAGCCGGCGCGCCGCCTCCTTCGTGCCGTCGGCGACGATCACCATGCCGGCATGCTGCGAGAAGCCGATGCCGACGCCGCCGCCATGGTGCAGCGATACCCAGGTCGCGCCGGAGGCGCAGTTGAGCAAGCCGTTGAGCAGCGGCCAGTCGGAGACGGCGTCCGAGCCGTCGCGCATCGATTCCGTCTCGCGGTTTGGCGAAGCGACCGAGCCCGAATCGAGATGGTCGCGGCCGATGACGACGGGCGCCTGGAGCTCGCCGGATGCCACCATCTCGTTGAAGGCGAGGCCTAGCCGGTGGCGATCGCCGAGGCCGACCCAGCAGATGCGCGCCGGCAGGCCTTGGAAAGCGATGCGCTCCTTCGCCATGTCGAGCCAGCGGTGCAGATGCGAGGCATCCGGCATCAGCTCCTTCACCTTGGCGTCGGTGCGGTAGATATCCTCCGGATCGCCCGACAGCGCCGCCCAGCGGAACGGTCCTATGCCGCGGCAGAAGAGCGGACGGATATAGGCCGGCACGAAGCCCGGGAAATCGAAGGCGTCGCCGACGCCTTCCTCGAGCGCCATCTGGCGGATATTGTTGCCGTAATCGAGGGTCGGCACGCCCATGCGCTGGAAATCGAGCATGGCGCGCACATGGCCGGCCATCGAGGCCCGCGCCGCCCGCTCGACCGCCTTCGGGTCGCTGCCGCGCTTCGCCTCCCATTCGGCGAGGCTCCAGCCCCTCGGCAGATAGCCGTTGACGGGATCATGGGCCGAGGTCTGGTCGGTGACGACATCAGGGTGCACGCCGCGTCGCGCGAGCTCGGGGAACACCTCCGCCGCATTGCCGAGCACGCCGACCGACACCGGCTTCCTGTCGCGGCAGGAGCGCTCGACGATCTCGAGCGCCTCGTCGAGCGAGTCGGCCTTCAGGTCGAGATAGCGCGTCTTCAGGCGCATCTCGATGCGCGAGGGCTGGCACTCGACGGCCAATAGCGAAGCGCCGGCCATGGTGGCGGCGAGCGGTTGAGCACCGCCCATGCCGCCGAGACCCGCCGTCAGTATCCACTTGCCCGAAAGATCGCCGCCGTAATGCTTGCGGCCCACCTCGACGAAGGTCTCGTAGGTGCCCTGTACGATGCCTTGCGAGCCGATATAGATCCAGGAACCCGCGGTCATCTGACCGTACATCATCAGGCCCTTGCGATCGAGCTCGTGGAAATGGTCCCAGGTCGCCCAATGGGGCACGATGTTCGAGTTGGCGATCAGCACGCGCGGCGCATCCTGATGGGTGCGGAACACGCCGACCGGCTTGCCCGATTGCACCAGGAGGGTTTCATCCGCTTCGAGCCGTTTCAGGGAAGCGACGATGCGGTCGAAGCTCTCCCAGTCGCGCGCCGCGCGCCCGATGCCGCCATAGACCACGAGTTCGCCCGGCCGCTCCGCCACCTCGGCGTCGAGGTTGTTCATCAGCATGCGCAAGGGAGCCTCCGTGAGCCAGCTCTTGGCCGAGAGCGTCGTGCCGCGCGGAGCGCGGATGTGACGGGCATTGTCGATGCGGGTCATGCGCTTGTCCCTGGTCGGATGGTGTCGCGAGCGACGGCGTGCGCCTCCGTCAGGCGCGGCAGAAGCTCCGAGCCGGCTGCGGCGATGAGGGCGCCGCCGCGGATGAGCTCCGCCGCCATTGCGATATCGGGCGCGAGGAAGCGGTCGTCGTCGAGATGCGGAACGCGCTTCCTCACCAAGGCGCGCGCCTGCTCCAGCGCCGGGCTCGACCGCATCGGGGCGTGGAAGTCGCAGCCTTGCGCCGCCGCCAGAAGCTCGATGGCGATGACGTTCGTCACGTTCTCGGCCATGGGCAGGAGACGGCGCGCGCCATGAGTCGCCATCGACACATGGTCTTCCTGATTGGCGGAAGTCGGAATGGAATCGACGCTCGCCGGATAGGCGCGCTGCTTGTTCTCCGAGACCAGCGCCGCAGCCGCGACCTGCGGGATCATGAAGCCCGAATTCAAGCCGGGCTTCGGCGTCAGGAAGGCCGGAAGCCCGGACAATGCGGGATCGACCAGCATGGCTATGCGGCGCTCGGCGAGCGAGCCGATCTCGCACAACGCCATGGCGATCATGTCGGCCGCGAAGGCGACCGGCTCGGCGTGGAAATTGCCGCCGGAGATCACCTCGCCGCTTTCGGCGAAGACGAGGGGATTGTCCGAGACGCCATTGGCCTCGATGGCGAGCGTCGAGGCCGCTTGACGCAGGAGGTCGAGGCACGCACCCATCACCTGCGGCTGGCAGCGCAGGCAGTAGGGGTCCTGCACGCGGTCGTCGTTGGTCAGATGCGAGGCGCGGATGGCGCTGCCCGCCATCAGGCCGCGCAGGGCGGCGGCCACCTCGCTTTGACCGGGATGGCCGCGCAGCTTCTGGACGCGCGGATCGAAGGGTCCGTCGGAGCCCTTGGCCGCGTCCGTCGAGAGCGCGCCGGTCACCAGCGCCGCCCGGAATGCGAGCTCTGCCTCGAACAGGCCGGCGAGCGCCAGCGCCGTCGAGACCTGAGTGCCGTTGAGCAGGGCGAGACCCTCTTTGGGCGCGAGCACCAGCGGAACCAGGCCGGCGCGGCGCAAGGCCTCGGAGGCCGCGATCGTCTCGCCGTCCATGAGAAAGGCGCCGACCCCGAGCAGCGCGGCGGCGAGATGGGCGAGCGGCGCGAGATCGCCCGAGGCGCCGACCGAGCCTTGCGACGGCAGGAGCGGCGTCAGGCCACGCTTCAGGCATTCCAACAGGCGTTCGATCGTGGTCCAGCGAACGCCTGACGCCCCTTGGGCGAGGCTCGTCACCTTGAGCGCCAGGACCAGCCGCACGATCCGCTCGGGGAGCGGCTCGCCGATGCCGGCGGCATGCGACATCACGATATTGCGCTGCAGGGCGGCGAGGTCGCCGTCGCCGATGCGCAGATTGGCGAGCTTGCCGAAGCCGGTATTGACGCCATAGACCGGCTCGCCCTTGGCGATGATCTCAGCGATTGTCGCGGCGCCCGCTTCGACGGCGGGCCGGCAGGCCGGGTCGAGCGCGATCTCGGCGCCGAGATAGACGGCGCGCCAGCTGGCGAGCGGCACGGCGCCGGGATGGAGGATGACCGGCGCGCTCATTGCCCCCTCCAGACGCGAGCATGCAGCGGATTGAAGCCGAGACGGTAGACGAGCTCGGCCGGGCGCTCGATGTTCCAGATGGCGAGATCGCACCATTTGCCGCGTTCGAGCGTGCCGACCTCGTCGAGACGGCCAAGGGCGCGTGCGGCCTCGCGCGTCACGCCTGCGATATTCTCTTCGACCGTCAGCCGAAACAGCGTGGCGGCCATGTTCATGCCGGTGAGGATCGAGGTCAGCGGCGAGGTGCCGGGATTGCAGTCGGTGGCAACGGCGATCGGCACGCCATGGCGGCGGAACGACGCGACCGGCGGCGCCTGCGTCTCGCGGATGAAATAATAGGCCCCCGGCAGCAGCACCGCGACCGTCCCGGCCCTGGCCATGGCGGCGGCGCCCGCCTCGTCCGCATATTCGAGATGATCGGCGGAGAGCGCGCCGAAGCTCGCCGCCAGCGCCGCGCCATGGAGGTTCGAGAGCTGGTCGGCATGCAGCTTGACGGCAAGACCATGCCGGCGCGCGGCGTCGAAGACACGCCCCGTCTGCTCGGGAGAGAAGGCGATGCCCTCGCAGAAGGCGTCGACCGCTTCCGCGAGGCCCTCCTGCGCGATCAGCGGCAGGATGTCGCGGCAAACGAGATCGATATAGGCGTCCTTATCGCCGGCCTCCGGCGGCATCGCATGGGCGCCGAGAAAGGTGGTGCGCACCGCGATTTGGCGCTCTGCCTCGAGCCGGCGCGCGGCGCGCAGCTGCTTTCTCTCCGTCTCGAGATCGAGCCCGTAGCCCGACTTGATCTCGATGGTGGTCACGCCCTCGGCGATCAGCGCGTCGAGGCGGGGCAGGGCGCTCGCCACGAGCCCATCTTCGCTCGCGGCGCGCGTCGCCTTCACGGTCGAGACGATGCCGCCGCCGGCCCGCGCCACCTCTTCGTAGCTTGCTCCCGCGAGCCGCAGCTCGAATTCCTGGGCCCGGTCGCCGGCGAAGACGAGATGGGTGTGGCAGTCGATCAGCCCAGGGGTGATCCAGCGCCCCTCGCAATCGATGCGCTCCGACGCCGCGAGGGGAGGGGCTTCGGCGAGCGGCCCCGCATAGGCGATGCGGCCATCCGTTGCGGCGACCATGCCGGCCTCGACCACGCCGAGACCAGTTTCGCCCGGCGCGAGTGTCGCCAGGCGGGCATTGTGCCAAAGCCGATCGACTCTCATTGCCCCACCTCAAGGCTGTTCACTCCGAACGCCAATGGACCGAGAAACGCATGAATTCCGAGTTCGACTTGCCGTACTTTGCTCGCGTGCCGCGCCTCCGAAGCCGTCAGACCGCTGCGATTCAGAACGGCGTCTTTCATAAGAGGCAGTGTTGGATCAACAAGGCGATTGCTTTGTCAACAGGCCTAGGTGGTGAAGACCTTCCGGCGCTTGGACGAGCGATCAATCTGATCGAGACGCTCCTGGGCTTCGGCCCCCATGGCATCGCACATAGCATCGAGCAGTACCGAAACCAGCACCGATGGCGCGGCATAGGAATCGAAAACGAGGCTTGAATTGATGCGCGCGGTCAGCAACAGATCAGCGAGCTCATTATGGCCGGCAAGCGTTGCGTCACTGACGAGCGCGATCTGCAATCCGATCTGCTTGGCATGGCTGAGCGCAGCGATCGTCTCTCGGGGATAGAGCGGCATCATGAACCCCAAAACATAGCTCCCGCCTGCCGCGCGCGCCTGCTCCAGCTGGTCTTCGACGAGTGACCCACCCCCCGCAACGAAGCGAACATCCCGATGCACCTTTGCGGCAAAATAGGAGAACTGCTCAGCCATGCCGCGGGATGCGCGAAGGCCAAGCACGGCGAGCGGTCGCGAACTCGACAAAGCCAACCCGAAACGGCGGATCAGCTCGATATCGGAGAGGGCGGCCGCAAGATCGGCTACATTTGCAGCTTCCGCGAGCGCCGTTGTTTGGTATCGGTTTGAGACCGCCTCGCCATCCGGTTCACGTTCGGCCGATCCGGATCGTAATTGTCGACGCATCCCCAAGAAGCCGTCGAAGCCAAGCGTCGTGGCGAAACGTGTCACCGATGGCTGGCTCACATTGGCGAGCTGAGCGAGCTCACCACTCGAGAGAAGGCCGATCATCCCGCTGTGCTCGATCAGGCGCTGAGCGATGCGCCGCTGCCCAGGCGTCAGCCTCCGGCCGCGGAGGCGTACCTCAAGTTCTGACCGGATGGCACTCGGTTCCATGGCTATCCGCTTCGTGCTAAGTGGGCCTGTCTCCCTCACGCCCGGTTTACGATAGCAGCAATCGATTCAATTTCGGAAGCGCTACGATGCGGGAAGGCGACGCCGAGATTCCAGGGGAAGATGAAGTGAATCCAGCGATGCATGCGGATCACATAAGTCATCATTGCCCCGGTAAGCTCTACATATTCATGCTTCGTCTTCACACTGTCGAGCGAATCGGCATAGGCCTGACCGAGCTCATGCATGTTCGTGAGGCCCAAATCCGTCATGAACTCGAAGACGTTGAAGGTTCCTGTCAAGAATTCTCTTGTCATGCGCACTAGCGTCGCAAGTTCCATTTCAGGATATTGTGATGCCTTAAGGAGCCGGTACATCACATCCGCGCCGACCAGCATCAGATAGGCTTCGAGATGCACAAGAACACTGAACGACTGGCCGCCGCTGCCGGCGCCGCTGTCGATAATGCCCCAGCGTATTTTCTGGATTTCGGTGGGCTCTGACAGCCAGATGCGATCGACCTCTTTTTCGATCTCGCCCTTGGTGTCGCGCCAATCCGTTCCGGCTCTGTTGCTGCCCGACACTATGATGCCCTCCGAACGCTAATTCTGACGATATTCTTTCGTGCTTGTGCCACGGTTTCTTCCCAGACCCGCTCGCCGAGCCGACGCAGGGTCGGCAAGTCAGCGTCGAGCACCTGGCCAAACTTGTTGACCTTGGCGCTTTCAGTGATGCTGCCATAGGTCAGGCAGATCGTTTGTCCCGGGGCGTAGAGATACACGGCGCCCGGGGTTCGTGGGACCATATGGCTTCGCCCCAGATGCACGATTCGGGTCGGAAGCCAGATAGCTTCACCCGAAATCACGACGTGCCCCAGCACGCTCTCCATGGGCAGTTGCTTCATCACCTGGGCGATTACATCCGGATTCTCCGAGGACAGCAGCTCGGCCGTGAAACGGAGATCGAGGCCGAGAGCGCTGAACTCGAGTAGGTCTGCTGATGACATGGCCATCTCCTCCAACGGCGCGCCGAGCTTCGTTACGGTGTATTGGTTTATGCATATTGTCAACTGGAGAAATAATTGATACACAGACCCCTGGCGAAGGCGCAAGGATCCGCTCCTTTCAGAGAGAGGCGCCCTCTTCGAGCGTGTCGAGACTGATCGCGAGGGCTGGACCGAGATGAATGCGATGGGTAGCGGCACAATTACCGCGGCTAGTCCGAAAGAGTGGTTCCGAGAGGAGCGCCGGAAGGCGGGCACGGACTTTGCCCACTCAAACCCTCTATCCCTTTTCTGCGTTGGGAGGTGAGACGTTCCGATGCCGAGCGCTTCCGACGCGGTACTTCGATTGCGGGTGGGGGTGGATTCGGGCGGCACCTTTACCGATGTCTGCATGCTCGATGAGACGAGCGGAGAGGTTCATGTCTGGAAAGTGGGCAGCACCCCAGGAGACCCCTCGCTCGGAATTGTCGCGGGGGTCGAGCAGGGGCTCCAGCACATCGCATCCCTATCGGGCGGCAGCATTGACGTGACTTATTTCGGGCACGGTACGACGGTCGCAACGAACGCCCTTATCGTCGGGCGCGGTGTAGAGACCGGGATGATCACGACCGCAGGCTTTCGCGATGTTCTGGAACTGCGTCGTCAAAAACGCGATTCGCTTTACGACCTCCAGACCGAGAAGCCTCACATTCTGGCTACGCGCGACAGGCGCCTCGAAGTGCGAGAGCGTGTTCTGTTCGACGGGAGGATTCTCGCGCCACTCGACGAGGAACAGGTGCGGGTAGCTGCGCGCCGATTGCGGAACGAGGGTGTTCGCTCGATAGCGGTGTGCTTCCTCTTCAGCTATGTCGAGCCTCGGCATGAGCTGATGGTCAAGCACCTGCTGCAAGAGGAAATCCCAGACGCCTTTGTTAGTGTTTCGCATGAAGTCGCGCCGGAGTTTCGCGAATATGAGCGCTTCTCCACGACCGTGGTGAACGCCTATCTCGGCCCGGTGATGAAGGGTTATCTGCAGCGGCTCCAGCCACGCCTTGCACAAATCGGCGTGGATGGCGACGCTAATGTCGTGTTGCAGGTACTGAACCCTACGTCGCTGCTCAAGGGCCGCTTGCCGATCCACCAGGAGATGGCAAGAAAGGCAATAGAGCGCCTCGCTGAGCGGCTCGGCCTCGACATCATGACGAC
>JBIOEJ010000059.1:0-34233 GCA_044445965.1 Hyphomicrobiales bacterium
GGGGATGCCTTCGCGAACCGCATAGGCGATCGCCTCCTCCTTCGTGTGGAACCACAGCTTCACCTGGGCGCGCATATCGGTCGACGACGTCCAACCCATCAGCGGCTCGGCGGCGCGCGGACGCTCAGGCTCGAATTCGAGCAGCCAGTGCTTGGTATTGGCCGCGCCTGACTGCATGGCGGTGCGGGCAGGCCTATAGATGCGCGCGGTCATGAGCATGTCCCATAGAAAGGTTCGGCGCCGCTGATCGGTTGGTCGGGGCAGCAGGATTCGAACCTGCGACCTGTAGTACCCAAAACTACCGCGCTACCAGACTGCGCCATGCCCCGCTCGCCGGCCGAGCGATCGAAATCTCCGCGTTGCGCTATCACGCGCCCGCCGGGCCAGCAAGACGAGGCCGGCAGATTGACAGTCGCGCCATCGCGCCATAGCCTCGGACATCATGGGGGGTAGTGCGATGGCAAGAGCGCCGGCAGGCAAGCTGAAAGTAGCGGCCGCCAAGGCAAAGTCACCTGCAGCCAAGAGCAAGACGGCGCCGGTCGGTACCAGCGGTAGCGCCAAGGTCAGCGCCAGCAACGTTATCGACGACCCGACACAGAGCCTGCAGCACTTCGACCTTATCGACCTGCAGCCATATACCCAGGAAAAAGTCTACTCGACCACGGCGAGCAAGGACTTTCATCTCTTCTATGTCGGACGCGATGATGTCCACGATATCCTCAAACATGTTTTGTCACGGGTGAGCGTCTCTTTATATATCAACATGTTCGGCTACGACGACGACGAGCTCAATGACATTCTCATGAAGCTGGTGATGGATCCGTCGATCACGATGCTGATCACGTTGGACGAGAGCCAGGCTGGCGGGGTGCATGAGAAGGCCTTGTTGGCCGCCGACAAAGGGAATGGCCCCGCGCAGTTCAATACCCATTTCGCGATCGGCAAGTCCAAGACCGACCAGATCAGCCACACGAAGGGCTTCGTCGCTGACGGCAAGGTCGCCGGCGAGGGATCGACGAACTGGTCGATATCGGGGGAAGGTTCGTTCGTGATCTCGGGATCGCCGGGCGGTCCCGGCTATAAGGCGCAGAACAACACCCAGTCGATCATTACCGACCCGGACACCATAGGGCGCTTCTCGGCGGAGCTGATCGCCGAGCATCTCACCGCGCAAAAGCAGGGCGCCGGGGCCGAAGCGTAGCGGCATTGCCGGATCAACGTGGGTGGTGGGGATTCCTGCCGACCAGATGATTGCTTTTGGCCGGAAGCCGCGCTAGGCAGCACCGCATGCACCGGTTGCCGACTTTCGAGTTGACGTCTTACGTGCCGCTCTTTTCAACGCGGCGCGCCTGCTCATGATGTGAGGAGCGCGGCCGCCCGACCGGCGGCCCTCCTTGGAATGTCTCCGGCCAGCGGCTAATCCTCTAAGCCCAGCGGAGACGACGATGCCCTTCAAATCCGATTTCCTCGAGACGCTCGACGAGCGCGGCTTCATCCATCAATGCTCCGATTTCGAGGGGCTCGACGCGCTGGCGCGCGATGGCCGCGTCGTCGCCTATGTCGGCTATGACTGCACGGCGTCATCGCTGCATATCGGTCACCTCATCTCGATGATGATGATGCATTGGCTGCAACAGAGCGGCAACAAGCCGATCGCGCTGATGGGCGGGGGCACCACGCGGGTCGGCGACCCATCCGGCAAGGACGATACCCGCAAGCTCCTTTCGATCGAGGAGATCGAGGCCAACAAGGACAGCATCAAGAAGGTTTTCGCACGCTTCCTGCGCTTCGGCGACGGCAAGGCGGATGCCCTGATGGTCGATAATGCCGAATGGCTGACCAAGCTCAACTACATCGACTTCCTGCGCGATGTCGGCCGCCACTTCTCGGTCAACCGCATGCTGTCGATGGATTCGGTGAAGCTGCGGCTCGAGCGCGATCAGGAGATGTCCTTCATCGAGTTCAACTATATGTGCCTGCAGGCCTACGACTTCGTCGAATTGTCGAAGCGGGCGCAGTGCAATTTGCAGATGGGCGGCTCCGACCAATGGGGCAATATCATCACCGGCGTCGATCTCGGAAGGCGCATGGGCATGCATCAGCTCTACGCGCTGACGACGCCGCTGCTCACCACCGCTTCCGGCGCAAAGATGGGCAAGACGGCGGCGGGCGCCGTATGGCTCAACGCCGAGCTGTTCAGCCCCTATGAATACTGGCAATTCTGGCGCAACGCCGAGGACGCCGATGTCGGGCGCTTGCTGCGGCTGTTCACGACATTGCCGCTCGCCGAGATCAAGCGGCTCGAAGCGTTGCAGGGAGCCGAGATCAACGAGGCGAAGAAGACGCTGGCGAGCGAAGCGACGCGGATTCTGCATGGCGAGGCGGCGGCGGCCGAGGCGGCGGAGACGGCGCGCCAGACCTTCGAGGAAGGCGCGCTCGCCGCGAGCCTGCCGAGCGTCGAGATAAAGCTGGAGGATCTCGAGGCCGGAATCGCCAATACGGCAGCGTTCGTGATCGCGGGTCTCGCGTCCTCGAACGGCGACGCGCGGCGTCAAATCAAGGGAGGCGGTCTTCGGGTAAACGACAAGGTGGTCGTCGATGATCATGCCAAGCTTACGATGGCCGATCTAACCAGCGAGCAGGTGATCAAGCTCTCGCTCGGCCGCAAGCGCCACGTGCTCTTGAGGCCCCGTTAGAACCGCCCCCGCCCGTCGGTTTCGCCCCGGCAACGCAACTGCATGGCGCAAAGGCTGCCGCCGCTGTATTTTCCGCCCGACGAGAACATGACGGCCGCCGATATTCAGCGCCCGCCGCGACTGGTGTCGAGCGCCCGCTGCCCTTCGGGATCCAAATCCCTGGCGCCCGGCCCACCGAGCTCGAATATCTTGCGCAGGAAGCCCGGTGCCATGGCCGAAAGCGGGTTGACGCTGACATCGGGCTGAGACAGCGAGCCGGTCACGCGGAAATTGACGCCGAGCAGCCCTTCATTCGCGCCGCCGCCGAGCAACGGCCCGAATAGCGGCACCTTGCTGAAGGCGTTGTTGAGGCCATAGGCGGGCACGAAAGTCCCCGTCAGGTTCTGCGTGCCCCTCGCGAAATCGAGCAGGCCCGACACCGTGATCCCCGCCTGGCTGCCCACGATCAGCGCCTCCCGGATATCGAGGCGCCCGGCATTGCGCACGAAGCTCGCCTGCATCCGGTTGAACTGCGCCTCGGCGGTAATCAACGGAGCCACGCTCGCGGCGCGGCTGTCGGAAGCTGCCCTGGCAGGGGGCGCGGCGGCGAAGATGCGCGCCAGCGCCTCCTCGTTGCGCAAGCTGAAGTCGCGGATGCTGACGGCTCCCGCCTGGGAACCGACGCTCGGCGTCAAGCGCAGCACCATCGCGCCCGAGCTCATATGTCGATAAAGGTCCGTGAAGCGCAGGAAAGCGCCCGCATCTCCCGTTTCGATGGTGATCAAGGGACGCCCCTCGCGACTGAGCGTTCCCCTCACATCGCCGCGGCCGACTTGGCCGCTGAAACGGAAATCGGTGAGCCCCTGGCCGCGGCGGCTGAGGCGCAGGTCGAGCCCTGTGCCTTTCTCGTCGCCGAAGCCGATGGCGGTCGCGGCCTTCAGGTCGAGATCGGCATCTTGCGTGTCCGTCTCCGAACCAGCCATGAAGCTCTTGATGTAGGGGCGTAAATCAATGGCCACTCCCTTTACGGCGGTCTTGTAGACATTGCCCTCCCCGCGCGCGACATCGACCCTCAGATCATCGCCCGGTGACACCTTGAAGCTGTCGAACTTGGCCGAGACCAGCGCGCCGTCCTTGCTGGTCGCTGCTTCGCCGGTGATGGCGACCGGGGCGGCCGCGAGATTGATCCTGGTGAACCTCGTCTGATCATCCGCCGGCGTCAGCCTGAATGTCAGCTTACCCGGGCGCCCTGCCGGCTTCGTCCAACCCGGGATGAAGCCGTCGATCGCGGCGCGCGTCAGATCGGCCTCCACATCGAAGGCCGGGCTCGCGCCGGCATCGGCGGCGGGCGCGATCTTGACCGGCGTCGGACCGGTGATGGCCTTGCCGGCGTGCAAGCCGAGCTTGGCTCGCGCCGCATCGTCGAGCGTCATCGAAAGCTTGATCTGCGGCGTCGCCTCGCCCGGTTCCTTGCGCAGCTCGATGGTGGCCGGAACTCCCGCGAAGCGGCCCTCGCCCTTGCCCGTCATGACCCCGCCCGTGACCGTGAAGGCGAGTTGCGCGTTCTCGAGCTTCTGTCCCGCGCCGATATCTTGCGCCGAGAGCCTGCTGAAGGCGCCTTGGATGGCCAGCGGGATATCCTTGGGCTTTACGCCGTCGCGCATCGCGAAGCTGAATTGAACCCGCGCGTCGCCCGTCCCCGCTATGGTCTCGGGCGCCAGGGTCGGCGCACCGCCGCGCGGCGCATCGCGCTGCATCGCGGCTACGAAGGCGTCGGCGCCCCCCTGGGCGCGGAAGCTCACCTGGGCGATGGGGGGCTTCCTGGTCGTGTCGGCGACCGTGAACCGACCCTCGCTGAGCGCAAATACGTGGCCGTCGCCGAGATCCATGCTGGCGCTGGAGACGGAGATGGTCGAGGTGCGGCCCGTCCCGTCGACATGCGCCACGGCGGAGGTCAGCGGCGGAAGGTCATCGGAAAAACGAAGGGTGGTTTCCGACACATCGGCGGACAGCCTTGCCGCCTCGTCGGGTATCGGCCGGTTGGCGATCGCATCCGCGATCGCTGCTTCACTCAACGTGTTGGTGAGCGAGAAGTGGTCGACGATGCCGCGATCCAGCCGCTCGACGAAGAATTTGCGCACATCCTTCACGAAAAGCGGCGGCCACAGCGCGAGCAGCGCCCGTGCCGGCATGCGGCCCGACTGGACGGCAAACGTCAATCCACCGTTTCGCCCGCGCCGATAGGTCGCGTTCATGGCCAGCGACACATCCTTCCCGGACAATTCCATCGGGGCCACGGAAATGGTCGCGTCGCGCGGCGACAATGAGCCGACAGCATGAATGCGATCGAGCTGGATCGGCGGCTCGCCAGGTCCTGCTCCGGCGACCGTGCCATCCGTGCCCGAGAACTCGAACCTGAAGTCGCCTTCCGCGGCGGGACTGATGCGTCCTTTCACGGCGAGGTTCGTGTCGCCGGCCAACACGCCGAATTTGCTCACATCGATCACATGCGAGGCCCCGTCATAGACGAAATCCGCGGTGATCTCGTCGGTCACCAGCAGCGGCGCTGCCTCCCCCGGCTTGTTCCAGGCGGCGGCCCCCGCCGTCAGCGACCCTTGGGCTCTCCTGACCCGGCCATCGCCGCCGATATCGATCTCGATGCGTCCCGAGACCGGCATATCGGGAGCGAGCGTCAAAGGCCGCGGCAGGATCGGCAAAAGCACGTCGCCTATCGGCGCATCCTTGGGCTCGACCACCAGGCGGCGCTCATTCGCGCCGCCGCGCTCGACGGCGGCATCGAGAGACCAATCTCCGGAAGGTCCTTTGAGCGCCAGATGCACGCCTTCCCTCGCGGCGCGCTCGAACGAGGCGGTCACGTTGGAAAAGATCAACTGATCGTTGGATCGCTCGTCATCGACGAAGAGGCGGCCGTCCTCGATACCCACATAGCTGACCACCTTGAAGGGACCGCGCGAACCGAAGAGATCGTCGTAGGTCGCCACAAGGCCGTGCCGCACATGGTCGGGCGCGACCGCGCCGGGCGTGGCCGCGACCTCCGAACCGACGGGCGCCGCAGGCTGGGCCGGCAGCACCGGGGTCTGGGCGGCGGCGATGGGCGGCGGCGAAAAGGCCGTGACCAGGGAGATCTCGCCTTGGCGCGTGATGGACGCCTTGAACTGAGGCCCGATCAGCGCGATCCGCTGCAGCCCCGCATCCGCACGAAACATCCGCAACGGGTCGAAACCGACCTCGGCCTTGGGCGCGGAGATGATCTCGCGCCCACTCGCGTCCTTGATCGACAAGCCGAGCACGGTCAGGGTCGGGCCGGCGCCGCGCCGCTCGATCGCCGCTCCCGAGAGGCTCACGACGAAGCCCCCGGCGAGCCTTTGCTGCAACGCCTCGGTGATGCGCGGCGCGAACTCGTCGAGCGACAAGGGGCCCTGCGACAATCGCCATGCGAGGGCGCCGAAGCCGATCATCGCCAGGACGAAGACGGCCGAGACGAGCGCCAAGGCGCCATAGGCGATCCGCCGAGCCGCGCGGCGCGGCGACCTGACGCTCATGGGGGGACTTGTCCGTTCCGCATCGATCTCAGCAGGCTCCGACATCCCTTAGTCGACCAGTCGATGGCTTGCGCCAAGCTTGCAGTCCCAAACTCGGCAGTGATAGTGAACCGAGCGCGCAAGCGAATGTTCGCCTTCGATCTCGGGCCGAACAATTCGCGATTCGCCGCTTAGCGGTTTCAAACCAATGCCCGATCAGGGAGTTGAGAATATGGCGCAACTCGGCGAAGGCGACATGGCGCCTGATTTCAAGCTGCCTGGCGACGGAGGCACGCAATTGGGCCTGGCGAGCTTCATAGGCAAACCGCTGGTCCTCTATTTCTATCCGAAGGCGGACACTTCGGGCTGCACCAAGGAGGCCAACGAATTCAACGCGCTCCTCAAGGATTTCCGCAAGGCAGGCGTCGCCGTCGTGGCCGTATCGCCTGATCCGGTCAAGGCGCTCGACAAGTTCAAGGCCAAATACGGGCTCGATTTTCCGCTTCTCGGCGACGAAAGTCACGACATGCTGGAGGCTTATGGCGTTTGGGCCCAGAAGTCCATGTATGGACGAAGCTATATGGGGGTCGAGCGCTCGACCTTCCTCGTCGGCAAAGATGGGCGAATCGCCGCGGTTTGGCGCAAGGTCAAGGTCGACGGCCATGCGCAGGAAGTGCTCGCCGCGGCGCGCGCGCTTTGAACCGATCGGGGCGGACCTAAGGGCCGGCGGCGGCCTCGGGGGCCGATATTCAGCACTCGCGATCGAAGCGGCCTGTGGCCCACAGGCCTCATTAGCGCGCAATTAACCTTAACCATGTCTAATCGGAAGCTGCATGGTGCGAGGGAATCGGGACGCGAGCTTCATGTCGGATACGAGTCTTGCGGCCATGCGTCGGGTGCACATCGTCACCTTCGCCAAGGATGGCGCACCCAAAACGGTCACTTTGCGACGATCCCTTATCGTCGTTGGCGCCGCGCTCAAGCTCACACTCGTCGTCTGGGCCGGATTCTCTCTCTATCTCCTGGTGTTCCGCGATACGCTGGTCACCAAGTTGGTCGCCGATCAGGCACGCATGCGTGTCGAATATGAAGAGAGGCTCGCGGCTGAGCGCGTCAAGTTCGACGAGGCGACGACCCAGCAAGCCTCGGCGCAAGATACATTGGAGGTTCGCCTACGGGAATTGCTTTCCCGCCAAGCCCAGCTCGAGACGCGGACCGAGACGGTGGCCGAGCTCCTGCGCGGAGCGAGCACCGATCTGACCGCCGCCCGCGGGCACGTCGGTTCGGCTGGCGCGGCCGGCGGTCAGGCGGCGGATCGGCAAGGCGTCAGCATCGCCAAGACCCCGCCCGCGGATCCTCTCAAGGCGATCGCCGCTTTCGCGGGCCAGAAGCCGCGCCCCGTCGAGGATAGTTCAGGCGTTTCCTCTTACGCGGAAGATCCGTCACGGACGCTGTCGAGCCAACAGAGCCCGTCTCTCAGCGCTCCGGTGCAGGCGACGCCCATTCCGACCCCACGCGGAATGCGCCTCAACGGCCCTCGCGCCAGCCTGCTCGACAGCACTTTACGCTACGCCGACCTCGCGCTGGCCGGCCCGATCTCTGTCGAAACGCTCGCGAATTCGCTCGATAGCGTCGAGCGCTTGCAGGTCGAGACGCTGGAACACGCCAATAACCGCGCGGCGGTCGACCTCGATCGGATGCGGGGAGCGCTTCGCCGCTCGGGTCTCGATCTGGCCCGCTTCGCGCGCGTTACGCAGAGACGCACGCAAGACACGGGCGGCCCCTTCATGCCGCTACCCAAAGACGCGCCCAGTTCGAGCTTCGATGCTCTGCTCCACGGCCTCAAAGTGCGTCTCGAAGAGCATGACGCCCTGTCTCGAGCGATTTCGACGTTGCCCATCCGCCAGCCATTGCAAGGGCAGCTCGAAATCACGAGCCCTTACGGTGCCCGCAAGGATCCCTTCGGCATGGGATGGGCCCTGCACCCGGGCGTCGATCTGCGCGCGGAGGAAGGCTCGATCGTGCGCGCCGCCGCGGCCGGGAAGGTCACCAATGCCGCCTATACGGGCGGTTATGGCAATATGGTCGAGATCGAGCATGGCGAGGGCGTCGACACGCGCTACGGGCATTTGTCGGCGATCCTGGTATCGGAAGGGCAGATGGTGACGGCGGGAACGCCCATCGGCCGGGTCGGCTCCACGGGGCGCTCGACCGGACCGCATCTCCACTACGAGACACGCATCGACGGCGACCCGGTCGACCCCATGCGCTTCCTGAAATCCGCGGACGTGTTCACCGCCGCAACGGGCGGAGTGGATTGAGCAGAGCGCTGCGCGCGCATTGAACGCCGCCTTTGCGCCGGAAATCCAATTCGACCCCCGCTGTCGTGGGCAAGTATCCGTCTTGACAGCTGATCTTTCCCTGCCCAAAAACGCGGCACTCGCGCCCTCCCCTACGCGTTCTCGCCTTCCGCGATCTCCGATTCGTCCGGACCTGAGCTTCATGACCACAGCCTTCATCTTTCCCGGGCAGGGCAGTCAAACCGTGGGCATGGGCAAGGCGCTCTACGAGAATTTCGCCGCGGCGCGCGCCGTCTTCGAGGAAACCGACGCGGCCTTGTCGCAGAAGCTGTCGAACCTCGCCTTCGCGGGGCCGGAAGCGGAGCTGATGCTGACCGCCAATGCTCAGCCGGCCTTGATGGCGGTGTCGATCGCCGCGATGCGGGTGTTGCAGGAGGAGTGCGGCCTCGATCTCGCTCGCGACGCCGTCTTCGTCGCAGGCCACTCGCTCGGCGAGTATTCGGCACTATGCGCGGCCGGTGCCTTCAGCCTATCGAACACGGCACAGCTGTTGCGGCTGCGTGGAGACGCGATGCAGAAGGCGGTGGCGCCGGGCGATGGCGCGATGGCGGCGCTGCTTGGTCTCGATGCCGAGGCAGCGACCGCGGCGGCAGCCGAAGGCGCGCGCCAGACCGGTAAGGTCTGCCAGGTGGCGAACGATAACGCGCCTGGACAGGTCGTCGTGTCGGGAGCCAAGGCGGCTGTCGAGCGCACCATCGAGATCGCCAAGGGCAAGGGCGCGCGCCGCGCCATGCTGCTGCCGGTGTCCGCGCCATTTCACTGCGCCCTCATGCGGCCCGCGGCCGAAACCATGGCCGACGCGCTTGCCAAGCGACCGCCGGGCGCGCCAGTGGTACGGCTCGTCGCCAACATGGAAGCGCACGCCATCACCGACCCCGCCGTCATTCGGGACAGCCTGGTACGTCAAGTCACCGGAACGGTACGCTGGCGCGAGAGCATCGCCTACATGGCGGCGCAGGGCGTGACGCGGTTCGTCGAGGTCGGAGCCGGCAAGGTGCTTGCCGGTCTCGTCAAGCGCATCGTCGAGGGCGTGACCGTCGTCAACGTCGCTGCGCCGGCGGATATCGCCGCCTTCCCATCCTAGGCCGAAGCTCAGGAGCGCGACCGATGTTCGACCTCGCCAGCAAAACGGCGCTCGTCACCGGCGCCTCGGGCGGCATCGGCGGAGCCATCGCACGCGCCCTGCATGCGCGGGGCGCCGCCGTGGCGCTATCGGGCACGCGCCGCGAAGCGCTCGAGTCATTGGCGCGAGAGCTTGGCGGGCGCGCTCATGTCTGCTTGGCCAATCTCGGCGATGTATCCTCGGTCGAAGCGCTGGTGCCGGCGGCCGAAGCCGCACTCGGCTCGCTCGATATCCTCGTGAACAATGCGGGCGTCACGCACGACAACCTCCTCCTGCGCATGAAGAACGCCGAATGGGACGAGGTGATCGCGGTCAATCTGACGGCTGCCTTCCGCCTGTCGCGCGCCGCGCTCAAGGGCATGATGCGTCGCCGCTTCGGTCGCATCATTTCCATCACTTCCGTCGTCGGCTCGACCGGCAATGCGGGCCAGAGCAACTATGCGGCGTCGAAAGCCGCACTCACCGCCATGACGAAATCGCTCGCCGTGGAAGTCGCGAGCCGCTCAATCACCGTCAATTGCATCGCGCCCGGCATGATCGCGACCCCGATGACCGATGCTCTCAACGAGAAGCAGCGCGAAGGCGTTCTCGCCCGCATCCCCATGGCGCGTCTTGGGGCAAGCGAGGAGGTTGCGGCGGCCGCCGTGTATCTGGCCTCTCTCGAAGCCGCTTACGTGACCGGCCAGACGCTGCACGTCAACGGCGGAATGGCCATGTTTTCATAGACTTAATTATGGAGTTCAGGGGTCGACCAGGTCTCCGCCTTGCCTCTCGCCAGGGCTTGCGGGATATGTTAGGAGCCAGACCCGTGTGAAGGCTTGGCGTGGCCGGGTTGCGGCTCAAGTCTTTGCCTCGAGTCGATCAGACGGCAATGCTCTGCGTCGGCATTGGCGACAACCACGGGAACGAAGACGTAGAACGGATTTCGGCGAACCCGGATCCAAACGATATTTGTGGCAAAGGATCAAACGATGAGCGATATCGCCGAGCGCGTGAAGAAGATTGTCGTCGAGCATCTCGGCGTTGAACCCGACAAAGTTACCGAGAAGGCCAATTTCATCGACGATCTCGGCGCCGACAGCTTGGACACGGTCGAGCTGGTCATGGCCTTCGAGGAAGAGTTCGGCGTCGAGATTCCAGATGACGCGGCCGAAACCATCCAGACCGTCGGCGATGCCATCCATTTTCTCGAGAAGGGCGCGGCGGAAAAGGGCAAGGCCTCCTGAGGCGACACGACAATCGCAATTGCCCTCCTGACCGTGGCCGGCCAACCGCCACCGCGTACCGCTGCCGTAAATGGCCTGCGTCGCGTCGTCGTCACCGGCCTTGGCATGGTGACGCCCCTCGGCTGCGGCGTCGAACAGACTTGGTCGCGGCTGATCGCGGGTGAGAGCGGCGCCATCCGAGTCGACGACGTCGTCGACGTTTCGGACTTGCCGGCCAAGGTCGCATGCCGCATCCCCCGTGGACCCAGCTCGGACGGGGGCTTCAATCCTGATGAATGGATGGAGCCGAAGGAGCAGCGCAAGGTCGATGAGTTCATCATCTTCGCCATGGCGGCGGCTCGCCAGGCGCTCGATCATGCGAATTGGCGGCCTTCGACCTACGAGGATCAGACCAGCACCGGCGTCCTGATCGGCTCGGGGATCGGTGGACTCGAGGGCATCAACGCGGCGGCACTGACCTTGAAGGAACGCGGTCCGCGCCGCATCTCGCCCTTCTTTATTCCAGGGCGCCTGATCAACCTCGCCTCCGGCTATGTGTCGATCGAGTTCGGGCTCAAGGGCCCCAATCACTCCGTCGTCACCGCCTGCTCGACCGGCGCGCATGCGATCGGCGACGCGTCGCGACTGATCGCGCTCGGTGACGCCGAGGTGATGGTCGCGGGTGGGGCCGAGTCGCCGATCAACCGCCTTTCGCTCGCGGGCTTCGCCGCCTGCCGCGCCTTGTCGACCGGCTTCAACGACGAGCCGAAGCGCGCCTCGCGGCCATATGACGCCGCGCGCGACGGGTTCGTCATGGGCGAGGGAGCGGGCGCGGTCGTGCTCGAGGCGCGCGATCATGCGCTGGCGCGCGGCGTGCCCATCCTTGGCGAGATCGTCGGCTACGGCCTCTCAGGGGATGCCTATCACATCACCTCCCCGGCCGAGGATGGAGACGGCGCCTATCGATCGATGGCGGCCGCCCTCAAGCGCGCCGATATCGCCGCGGCCGATCTCGATTACATCAACGCGCACGGCACCTCGACGCCCGTCGGCGACGAGATCGAGCTCAAGGCCGTCGAGCGCCTCCTCGGCAATGCGGGCGGAGCGGTCGCCATGTCGTCGACCAAGTCGGCGACCGGGCATTTGCTGGGAGCTGCCGGAGCGGTCGAGGCGATCTTCTCGATCCTGGCCATCCGTGACGGCATCGCGCCCCCGACCATCAATCTCGACAATCCGTCGGTCGAGACCGCAATCGACCTCGTGCCGCATGTCGCGAAGCGGCGCAAAATCGACGTGGCTTTGTCGAATTCATTCGGTTTCGGAGGGACGAACGCATCGGTCGTCTTCCGTCGTCATTTGTCTTGAGTGCCGCCGTGATGGGGGCTAGGGATGCAGGCGCGGGTGCGGAGTTTTGCCACATTAATTGCCTATCAGGCGGGCATGCCGAACATGCCGCCGCGCCGACCGAGTTGCTTCGTGACGAGGATGGGCGATGACGAGTGACGCTGAAGCGGGGGCGCTTATCTTGGAGGCCCGCTCCGGAATGGTTGGCGCATTCCGACGGTCGACGAGGAGCGCCAGCGATGCGGTGCAGCCTGTCGCGCCGCCGCCCCCGCCCGAGCCGAAGAGACGTGAGCACGGGCGGTTCGTGATCATTGGCAGTGCCGTGTTCACGCTATTGCTTCTGGCGATGGCTGTAGTTGGAACTGGCATTAATTTCCTGGCGACGAAGCTGCACGAGCCAGGCCCGCTCGCCGTCGGCAAGTCCGTAGTCGTTCGCGGCAACAGCGCCTCGGAGATTTCCGACGTGCTCTTGAACGAACGGGTGATCGACAACGGGCTCATCTTCTGGGTCGGCGTCAAGATGCTCGGTGTCGATCAGCGCCTCCACAAAGGCGAGTTCCAGTTCCCCGCCCAGGCCAGCATCGAGGCCGTGATCGATATCCTGGTCGAGGGCAAGAGCATCGACCGCCCGGTCACCATTCCCGAGGGCAAGACGAGCGAGGAGGTGGTGGCGATCCTGAAGGCGAATGAATTTCTCGCCGGAGATATCAGGGATATCCCCAGAGAAGGCACGCTGCTTCCCGACACCTATAAGTTCACGCGTGGGGAGCAGAGGTCGAAAGTCTTGACCTGGATGGCGGATGCGCAGCACACGGCCCTGAACGATATCTGGAAGCGCCGCTCGGCCGATCTTCCCATACACACCGCGCAGGAGCTCGTGATCCTCGCCTCGATCGTCGAGAAGGAAACCGGCAAGGCAGACGAGCGCCCGAGGGTCGCCGGCGTCTTCATCAATCGCCTGTTGAAGGGAATGCGCCTGCAATCCGACCCGACTACCGTTTACGGCTTGGTCGGCGGCAAGGGAGTCCTCGGTCACGCGCTCACCGCGGCCGAGCTCGCCAAGCCCACCCCCTACAATACCTATACAATCGATGGCCTCCCGCCCGGCCCGATCACCAATCCTGGACGCGCCGCCATGGAGGCGGTGGCGAACCCTTCACGTACCAAGGAACTGTATTTCGTGGCCGACGGCACGGGCGGACATGTGTTCGCGGAAACGCTCGATCAGCATCAGCGCAACGTGGCACGCTGGCGCCAGATTCAGATTGAAGCCGACCGCGCGGCGGCCGCGGCCGCGGCCGGCGGAGCCCCTCCGGCGGGGGCGCCAGCTGGGCAGGCTCCGGGGGCGCCGATCATGCAGTCCGCCCCGCAGCAGCCCACCGGCGCCGCCGTCCCATCCCCCGCCGCTGGCTCGCCCGGTCTCGTTGGCCGCCCGGCCGCTGCCCCCGCGGCTCCGGCGCCTCCGGTCAAGGCCGGCCAAAAGCGCGGCGCGAGCACTCCGGCGACCATCGGGCGATTACCGGCGGGCGCGACTGCGCTTACTGAGCCCGATCCGCCGGCTCGCGGGGGCACCGTCGCGTCCTTCCCGCTATCGCCCGCAATGCGCGCCAAGATGGAGCGTGAGGCCGCCGCGGCGGGCGTCAAGCTCGGCCCGAGCTCGACCCAGAATCCGAGCGCCATCATCGGTCCGAGTGCGAGCCCTGACGCGGACACCCCCGATGCCTCCGCCGCTCCAGTATCGGCGGCGACCCCGGCGAGCACGTCGCGCCGCCCGCTCGCCTTCGATGCGGTCGCCGGCACGGCCAAGGACCCGCTGAACAACAAGACCTTCGATCTGAATTCACCGAAGACCGTCCCCAATCTCAAATAGGCGACGGCTCCGCCCCGCGGCTATCGGTCGCGGAGTTGTCTTGCGAATCCATTCGGGCGGGTCAGCCGGAACTTGGTCCGCGAAAAGCCAAAGACTTTTCGGGATCATGTGTAAGAACAAGATGATAAAGCGTCGCTCGACTTCAAGCAAAGGCCATCCCGCTCCATGTCCCTCCAGAGCATGACCGGATTCGCCCGAGAAGCCGGCAGCCATGGGATCTGGCGCTGGGCCTGGGAAATCCGGAGCGTCAACGGCCGTGGCCTCGAGGTCAAGTTCAAGCTGCCGCCGGGCTTCGAGGCCCTCGCCGAACCGCTTCGCCGCGCTGCGTCGAGCAAGTTGCAACGCGGCTCTGTATTCGCGGCGCTGAGTGCACAGCGAGAGGCGCAAATCGGGACGCCGGCGATCGACGAGGCTCTGCTCGATGCGCTCATAGCGGCGGCGAAGCGGGCGTCGAGTCGGCACGGGTTGCAACCGCCTTCCGTCGAGCCCTTCTTCGCGGTACGTGGCGTCGTCGAAGCCGAAGAGGCCGACGAGAGCGAAGCCGAGCGCGAGGCGAGCTCTGCCGCCTTTGCGGCAGGCTTCGCCCGAGCGCTCGATGCGATGGCGAGCGCCCGCGCCGAAGAAGGCGCTCGTCTCGAAGGCGTGCTCGCCGCGCAGCTCGAGACGATCGAGCGCCTGACCGACACCGCCGATGCCAGCCCCGCGCGGCAGGCCGGGGCGGTGCGCGAGCGGCTTGCCAAGCAAGTGCGCGATCTGCTCGATACATCGGGCGCCTTCGACGCAGATCGGTTGCATCAGGAGGCGGTGCTGATCGCGAGCCGTGCCGACCTGCGCGAAGAGATCGACCGGCTGCGCGCCCATTCGGCGGCTGCGCGCGAATTGCTGGCCAGGGGCGGCGCGGTCGGCCGGCGGCTCGATTTCCTGGCACAGGAATTCGCGCGCGAAGCGAATACCTTGACCGCGAAGGCGAATGATCCTGCGCTCTCGCGCATCGGGCTCGAATTGAAGACGGTCGTGGAGCAATGGCGCGAACAGGTCCAAAACGTCGAGTGAGCAAAGCGACCGAGACCACGGGCAAGCCCGGCGCCTCGGCGCGGCGCGGGCTGGTGCTGATCATCGCTTCGCCGTCTGGCGCTGGAAAATCGACGCTGAGCCGCCTCTTGCTGCAGACCGATCGCAATCTCCTTCTGTCCGTCTCCGTCACTACGCGACCACGCCGGCCGAGCGAAGTCGATGGTATCCACTACCATTTCATCGACACGCGCCGCTTCGAGGCGATGCGCGATCGCAGCGAGCTTCTGGAATGGGCCGAAGTCCACGGTAATTTTTACGGCACGCCGCGTGAGCCCGTCGAAACCGCGCTCGAGGCGGGGCGCGACTATCTATTCGACATCGATGTTCAAGGAACCTTGCAGGTCTATCAGGCGATGCGGGCCGATGTCGCAAGCATCTTCATCCTGCCGCCTTCGATCCCCGAGCTCGTCGAGCGGCTGCGCCGGCGCGCCGAAGATGATGCAGCGACCATCCAAAAGCGCCTCGCCTCCGCGGCGAAGGAAATCCCCCATTGGCGGGATTTCGATTATGTGCTCGTCAATGACGATCTCGACCGGGCCTTCGCCGGTCTGCAAGCGATCCTCGCGGCGGAACGTCTGAAGCGATCGCGCAAGGAGCAAGCCTTCGAGGCGCTTGCCAGCGAACTGCTGGCGGATTTGGCGCGCACCAAGATGGGATGATCGCTATCTTGCCGCGGCCCGCAGGCACGCTCCTTTGGGTCGCGCGGATGTGAAGCGAGCTTGAAAGCGTCAAGGCCGGTGTTCACAAGCAAAAGGCGCCCCACAGGGCGCCCCTTCGGTCTCGGCGAGAATCGCGCTTCAGGCCGCCGCGGCCTCGACCACTTCGGTCTTCTGCGTCGGGCCGGAATCCAAGCCCTTGGCATCGACGTCGCGGTCGACGAACTCGATGACTGCGACTGGCGCCGCATCCCCGTAGCGATAACCCGCCTTGAGGATGCGGGTATAGCCGCCTTGCCTCTCCTTGTAGCGGGGGCCGAGCACCTCGATCAGCTTCTTGACCATCTGCTCATCGCCGAGCTTGGCCATCGCCTGGCGACGCGCATGCAAGTCACCGCGCTTGCCGAGGGTCACGAGCTTCTCCACTACCGGGCGCAGATCCTTCGCCTTGGGCAGCGTGGTGACGATCTGCTCATGCTTGATGAGCGAGGCCGCGAGATTGGCGAACATCGCCTGGCGATGCTCGGAGGAGCGGCCGAAGCGGCGATAGCTCTTGCGGTGATACATGGCGCTGATCCTGCTGCGGTCTTAGCTGGCGTCTCTCGGGCCGCGTCTCAATAATGCTCCTCGAAGCGCTTGGCGAGCTCTTCGATATTCTCCGGCGGCCAGCCAGTGACCTCCATGCCCAGATGCAGGCCCATGGTGGCCAGCACCTCCTTGATCTCGTTCAAGGACTTGCGGCCGAAATTCGGGGTGCGCAGCATCTCCGCTTCCGACTTCTGGATGAGGTCTCCGATATAGACAACATTGTCGTTCTTGAGACAGTTGGCCGAGCGCACCGAAAGCTCCAGCTCGTCGACCTTCTTGAGCAGGGCCGGGTTGAAGGGAAGCTCCGGCGCCGAGACCGAGACGGCTTGCTCTTTGCGCGGCTCCTCGAAGTTCACGAATACGTTCAGCTGATCTTGGATGATGCGCGCCGCGTAGGCGACGGCGTCATCCGGCGACACTGCGCCGTTGGTCTCGATCGACATGGTCAGCTTGTCGTAGTCGAGCACCTGACCCTCGCGGGTATTCTCGACGCGGTAGGAGACCTTCTTCACCGGGCTGAACAGGCTGTCGACCGGGATGAGGCCGATGGGCGCGTCCTCCGCCCGGTTCTTGTCGGCCGGCACATAGCCTTTGCCGTTGGCAACCGAGAGCTCCATGCGGAACTCGGCGGCCTCGTCAAGCGTGCAGATCACCAAGTCGGGATTGAGGATCTGGATGTCGCCGCTGATTGTGATGTCGCCGGCCTTGACGCTGCCCGGCCCCTGCTTGCGCAAGGTCAGGCGTTTCGGCTGCTCGGTTTGCATCTTGAGCGCGATCGCCTTGACGTTGAGGATGATGTCCGTCACGTCCTCGCGCACGCCGGCGATCGAGGAGAACTCGTGCAACACCCCGTCGATCTGGATGGAGGTGACCGCGGCTCCCTGCAGTGAGGAGAGCAGCACGCGGCGCAAGGCGTTGCCGAGCGTCGTACCGAAACCCCGCTCGAGCGGCTCGGCCACCAGCGTCGCGACGCGATGGGCTGCATCGCCGAAGGCGACGTCGAGCTTCGAGGGTCTGATCAGGTCCTGCCAGTTCTTGTGCATCACGGCCATGTCCTTTGACGGCTCGGCCCCGGCAAGCTCGCGGGGCGAAAACGATGAATCGAACATCGGTGTTACTGGGCTCAAACGCGCCGGCGCTTGCGCGGCCGGCAACCATTATGGGGAATGGGAGTCACGTCGCGGATCGAGGTGACGGTGAAGCCTGAGGCTTGCAGGGCGCGCAACGCCGATTCGCGCCCGGAGCCGGGACCCGAGACCTCGACTTCGATCATCTTGACACCATGCTCCTGCGCCTTGCGGGCGGCATCCTCGGCAGCCACCTGCGCCGCATAGGGCGTCGATTTGCGGTTGCCCTTGAAGCCCATGACGCCCGAAGACGACCAGGAAATCGCGTTCCCCTGCGCGTCGGTGATGGTGATCATCGTATTGTTGAAACTCGCGTTCACATGCGCGACGCCCGAGGCGATGTTCTTGCGCTCGCGTCTCCTGACGCGACCGGCTTCCTTGGCCATGATCCGTTCTCCAAGCGCCAGGCAACCCGCCTCGGCGACAAACTAAACTTGCGCGCCGAAGCGCTGACGATCGAGCTACTTCTTCTTACCGGCGATCGGCTTCGCCTTGCCCTTGCGGGTGCGGGCGTTGGTATGGGTGCGCTGACCGCGCACAGGCAGGCCACGCCGATGGCGCAGACCCCGATACGCGCCAAGATCCATCAGCCGCTTGATGTTCATCGCCACGTCGCGACGAAGATCGCCCTCGACCATGTAATCTCGATCGATCATCTCGCGGATCTGCAGGACTTCCTGATCGGTCAGTTGAAAGACGCGCCGCTCAGGCCCGATTCCAACTTTCTGGCAGATCACCTCGGCGTTGCTCGGGCCGATCCCGTAGATATAGCGTAGCGCGATGGAAACGCGCTTGTTGGTCGGTATATTGACGCCAGCAATACGAGCCACGTCCAGTCTCCCTCAAGCGGAACGGCGGAGGCCGCCCCGGTCTTCAAAATTGTCCCGAATTCTGAACCGGGCGACAAAGACAAAAGCAGCCGGCACGGTTGCCCGGCCAACTGCAAAAATCATCCTTGGTTCATGCCGCTTCTAGGACCAAGCTCGCCATTCGTCAACCAGCCATATGCGGGTCACGCATGCACGCTGTGTCGAAGCGCGGCATCGATCGCCTGCGTCACAACATCGATCGGATTCATGCCGTTCACCGCCTTCAGCTTGGCCGTGCCGCGGTAATAGGCTGATACTGGCGCTGTTTGCGCGCGATAAGCGCCAAGTCTCGTACCGAATACAGCCGGATCATCGTCCTTGCGAACCGGCAATCCGGCACGCTTGGCTTCCTCGGCGCGCTTGACGATGCGGTCGACGAGCTTTTCGGCATCGACCTCGAACTCGATCACCGCATCTAGCTTAAGGCCCTTCTCTGAAAGCATGGCGTCGAGCGCTTGCGCCTGAGCGACCGTACGCGGAAAGCCGTCGAGCACGAAGCCTTTCGCCGCATCGCGTCGCGCAATTCGGTCCTCGATGATCTTGACGACGACATCGTCGGGAACGAGCTCGCCTCGCGCCATGATCTCCTTGGCGGCAAGGCCTGTCGGCGTGCCCGCGGCGACCGCGGCGCGCAGCATCTCGCCGGTCGATAGATGCAAGAGGCCGAACTTCTCGACGAGCCTTGCCGCTTGGGTCCCCTTGCCCGCGCCTGGAGGTCCGATCAACACGAGCCTCATCGACGCCTTCCCCGCAGCTTCGATTTCTTGATCAACCCCTCATACTGGTGCGCGAGCAGATGGCCGTTGATCTGCGCCACCGTATCCATGGTGACGCTGACCACGATGAGGAGCGATGTTCCGCCAAAGTAATAAGGCAGCGAGGCCGACGAGACCAGGATTTCAGGGATCAGGCAGATGATGGCGAGATAAGCGGCGCCGATCACCGTGATTCGGGTCAAGATCGTGTCGATATAGGCGGCGGTCCGCTCGCCCGGCCTGATGCCGAGGATAATGCCGCCGTGCTTCTTGAGGTTATCGGCCGTCTCCTGCGGATTGAACACGATCGCAGTGTAGAAGAATGCGAAGAAAACGATCATCGCCACGTACAAGATCATGTAGGCTGGCCGACCATGGCCGAGATAGGTCGACATCAGGCCGATCACTCCGCTGCCGTCGTTCTGCGAGAAGCTCGCGAGCGTCGTCGGCAACAGGAGGAGCGAAGATGCGAAGATCGGCGGAATGACGCCGGAGGTATTGAGCTTCAAGGGCAGGAACGATGTATTCGCCTCGTAGACGCGGTTTCCGGACTGGCGCTTCGGATAATTGATCAATAAACGCCGTTGCGCCCGTTCCATGAACACGCAAAAGGCGATGACGGCGAACGACATGACGATCACGCCGAGGATGAGCCCGGTCGAGATCGCGCCTTGCCGCCCGAGTTCCAGCATGTTCCCGAATGCGGTCGGCAGATTCGCCACGATGCCGGCGAAGATGATCAACGAGGAGCCATTGCCGATGCCGCGGCTGGTGATCTGCTCGCCGAGCCACATCAGGAACAGCGTGCCGCCGCTGAGCGTGATGACGGTCGACAAGCGGAAGAAAAGGCCCGGCTGCAGAACGACGTTGCCGCTCGAGGACTCGAGCCCGACCGCGATGCCGTAGGCCTGGAACACGGCGAGAATCACCGTGAGATAGCGCGTATACTGATTGAGGACCTTGCGCCCGGCCTCGCCTTCCTTCTTCAAGGCTTCGAGCTGGGGCGAAAGCGACGTCAGAAGCTGGATGATGATCGATGCCGAGATATACGGCATGATGTTGAGGGCGAAAATGGCAAGCCGCCCGACGGCCCCGCCGGAAAACATATTGAACAGGCCCAGAATGCCGCCTTGAGCCGCCTTGAACGTCTCGGCGAGCGCATCGGGATTGATGCCGGGCATCGGGATATACGTGCCAAGGCGATAGACCACGAGTGCGCAGAGCGTGAACCAGATGCGTTTCTTCAGTTCCTCGGCCTTGGCGAAGGCGCCGAGATTGAAATTGGAGGCGATCTGTTCGGCGGCCGAAGCCATGTCTATCTCCTCCGCATCTGCCTAGCCGCCCCGGCCCACCTTGTCGGGCGCGAGACGCCTGTCTTACAGGCCCGAGGTAGGTGCTGCGGCACCAGCCATCAAGCCGTCGCTGCTTCCTGCGCCAGGATCTTCACCGAACCGCCGGCTTTCTCGATGGCCGCGATCGCCGATTTCGACGCCCCCGCCACCTCGAATGCGAGCTTCTCCTTCAATTCGCCGCGGCCGAGCAGCTTGACGCCGCCGCGAGCGCTGCGGCAGACACCGCTCTCCACGAGAGCTCCTACGTCGATCGGTTTGGCGCCGGTAAGCTTGCCGGCGTCGAAGGCCAGCTGGATGCGGTCGAGATTGACCGCGTTGAGATCGCGTCCGAACAGGCTACGGAAGCCGCGTTTCGGCAGCCGGCGGTGCATCGGCATCTGCCCACCCTCGAAACCCTTCACCGCGACCCCGGTACGCGCCTTTTGGCCCTTGACGCCGCGCCCGGCCGTCTTGCCCTTGCCGGAGCCTATGCCGCGCCCGACCCGCTTCCTGATCTTGAGGGCGCCTCGATTGTCGGAAATCTCGTTGAGCTTCATCGCATCCTCCTCACCGAGCCTCGACGACGCGCACGAGGTGCTTCACTTGCTCGATCATGCCGCGGATCGATGGCGTATCCTCGAGCGTCGAGCGGCGGTGTAATTTGTTGAGACGAAGACCGATCAGCGCCTGGCGCTGGCGGAACTCGCGGCGGATCGGCGAGCCGATCTGCTCGATGGTGATCGTCTTGTCGGCCATGAACCCCCTCCCCTCACGCATCGCCCGAGGCATCGGCCGCCTCGATCTGCCGGCGAGCCTGCAAGACCGCGATCTTGAGGCCGCGGCGCGCAGCGACGGAGCGCGGCGAATCCTCGCGCTTGAGCGCATCGAAAGTCGCGCGCACCAGGTTATACGGATTCGATGAGCCGAGCGATTTCGCCACCACATCCTGGATGCCGAGCGATTCGAACACGGCGCGCATCGGACCGCCGGCGATTATGCCGGTGCCCGGGACGGCAACGCGCAGCACGACACGACCGGCCCCGTGACGGCCGTTGGCGTCATGATGCAGCGTGCGGCCCTCGCGCAGGGGAATGCGCACGAGATTGCGCCGCGCGGCCTCGGTCGCCTTGCGGATGGCTTCCGGTACCTCGCGCGCCTTGCCATGACCGAAGCCGACGCGACCCTTCTGGTCGCCGACGACGACCAAGGCCGCGAAGTTGAAGCGCCTTCCGCCCTTCACCACCTTCGCCACCCGGTTGATATGCACGAGGCGGTCGACGAACTCGCTGTCCCGCTCCTCGCGCTTGGCCGTATCTCTCGCCATGATATTCTCTCGACTGACGCGGGTCGGCAGGCCCCGCTCGCTTCAATGCTATGCCTGCCGTCAAAACTCCAACCCGCCCTCGCGAGCGGCCTCGGCGAGCGCCTTGACGCGCCCGTGGAACAGGTAGCCTCCCCGATCGAAGACCACGCGGGTGACACCCTTGGCCTTGGCCCGCTCCGCGATCACCTTGCCGACCGCGGCCGCCGCGGCGATGGTTGCGCCGCTCTTCAACTCGCCGCGCAACCCCTTCTCGAGCGAGGACGCGGCAACGAGCGTCTCACCCTTGGCGTCGTCGATCAGCTGCGCGTAGATCTGCTTCGAGGAACGGTGCACCGAAAGGCGCGCGCGCCCATTGGCGGCCGCTTTCACCAAGCGGCGGATACGCGCGAAGCGGCGCGTGCGAATATGTCCCGGCTTCGTCATCGCCTCGCCATCCTCACTTCTTCTTGCCTTCCTTGCGGAACACGAACTCGTCGGAGTATTTCACGCCCTTGCCCTTGTAGGGTTCGGGCTTGCGAAGCGCCCGGATCTCGGCCGCGGCCTGCCCGACGCGCTGCTTGTCGATGCCCGAGATCACGACCTCAGTCGGCTTCGGCGTCGCGATCGCAATCCCTTCGGGCACCGCGAAATCGATCTCATGGCTATAGCCCAACGACAGCTTCAGCACTTTGCCTTGCGCCGCAGCACGGTAGCCGACACCGGAGATCTCGAGGCGCTTCTCGAATCCCTTGGTCACGCCTTCGACGAGATTCGCGATGCGCGCCCGCGCCGTTCCCCATAAGGCACGCGCCTGCTTCGAGGGCGAGCGTGGATCGACCTTGATCGCACCCTTGTCCATGACGACCGATACGTCGTCGGGAACAATGAAGCGCAGCTCGCCCTTCGTCCCTTTTATCTTCACCGCCTGCCCGTCGACAGCGGCGGTGACGCCGCTCGGAACGGTGATTGGCTTCTTGCCGACACGAGACATGATGCTCTCTCTCGAAACGATCAGAAGATGGTGCAGAGCACCTCGCCGCCCACATGGCGCTCACGCGCCTCGTGGTCGGCCATGACGCCGAGCGGCGTCGACAGTATCGCCATGCCCAGGCCGTTCGCCACGCGCGGCACCGCAGTTACCGTCGAATAGACCCGCCGCCCCGGCTTCGATACCCGCGCGATCTCGCGGATGACGGGCTGGCCGTCATAATACTTGAGCTCGACCTCGAACTCGGTGCGACCGTTGCCGAACTCAGTCGAATTGTAACCGCGGATATAGCCCTCGGCCTTCAGCACGTCGAGGACGCGAGCGCGCAGCTTCGAGCCGGGGGTCGAGACCTTGGGCCGCTTGCGCATCTGCGCATTGCGGATGCGGGTCAGCATATCGCCGAGAGGATCGTTGATCGCCATGTCGTCCTCCTTACCAGCTCGACTTCACGAGACCGGGCACCATGCCTTTGGAACCGAGATCCCTGAGCGCGATACGGCTCATCCTGAGCTTGCGGTAGACGCCGCGCGGTCGCCCCGACACCTCGCAGCGCAGGCGCACGCGCGTCAGGCTGCCATTGCGCGGCAGCTCGGCAAGTTTGACGCGCGCCTGGAAACGTTCCTCGACGGATTTCGTCTCATCCGCCGCGATCGCCTTCAGCGCGGCGCGCTTCGCCTTGAACCGGCTTACGAGCCGCATGCGCTTGTTGTTGTTCTCGATCGAGCTTTTCTTTGCCATGTCCGTCTTCTTCTCCAGCGTCCGCGTTTGAGGCCCTTGCCTCACTGCCGGAACGGGAAATTGAGCGCTCTGAGCAGCGCACGCGCTTCGTCGTCGGTCTTCGCCGAGGTGCAGACCACCACGTCGAGCCCCCAGACCTGGTCGATCTTGTCGTAGTTGATCTCGGGGAAGATGATGTGCTCCTTGATGCCGAGCGCAAAATTGCCGCGCCCGTCGAAGCTTTTCGGGTTCAGGCCGCGGAAGTCGCGGGCACGCGGCAGCGCCACCGTGACCAAGCGATCGATGAATTCGAACATCTGGGTCTTGCGCAAGGTGACGCGCGCCCCGATCGGTTGGTTCTCGCGCAGCTTGTAGGTTGCGATGGCCTTGCGCGAGCGCGTCACCACCGCCTTCTGGCCGGCGATCAGCGAGAGATCGGCGGCCGCGTTCTCGACCTTCTTGCGGTCATTGACACCTTCGCCGATACCCATATTGAGCACGACCTTGGTGATCGTGGGCACCTGCATCTTGTTCTTATAGCCGAACTGCTCGACGAGCTTCGGCGCGACCACTTCGGAATAGTATTTGCGCAGCCGCGGCTGATACCCTTCGGGCAAACGAGGCCGCGCAACCTTCTTGCCGCCGGCCTTGGCGGTCTTGGCGGACTTGTCGGCCTTCGCCGCCTTGTCGGCCGCCTTTTCGGCACGCGCCGCCTCCTTGGGCGACTGAGGGGTCACCCGCTCGGCTTTCGCCGCCTTACCGGCGGCCGCTTGCTGCTCAGCCATCGATCAAATCTCCGGAACGCTTGGCGAAACGGACCTTGCGGCCGTCCTCCAGAATCTTGAAGCCCACCCGCGTCGCCTTGCCGTCCTTCGGGTCGGCGATCGCGAGGTTCGACACATGGATCGAGGCTTCCTTCGAGATGATGCCGCCCTCGGCCCGAGCCGACTGCTTCTGGTGGCGCTTCACCATGTTGACGCCACGCACCAGCGCCCGCTCGGCGACGGGAAACATGCGGATCACTTCGCCCTGCCGGCCGCGATCGCGCCCGGCAAGCACCACGACCTTGTCGCCCTTCTTGATCTTGGCGGCCATCACAACACCTCCGGCGCGAGCGAGATGATCTTCATGTGGTTCTTGGCGCGCAATTCGCGCGGCACCGGGCCGAAGATGCGCGTGCCGATCGGCTCCTTCTGAGCGTTGATGAGCACGGCCGCGTTGCGATCGAAACGGATCACCGACCCGTCGGCGCGGCGAATATCCTTCGAGGTGCGCACGATGACCGCCTTGGTCACCTCGCCCTTCTTCACGCGTCCGCGCGGAATCGCCTCCTTGACGGAGACGACGATGATGTCGCCGACCGAAGCATATTTGCGCTTCGAGCCGCCGAGCACCTTGATGCACATCACACGACGCGCACCGGAATTGTCGGCAACGTCGAGATTGGATTGCATCTGGATCATGGCACGATCCTCACCTCAAGACCTTCGAACCGGTTTCCGGCACCGCCTCATGCAGGCGCCAGACCTCGTCCGACCGGGCTGCGCGCCCGAATTGAATTCTCGAACCGAAGCTTCAGGATTTCGCCGCGGTTTCGCCGACAACCACCCAGTTCTTCAGCTTCGACAAGGGGCGGCTCTCCTCGATGCGCACTTGGTCACCGACCTTGTGAGCGTTCTTCTCGTCATGGGCGTGATAGTTCTTGGTGCGCCGCACGGTCTTTTTCATGACCGGATGCAGAAAGCGACGCTCGACCTTGACCACCACGGTCTTGTCCTGCTTGTCGCTGACGACCACGCCTTGAAGGATGCGCTTCGGCATCTTGCTCTCCTCAACCCTTGTCCGCGGCCGATTTCGCCGCGCCGGCCTTGTGCCGCGCCAGCGTCTTCACCCGCGCGATGTCGCGCCGCACGACGCGCACGCGCGACGTATTCTCGAGCTGGCCGGTCGCTCGCTGAAAGCGCAGGTTGAACTGCTCCTTCTTGAGCTTCAGCAGCTCGTCTTGGAGCGCATCGGCGCCCATGACCTTCAGATCGCCGAGACGGTTGTCGGATTTCATGGCGATGCTCCTCAATCCGGCAGCCGTTCGACGAAACGCGTGCGGATCGGCAGCTTCGCGGCGCCGAGCCGCAGCGCCTCGCGCGCAGTCTCATTGGGCACGCCATCGACTTCGAACATGATGCGCCCCGGCTTGACGCGGCAGCACCAGAACTCCGGCGCGCCCTTGCCCTTGCCCATGCGCACCTCGATGGGCTTCTTGGACACCGGCACGTCCGGGAACACCATGATCCATACCCGTCCGGCGCGTTTCATCTGGCGCGTGATGGCACGCCGCGCCGCCTCGATCTGGCGCGCGGTGACGCGCTCCGGCTCCATGGCCTTCAGGCCGTATTGCCCGAAATTGAGCTGGGTGCCGCCCTTGGACGCGCCATGGATGCGGCCCTTGTGCTGCTTACGGAATTTGGTCTTCTTGGGCTGTAGCATGGCTCATGCTCCCGCGCGGGCGGAACTATCGCGGCGACCGCCGCCGCCGCCGCGATTCTCCTCGGTGATGCGGCGGTCTTGCGCCATCGGGTCGTGCTCGAGAATCTCGCCCTTGAAGATCCAGACCTTGATGCCGCACGTCCCATAGGTCGTGAAGGCGGTCGCGGTCCCATAATCGATATCGGCGCGCAGCGTATGCAGAGGCACGCGGCCATCGCGCGTCTGCTCCATGCGGGCGATCTCGGCGCCGCCCAGACGCCCCGAGCAGACGATGCGGATGCCGCCCGCGCCGAGCCGCATCGCCGACTGCACGGCACGCTTCATGGCGCGCCGGAAGGCCACGCGCCGCTCGAGCTGCTGGGCGATCGATTCGGCGACCAGCGTCGCATCGATCTCCGGCTTTCTGATCTCGACGATGTTGATCGCGACCTCGGCCTTGGTCATCTCGCCGACGCTCTTCCTGAGCTTGTCGATGTCGGCGCCCTTCTTGCCGATGACGATGCCGGGGCGCGCCGAGTGGATGGTCACGCGCGCCTTCTTGTGCGGGCGCTCGATCACCACCTTGGATACCGCCGCCTGCTTGAGATCCTTCATCAGCTTGTCGCGGATGTGAATGTCCTCGTGCAGGAGACGGCTGTACTCGCCCCTGGTCGCGTACCAACGCGAATCCCAGGTACGATTGATGCCGAGGCGCAGCCCGATCGGATTGACTTTTTGACCCATGCTGAGGCTCCTCAAGCCTTCGCTGCGACTTCGCGCACCACGATGGTGAGGTGCGAGAAGGGCTTTTCGATACGTCCCGAACGCCCGCGGCCCTTGGCCTCGAAGCGCTTCATGACCAGCGCCTTGCCGACATGGGCCTCGCTGACGACGAGATCGTCCACATCGAGCTGATGGTTATTCTCGGCATTGGCGATCGCGCTCTCGAGGCACTTGCGCACGTTCGACGCGATGCGCTTCCTCGAGAATTCGAGATCGGCGAGCGCGGCCGCGACTTTCTTGCCGCGAATGAGCTGCGCCACGAGATTGAGCTTCTGCGGGCTGACGCGAATCATGCGCGCGACGGCCTTGGCCTCGGTTTCCGCGAGGGTGCGCGGACGAGCGGATTTTCCCATGTCTCACTGTCCTCGCTTACCGTCGCTTGGCCTTCTTGTCGCCGGCGTGCCCGTGATAGGTCCTGGTCGGCGAGAACTCGCCGAACTTGTGACCCACCATTTCCTCGGATACGTAGACGGGGATGTGCTTGTGGCCGTTGTAGACGCCGAAAGTGAGGCCGACGAATTGCGGCAGCACCGTCGAGCGGCGGCTCCAGATCTTGATCACCTCGGACCGGCCCGAGCCGCGCGCGGCCTCGGCCTTCTTGAGGAGATAGCCGTCGACGAACGGACCCTTCTTGACAGAACGTGCCATCGTTCGTTCCTCAGCTCTTCTTCTTGCGGATATGGCGGCTCGCCAGGATCATGCCGTCCGTGCGCTTGTTCATGCGCGTCTTCATGCCCTTGGTCGGTTGCCCCCAAGGCGAGACCGGATGACGACCGCCGGAGGTGCGGCCTTCGCCGCCGCCAAGAGGGTGGTCGATCGGGTTCATGGAGACGCCGCGGTTATGGGGCATGCGCCCGAGCCAGCGCGAGCGCCCGGCCTTGCCGAGATTGGTGTTCATGTTGTCGGGGTTCGAAACCGCGCCGATCGAGGCGAAGCAGGCGCCATGGATCAGCCGCTGCTCGCCGGAGGAGAGGCGCAAGATCACGAAGCCCTGATCGCGGCCCACGATCTGCGCGTAGGATCCGGCCGAGCGCGCAATGGCGCCGCCCTTGCCGATCTTCATCTCGACATTGTGGACGATGGTGCCGACCGGAATCGCCTGCAGCGGCATGGCGTTGCCGGGCTTGATGTCGGCCTGCTCGGCGGCGACCACCTTGTCGCCTTGCGCCAGACGTTGCGGCGCGATGATGTAGGATTTGGTGCCGTCCTCGAAGGCGATGAGCGCAATGAAAGCCGTGCGGTTCGGATCGTATTCGATGCGCTCGACGGTCGCCGTCTGGCCGAGCTTCTCGCGGCGCCGGAAATCGACGATGCGGTAGCGCTGCTTGTGGCCGCCGCCGCGAAAGCGCACGGTCACGCGCCCATGATTGTTGCGCCCGCCGGTGGACGGCTTGCCCTCGGTCAAGGTCTTCTCGGGCTTGCCCTTGTAGAGCGACGAACGGTCGACGATCACGAGCTCGCGAAGGCTCGGCGTCACCGGTTTGAAATGCTTCAGCGCCATGGCCTGATTCCCTCGCGCTCAAAGACCGGTGGTCACGTCGATCGACTGGCCGGCGGCCAGCGTCACGATCGCTTGCTTGACATCGGATTGAAGGCCGCTGCGGCCACGGAAATTCTTCACCTTGCCCTTGCGGATGTGGGTGTTGACCTTCTCGACCTTTACGTTGAACAGCTTCTCGACGGCCGCCTTGATGGCGGGCTTCGTCGCGTCGCCGCGCACGCGGAACACGACCTTGCCGTGCTCCGACGCCGTCGTCGCCTTCTCGGTGACGACGGGGGCGACGATCACGTCGTAATGACGCGGGTCCGTGCTCATTTGAAGCGCTCCTCGATGGCATGCAGCGCCGCCTGGGTCAGCACGAGCTTCTCGCGCCGCAGGATGTCGTAGACATTGAGGCCCTGAACGGGCAGCACATCGATATTCGGGATGGCGCGCGCCGCGAGCTTGAAGTTCGCCTCGATCTCCGCGCCGTCGATGATCAGGGCGTTGGCGAGGCCGAGCTTACCGAATTGTTCTCTCAGCGCCTTGGTCTTCGGCGCCTCGACGCTCGCCTTGTCGATAATGAGGATCGCGCCATCCTTGGCCTTGGCCGAGAGAGCGTGCTTCAGGGCAAGCACACGCACCTTCTTCGGCAGGCCATGCTCATGGCTGCGAGGCAGCGGCCCGAAGGCACGACCGCCACCCCGGAATTGCGCCACGCGCGCTGAGCCATGGCGGGCATTGCCCGTGCCCTTCTGCTTGTACAGCTTCTTCGTCGTGCGGTTGATCTCGGCGCGATTCTTCACGTCATGCGTGCCGGCGCGGCGCTTGGCGAGCTGCCAACGTACGCAACGCTGCAGGATGTCGGCGCGCGGATCGAGGCCGAAAATCTCGTCCGAGAGCGCGACCTCGCCTGCATCCTTGCCGAGGAGCGTGGTCACCGAGACTTGCATCACGCGCCCTCCCCGCCGGTTGCCTCAGGAGCCGTAACCTCAGTCGCCTGAGTCTCGGCGGATTTCAGCTCGCGGAACGCGCCGGGACGCGGCGCGTCCTTCGGCAGGCTGCGCTTGACTGCGTCGCGCACTTGGATCCAGCCGCCCTTGACGCCCGGCACCGCGCCCTCGACGAGGATCAGGCCCCTCTCGACATCGGTCTGCACGACGCGCAAATTCTGCGTGGTCACGCGATCGACACCGAGATGACCGGCCATCTTCTTGTTCTTGAAGGTCTTGCCCGGGTCCTGACGGCCGCCGGTCGAACCGAGCGAGCGATGCGAGATCGACACGCCATGTGAGGCGCGAAGCCCGCCGAAATTCCAACGCTTCATGCCACCGGCGAAGCCCTTGCCGGTCGTCGTGCCCGTGACGTCGACGAATTGGCCGGCGACGAAGTGGTCGGCCGTGATCTCCGCTCCGACCGGAATGAGCGCGTCCGGCGCGACACGAAACTCCGCGACCTTGCGCTTCGGCTCCACCTTGGCGACGGCGAAATGGCCGCGCTCGGCGCGCGACACATTCTTCACCTTGGCCTTGCCGATGCCGAGCTGCACGGCCGTATAGCCGTTCTTCTCGACGGTGCGATGCGCGACGACCTGGCAATGATCGACCTTGAGCACGGTCACGGGGACGTGCTCGCCCGCGTCGGTGAAGACGCGGGTCATGCCGACCTTCTGTGCGATGATGCCTGACCTCATGGACTTCTTCCTCATCGGCTCGCGGCTTCAAGGGAAGCCGGAGGAGCCGTCGTGAACCTGTTAAAGCTTGATCTCGACGTCGACGCCGGCCGCCAGGTCGAGACGCATCAGCGCGTCGACCGTCTGCGGCGTCGGATCGACGATATCGAGGACGCGCTTATGGGTGCGGATCTCGAACTGCTCGCGCGACTTCTTGTCGATATGGGGCGAGCGGTTGACGGTGAAGCGCTCGAGCCTGGTCGGCAGCGGAATAGGGCCGCGGACCTGTGCGCCCGTACGCTTCGCGGTCGACACGATCTCACGCGTCGAGGCATCGAGGATTCGATGGTCGAACGCCTTGAGGCGTATGCGAATATTCTGACCGTTCATCGCTCAAGTTCCAATCGACGGTTCTCGTCGTTTCCAAAAAATCCGGGCGGCGGCCGCCTACGCGACAGCCCCGCCCGCCTCTCGCGCTCCGCTACTCGATGATCGAGGCGACGACGCCCGCGCCCACCGTGCGCCCGCCCTCGCGAATGGCGAAGCGCAGCTTCTCCTCCATGGCGATCGGCACGATCAGCGTGACCTCCATCGACACGTTATCGCCCGGCATCACCATTTCGGTGCCTTCGGGAAGCTTGATCACGCCGGTCACATCGGTCGTGCGGAAGTAGAATTGCGGCCGGTAATTGCCGAAGAACGGCGTGTGGCGTCCGCCCTCTTCCTTGGTGAGGATGTAAGCTTCCGCCATGAACTTCGTGTGCGGTTTCACCGAGCCCGGCTTGCAGAGCACTTGACCGCGCTCGACTTCCTCGCGCTTCGTGCCGCGCAGCAGGCAGCCGACATTGTCGCCGGCCTCGCCCTGGTCGAGCAGCTTGCGGAACATCTCGACGCCGGTGATCGTCGACTTGAGGGTCGGCTTCAGCCCGACGATCTCGACTTCCTCTCCGACCTTGATGATGCCGCGCTCGATGCGGCCCGTGACCACCGTGCCGCGACCGGAGATCGAGAACACGTCCTCGACCGGCATCAGGAAGGGCAGGTTCTTCGGCCGCTCGGGCTGGGGAATATAGTCGTCGACCGTGTCCATGAGCTTGAGGATGGCGTCGTGGCCGATCTCGGGCTTGGTGTTTTCCAGCGCGCACAGCGCCGAGCCTTTGGTGATCGGGATATCGTCGCCGGGAAACTCGTATTTGGAGAGCAGCTCGCGAACCTCGAGCTCGACGAGGTCGAGGAGCTCGGGATCGTCGACCATGTCGACCTTGTTCATGAAGACGACGAGGGCCGGCACACCGACCTGGCGAGCGAGCAGGATGTGCTCGCGCGTCTGCGGCATCGGGCCATCGGCCGCGGAAACGACGAGGATGGCGCCGTCCATCTGGGCCGCGCCGGTAATCATGTTCTTCACGTAGTCGGCGTGGCCGGGGCAATCGACATGGGCATAATGGCGTTTCTTCGTCTCGTATTCGACGTGAGCGGTCGAGATGGTGATGCCGCGCGCCTTTTCCTCGGGCGCCTTGTCGATCTGATCATAGGCGGTGTAGGTCGCCCCGCCGGTTTCGGCGAGAACCTTGGTGATGGCCGCCGTCAGCGAGGTCTTGCCATGATCGACGTGACCGATCGTGCCGATATTGCAGTGCGGCTTGGTGCGTTGGAATTTCTCTTTGGCCATCTTATTGCTCCATTCAAGGATCGTTGGCGACGTATTGGTCGAAGTGTCGCCGGCAGTTCAAGTTCTGACTTCTCGCTCTCGGTTATCGGTTCCGGTTCAGGCGAACTTCGCCTGGACCTCGGCCGCCACCGCGTTCGGCACCTGCTCATAGTGGTCGAACTGCATGGTGAAAGTGGCGCGTCCCTGGCTCATCGAGCGCAGGTTGTTGACGTAGCCGAACATGTTGGCGAGCGGCACCATGGCGTTGATGACGTTGGCGTTGCCGCGCATGTCCTGGCCCTGGATATGGCCGCGCCGGGAGTTGAGATCGCCGATCACCGAGCCGGTATAGTCCTCGGGGGTCACGACCTCGACTTTCATGATCGGCTCGAGCAGTACCGAATGGCATTTGCGCAAGCCCTCGCGCAGCGCCGCACGGGCCGCGATCTCGAATGCGAGCGCCGATGAATCGACATCGTGATAGGCGCCGTCGACGAGCTGGACCTTGAGATCGACCACCGGGAAGCCCGCGAGCACGCCCGAACCGAGCACGCTCTCGAGCCCCTTCTCGACGCCGGGAATGTATTCCTTCGGCACCGAGCCGCCGACGATCTTCGATTCGAACGCGAAGCCCGAGCCGGGCACGCCTGGGATCAGCTGGATCTTGATGCGCGCGAACTGGCCGGAGCCGCCGGACTGCTTCTTGTGCGTATAGTCCACCGTGCCCTCGCGCGTGATCTTCTCGCGATAGGCCACCTGAGGCGCGCCGACGCTTGCATCGACCTTGTAGGTGCGGCGCAGGATGTCGACCTTGATGTCGAGATGCAGCTCGCCCATCCCCTTGAGGATGGTCTGGCCCGATTCCTGATCGGTCGAGACGCGAAAGGACGGATCCTCCGCGACCAGCTTCTGCAAGGCGACCCCGAGCTTCTCCTGGTCGGCCTTGGATTTCGGCTCGATCGCGACCTCGATGACGGGATCGGGGAATTCCATCTTCTCCAGGATCACCGGCTTTTGCATGTCGCAGAGCGTGTCGCCCGTGCGGGTATCCTTGAGCCCGGCGAGCGCCACGATATCGCCCGTGAAGGCTTCCTTGATGTCCTCGCGGTTATTGGCATGCATGAGCAGCATGCGACCGACGCGCTCGCGCTTCTCCTTGGTCGAGTTCAGCACCGTGGTGCCGGATTCGATCTTGCCGGAATAGATGCGGCAGAAGGTGATGGTGCCGACGAAAGGGTCGTCCATGATCTTGAAGGCGAGCATGGAGAACGGCTCCTCGTCGGAGGGTCGCCGCAGCGTCGGTTGCTCGGTCTTGTAGTCGATGCCGCCGATGGCTTCGCGATCCGCGGGCGAAGGCAGGAAATCCACCACCGCGTCGAGGAGCGGTTGCACGCCCTTGTTCTTGAACGCCGAACCGCAGAAGACGGGATGGAACTTGCGCCCGATCACCGCTTTGCGGATCAGCTTGCGCAGCGTCTCCGCGTCGGGCTCCTTGCCGTCGAGATAGGCGGTCATGGCCTCGTCGTCGAGCTCGACGCAGGCCTCGACCAGCTTGGTGCGATATTCGGCCGCCTTGTCCTCGAGGTCGGCAGGAATCTCGATGTCGTTGAATTTGGCGCCGAGGGATTCTTCCTCCCAGACGATGCCCTTCATGCGCACGAGATCGACCACGCCCTTGAAGGTGTTCTCGGAGCCGATCGGCAATTGGATGCAGACCGGCTTGCCGCCCACGCGGGTCACGATCTGATCGACGCAATCGAAGAAATCGGCGCCGATCTTGTCCATCTTGTTGACGAAGACGATGCGAGGCACGTCGTATTTGTCGGCCTGGCGCCAGACCGTCTCGGTCTGCGGCTCGACGCCCTGATTACCGTCGAGGACGCAGATCGCGCCGTCGAGCACGCGCAGCGAGCGCTCCACCTCGATGGTGAAGTCCACATGGCCGGGCGTATCGATGATGTTCAGGCGCTTCTCGCGCCAGAAGCAGGTCGTGGCGGCGGAGGTGATGGTGATGCCGCGCTCCTGCTCCTGCTCCATCCAGTCCATGGTGGCGGCGCCGTCATGAACCTCGCCGATCTTGTGGCTCTTGCCGGTGTAGTAGAGGATCCGCTCCGTGGTCGTGGTCTTGCCGGCATCGATATGGGCCATGATGCCGAAATTGCGGTAGTCCTCGATCTTATGCGTGCGGGGCATGGGACATCCTCACCAGCGATAATGCGAAAAGGCGCGGTTTGCCTCAGCCATACGGTGCGTGTCCTCCCGCTTCTTCACCGCGTTGCCCCGGTTGTTGGAAGCGTCGAGCAGCTCGGCGGAGAGCCGTTCGATCATGGTCTTGTCGTTGCGGGCCCGCGCTGCCGTGATCAGCCAGCGTATGGCCAGCGCCTGCCGGCGTTCGTTGCGCACTTCGACCGGCACCTGGTAGGTGGCGCCGCCGACGCGCCGGGAGCGCACCTCGATCGCCGGCGCAACATTCTCGAGCGCCTGCTTGAAGACGCCCAGGGGATCGGACTTCGCCTTCTGCTCGATCTGGTCGAAGGCGCCGTAGACGATCGACTCGGCGACCGACTTCTTGCCCTCGTACATGATCGAGTTCATGAATTTCGCGACGACGAGGTCCCCGTATTTGGCATCGGGAACGAATTCGCGCTTTTCGGCAC
>JBIOEJ010000060.1:0-34044 GCA_044445965.1 Hyphomicrobiales bacterium
ACATGGTGCAGATGCGCGATATCTGGGCAGAGGAGATCGAGGCCGCGCTCTCCGGCCAGAAGACGGTGAAGGCCGCGCTCGACGCGGCCGTCGAGCGCGGCAACCAGATGCTGCGGCAAATCGAGCGCACGGCCACCAAGTAGATGCGGGTGACGCCGGTAGGGCAAACGCATCGTGGAGTTTGACCCCCACCCGACATGCCACGGGCATGTCGGCCTCCCCCTTTTAGGCGGAGGTACAGGCCCGGCGTCTCGGCCATTCCCAACCGCGATTGCCCTTGCCCCGTCGGGGCCCGGCCGCGCCGGGCTCCGACGCTCCGTCGGCGTGGCGCGCCATGGATAACCGCGCGATCTTCTCGGGCAAGCTCTTGCCCATCATGCTGCTGCTGCCGCAGCTCGCCATTTCGCTCGTCTTCTTCTACTGGCCGGCCGGGCAGGCGCTGTGGCAATCCTTCCTGGTCCAGGACGCTTTCGGCCTCTCGACCGAGTTCGTCTGGTTCGAGAACTATGTCGAGCTGTTCAAGCGTCCGGATTACTACCATGCGATCGGCGTGACATTCCTGTTCTCGGGTCTCGTCGCCTGTCTCTCGCTCGGCCTCGGGCTCCTATTCGCCGCGATGGCGGATCGTCATATCAGGGGCGCCGAGGTCTACCGCACCTTGCTGATCTGGCCCTATGCCGTGGCGCCCGCCGTCGCCAGCGTCCTGTTCATCTTCATGCTCCAACCGGGGCTCGGCCTGTTCGCGCGCGCCTTGCAGGCTTCGGGCGTCGACTGGAACCCGTTGCTCAACGGGACGCAGGCGATGATCCTGGTCGTGCTCGCCGCCACCTGGAAGCAGATCAGCTATAATTTCCTGTTCTTCCTCGCTGGGCTGCAAGCGATCCCGAAGAGTGTCATCGAGGCGGCCGCGATCGACGGCGCGAAGCCGATGCGCCGCTTCTGGACCATCGTGTTCCCACTTCTGTCGCCGACGACCTTTTTCCTGGTCATCGTCAACATCACCTATGTCTTCTTCGACTCGCTCGGCATCATCGATACCGCGACCAGCGGGGGGCCCAACGGGGCGACGGAAACGCTCGTCTACAAAGTCTTCCAGGATGGAAAGCTCGGTGCCGATCTCGGCGGCTCGGCGGCGCAATCGGTGATCCTCATGATCATCGTGATCGGCTTGACGGCGATCCAGTTCCGCTATGTCGAGAAAAAGGTCCATTATTAGGCTACGCCATGGTCGAGCACCGACGCTTCGGAAACCTCTTGCCCCATATCGTGCTCTTGATCGGCGTCGCGATCGTCGCCTTCCCGGTCTATATGGCGATCATCGCCTCGACCCACGACAACGCCGTGATCGCCAACGGCCAGATGCCGCTGACGCCTGGCCCCTATGCGGTCGAGAACTATTGGCACACCATCGTCGCGGGCACCGGCAAGACGACGCGCGAGCCGATCGGCGGCATGATGCTGAACAGCCTCGTCATGGCGCTCGGCATCGCCATCGGCAAGATCGCCATCTCGATCATCTCCGCCTATGCGGTGGTGTTCTTCGCCTTTCCGTTCCGGATGGCGGCCTTCTGGCTGATCTTCGTCACGCTGATGCTGCCGGTCGAGGTCCGCATCTATCCGACCTACAAGATCGCGAGCGACCTCAACCTCCTCGATTCCTATGCCGGGCTGACCTTGCCGCTCATCGCCTCGGCGACCGCGACCTTGCTCTTCCGGCAATTCTTCATGACGGTGCCGAAGGAGCTCGTCGAAGCCTCGAAGATCGACGGTGCGGGGCCCTTGCGCTTCTTCAAGGATACGCTCCTGCCGCTCTCGGTCACCAATATCGCGGCGTTGTTCGTGATCCTCTTCATCTATGGCTGGAACCAGTATCTCTGGCCCTTGCTGATCACCACCCGCGACGACATGCAGACCATCGTCATCGGCATCAAGAAGATCATCGACGTGCACGACGCCTTGACCGAATGGCAGATCGCCATGGCGACCGCCGTGCTCGCCATGCTGCCTCCGGTCGCGATCGTGGTGTTCATGCAAAGGCTCTTCGTCAAAGGCCTGATCGAGACGGAGAAGTGAGATGGCGAATGTCGTCCTGAACGATGTGCGGAAGATCTATGCCGGCGGCTTCGAGGCCGTGAAGGGCGTCTCCTTCGCGGTCCCGGATGGCGGCTTTTGCGTGCTCGTCGGCCCTTCCGGCTGCGGCAAGTCCACGCTGCTGCGCATGGTCGCCGGGCTCGAGACCGTCACCTCCGGGGAGGTGCGCATCGGCGAGCGCCGCGTCAACGATCTCGAGCCCATGGAGCGCGATATCGCCATGGTGTTCCAGAACTACGCGCTCTATCCGCATATGAGCGTCTTCGACAACATGGCCTATGGCTTGCGCAATCGCCGCACGCCCAAGCCCGAGATCGAGACGCGCGTGAAGGAAGCGGCGCGCATCCTGGAGCTTGGAGCGCTGCTCGAGCGCAAGCCGCGCCAGCTCTCGGGCGGCCAGCGCCAGCGCGTCGCCATGGGCCGGGCGATCGTGCGCAAGCCCGCGGCCTTCCTGTTCGACGAGCCGCTCTCCAATCTCGACGCCAAGCTGCGCGTGCAAATGCGCATCGAGATCCGCAAGCTGCAGCGCGCGCTGAAGACCACCTCGATCTACGTCACTCACGACCAGCTCGAGGCGATGACCCTCGCCGACCGGCTGGTGGTGATGAATGGCGGGCGCATGGAGCAGTTCGGCACCGCGCTCGAGGTGTTCCAGAAGCCGGCCACCACCTTCGTCGCCGGCTTCATCGGCTCCCCGCCCATGAATTTCCTGAGCTGCACCGTGGAAACGCCCGGCCGCTTGCGGCTGCCGGGCGGGGCGGCGCTCGCCTATGATCCGCAACGCGCCGCGGCCCAGGCCGGAGCGAATGTTCTCGCCGGGCTTCGTCCCGAAACCGTGACTCTCGACTGCGGCAACGGGGCGGCTGGTTCTCCGACCCTCAAGATCGAGCTCATCGAGGAGCTCGGCATGGGGCGCCTCGTGCATGGAAGGGTGGGCGACAACGCCTTCACGGTGGCCCAAGGCCCGGCCGATGCGCCGCCGCAAGGCGATACATCGACGATCGACGTCCCGCCGGGCGGCGTGCATCTATTCGATGCCACGAGCGGAATGAGGCTGTAGAAGGGCGACATTCGCTCCCCGGACAAGGTTATCCGTAGTCGGACCATCGAGGTCAGAGGGCTCGGTATGATGCAAGGATGGTACGGCGACGAGTATCTGATCCTGTTCAGGGAGACCGCCGCCCAATTCGAGGCTGCATATTCCCTGTCGGATTATCTGCCCGGCTACACACTGCTTGGACTAAAGGGTTGGGACGACTTCATCGTCCAAGAGGCAAGTGGCGCCTGCTTCACCGTGCCCACCGTACCCTTGTCGAGTGAATACCTCGAATCATATGTCATCCCGAGCAGTCGAGGGGAGCAAACTCCCGACGATCGCGGCTGGCCTCCCCTCGACGATCAAGGTCGCGCAAAGATCAAGTGGTATCTCCAGCCCGTTTTCTTCGGCGGCGATCCACGCCCGGGCGACAATCTTACATGGGTCACTCTGGAAGAGCATGCGGAGTTGGTCCGATGGTGGAACCGGTTACGTCGAGAGGTCGAACACAAAGCCCGAGAAAAGTAGGTCGCCATCCGGTCATGGACGAGGGCAGCGCCGGAAGCCTGACCATGTCGTGGTATGGGTACGCGACGTCGCCGCCTGGATCATGATTGGGAAAGCAAACCCTGCGGAGCCGGAGGTGGGAGCCGGTTCTCCGAAAAAGATCACGCGGAACAAGACTTGGACGCTTCGATCGATTCAATCTAAGGCAAAAACGCCCTAAGCCTATCCAGAGATGTTCCGATGCCCCGCTTCACCGCCTTCACCCTCGCCTGCCTCTGCGCCATTGCGTCGGCCACGCTGACCGCCGCCGCTGAGGACCGCTACATCACTCTCGCCTCGACGACCTCGACCGAGGAGTCCGGCCTGTTCGGGCATCTGATCCCGATCTTCCGTGCCGCCACGGGCATCGATGTGCGAGTCGTCGCGGTCGGCACCGGGCAGGCGCTCGCGATCGGGGCACGCGGCGATGCCGACACGATCCTGGTCCATGACCGCGCCGGCGAGGACAAGTTCGTCGCCGACGGCAACGGCATCGATCGGCGCGACGTGATGTATAACGACTTCGTCATCGTCGGTCCGGGTTCTGACCCGGCCGGCGTCAAGAGGCTGAAGGACGCCAAGGAGGCGTTCAGGAAGATCGCCGCAACCTCCTCTCCCTTCGCCTCGCGCGGCGACGACAGCGGCACGAACCGCATGGAGCTGCGCATCTGGAAATCCGTGGGGCTCGATCCGCGCAGCAGCGCCTGGTACCGCGAGCTCGGCTCCGGCATGGGCGCGACCCTCAATACCGCCGTGCAGCTGGATGCCTATGTGTTGACCGATCGCGCCACTTGGGCCCATTTCCAGAACCGCGGCGACCTCGCCGTGCTGGTGGAAGGCGACAAGCTTCTCCTCAACCCCTATGGCAGCATCCTGGTCAATCCGGCCAAATGGCCGCACGTAAAGGTCGCGGATGCGCGCATCTGGCATGAATGGCTCACCTCGGCCGATGGCCGGGCGGCCATCACCTCCTACCGCATCAACGGCGAGCAGCTCTTCTTCATCGGATCGCCGCTCGGCCACTGATCTCTGCGGCGCTCATCCATGCACGAGTTGAGCCGCGCCTTCGCCATCGCGCTCGGATTGATCTGGAGCGGCGACCGCGAGCTCATGGGCATCGTCGTCCTGTCGCTCTCGGTGAGCCTGACGGCGACCATCGTGGCGCTGCTGATCGGGGCGCCGTCGGGTGCGGCGCTCGCGAGCTTGCGCTTTCGCGGACGCGGCGGGCTGGTGCTAGCCGCCAACGCGCTGCTCGGCTTGCCGCCGGTCGTGGTCGGACTTGCCGTCTATCTCCTGCTGTCGCGCTCCGGGCCGCTCGGACGGTTCGGCTTGCTGTTCACGCCATCCGCCATGATCATCGCCCAGATCATCCTGTTGACGCCGATCGTCATCGCCTTGACGCATCGCTTCGCCGACACGTTGTGGGGGCAATATGGGGGGGCGTTGATGGTCGACGGCGCCTCGATGCCGCGTTCGCTCTTCACCATCCTGGCGATCGGCAAGGCCTCGCTGCTCACGGTGCTTCTGGCGGCCTTCGGCCGCGCCATCTCGGAGGTCGGCGCCATCATCGTGGTCGGCGGCAATATCCGCGGCTACACGCGCACCATGACGACGGCGATCGCGCTAGAGACCAGCAAGGGCGATCTCTCGCTCGCGCTCGGCCTCGGCATGGTGCTCATCGCGCTGTCGGTCGCGGTCAACGCGGTCGCCTTCCTGCTGGCGCGCGCCTGGAACAAATGAGGGTTCACATGGCGGTGCGGCTGCGCAAGGCGGCGGCCAGCGTGCCCTCGTCGAGATAGTCGAGCTCGCCGCCGACCGGCACCCCGTGGGCGAGCCGCGTCACTTTGACGGCGAGGGGGGCCAGCGCGTCGGTGATGTAATGCGCGGTCGTCTGCCCGTCGACCGTGGCATTGAGGGCCAGGATGACCTCCTTGACCTCGCCCTCCGCCACTCTGGCCACGAGCTTGTCGATGCCGAGCTCCTCCGGACCGACGCCGTCGAGGGGCGAGAGCGTGGCGCCGAGCACATGGTAGCGCGCTTGCAGCACGCCCGCCCGCTCCAGCGCCCAGAGATCGCCGACATCGGCGACCACGACGAGCACGGCCGCGTCGCGGCGCGTATCGCGGCAGATAGCGCAAGGCGCCTGCGTATCGACATTGTTGCAGACCGGGCAGAGCACGATGCGGTCGGCGGCGACCCGCATCGCGTCCGCCAGCGGCGACAGCAGCGCCTCGCGCTTGCGGATCAGATGCAAGGCGGCGCGGCGCGCCGAACGCGGCCCGAGCCCCGGCAGCCGCGCCAGCAACTGGATCAGGCGCTCGATCTCGGAGCCGATGAGCGAGGCCATCAGGACGCTTAGGCCGACCCTGCGGTGTTCGACAGCATCGCCGGGTCGATGCCGAGCCTGCTCATCACCGTGTCGTAGCGCGCATCTGCCGGTGTTTCGAAGATGAGGTCCGGCTCGGTGGGCGAGGATAGCCAGCTATTCGCCTGGATCTCCGCGTCGAGCTGGCCCGGCGCCCAGCCGGCGTAGCCGAGCGCCAACAGGGCGTGATGGGGCCCCTCGCCCTTGGCGATGGCGCGCAGGATATCGATCGTCGCGGTGAGGCACATCCGCTCGTCGATCGGCGTCGTGTCCTCGATGAAGAAATCGGCCGAATGCAGCACGAATCCCCGCGCCTTGTCGACCGGGCCGCCTTGCAGCACCTGAATCTCGTCGGCGCCCGAAGGCAACCTGATGGATTTATCATCCTTGATGATCTGCAGTTGCACCAGGAGCTTGCGGAACACGATATGCGGGGCGGGCTTGTTGATGACGATGCCCATCGCTCCTTCCGCCGAATGCGCGCAGAGGTAGATGACGCTCTTGGCGAAGCGCTCGTCGACCATGCCGGGCATGGCGATCAGCACCTGGCCGTCGAGATAGCCCGTTTCGCGCTGCTTCGGGAAACTCCGAGTCATGGGCCGAATGCTAGGCGATGTGGGAGAATTTTCAACCCGTCGTGTGTAAGGGCCGCATGGATGTGTGGACGGCGGGCGGGTCCTCGGGCAGGAGCGCGCGGCGCGTTCACGCCGATGTTGCTGGTTTTACCCCTCGATCGCGGCTAGACGAAACGCATGACCACGCGACGAAACGCGCTCTTGGGCGCGGCCGGCGCCGGGCTTGTCGCCATGGCGGGCCGGCTGCGGCCGGCGGCCGCCGGAGACGGATCGGCCCCGGCCTCGCCCTGGTCGGTCGGGTTCGGCGCCCGCATGCGGCTGGTGCGCGGCGCGCCGCTCGGCGACAAGGACGCGTACGGCGCCGGGATCGAGATCGCGCTCGATCCGGGCTTCAAGACCTATTGGCGCATGCCGGGGGAAGCCGGGGTGCCGCCCGTCTTCGCCTGGTCGTCGTCGCGCAATCTCGCCGCGGTCGTTCCCGATTGGCCGGCGCCGCGCCGCTTCGACGAGGCCGGGCTCTCGGTGATCGGCTATGCGGGCGGCAATGTCGTATTGCCCTTGCGCATCGCCGCCGCGGATGCGGCCGCCCCTGTCGAGCTCGCGCTGTCGCTCGCCTATGCGGCTTGCAAGACCATATGCGTGCCCGAGAAGGCCGATGCGGCGCTGCTGCTGCGCCATGACGTAGCCGGCGGCCAGTATGCGGCCTTGATCGAGGCCGCGGCGCGCGAGGTCCCGAGGCGGGTCGAGGCTGCGGCCCTCGGCCTCGATCGGAGAGGATCGGCGCGCCTGTCGCTCGCTGCGGGCGATCGAGGGCTCGCCTTGCTGCCCGTGCTCGGCGACCGAGAGCGTATCCTCGATCTCTTCGTCGAAGGGCCGGAGAATTGGCTCTTCGGCGCACCCGCCATCACCGGGAACGGCGCGCCGAACGCGGTCGTCCTGCCGCTCATCGATCATCCCAAATGGGTGGATAGGGCAACCGACATCCCCTTCACGCTGACCCTCCTCACCGATATGCGCACCCTCGAGACGACGATCGCGACGCGGCCGGTGAGTTAGCAGGAGGCAAACCCGAGATCAGGGAACGGGCGGCTTCGGCCAGGGGCGTTGCGCCGGACGCGCCTGCTCGTACCAGCGGGCCATCTGCAGCACGCCGACATCGTCGAAGCGGCGCCCCGCGATCTGCAGGCCGATCGGCAATCCATCCTGCGTGTAGCCGCAATTGATGGAGGCCGCCGGCTGCTCCGACATGTTATAGGGCACCGTGAACGCGATGTGGTCGAGCGGGCGGTCCGCGTCATTGGTCGGGCAAGGCAGCTCCGCCGCGTAGGCGGGCACCGGCGAGACCGGCGAGAGCACATAGTCATAAGGTTGGCAGGCAGCGTGCGCCGCCTGGCGCGTCGCCATCATCTGGCTGAAATCCCTGAAGGTCTTCTGTCCGCCATACGACGCGGCCGACATCGCCCATTGGACGATGAAGGGCAGCGCCTTGGCGCGCCGCGCTTCGGTCAGGGCCGAGATGTCGATATAGGCCCGCATGCGCCAGAAATGATCGAGCCCGTCGAGCATCTCGCGCGTGAAGAAGGGCTGCATCGGCTCGACGATGGCGCCCGCGAGCACGAAGCTCCGCGCTGCCGCTTCGACGGCGGCGGCGACTTGCGGCTCGACCTTCAGGCCGCAGCCCGCATCGAGAAGGAGGCCGATGCGCAGCCCCTTCGGCTCGCGCGCCGGCGCGTCCCAGTCGAGTTGCCAATAGGGCAGGCTCATATGGTCGCGCGCGTCGGGCTTGGAGAGCACGCTCATCATCAGCGCCGCATCCCCGACCATGCGCGTCATCGGCCCCGCGACGCGTCCGAAATAGGGCGGATCGATGGGGATGCGCCCGAGGCTCGGCTTCAAGGTGAAGATGCCGCACCAGCCGGCCGGAAGCCTCAGCGAGCCGCCGATATCGGTGCCGATATGCAAGGGGCCGTAGCCGGCGGCCGCCGCCGCTGCCGCTCCGGCCGACGAGCCGCCGGGGTTCTTGGCCAGGTTCCAGGGGTTTCGGGTCAGCGGATGGAAGCTCGACAGTCCCGATGAGAGCATCCCATAGTCGGGCATGGTGGTCTTGCCGAGGATGATGGCGCCGGCCTCGCGCACCCGCGCCGCGGGCGGCGCATCGGCCGGAGCAGGCGTGAGGTCGGATGCGGCCGTGCCGAGCGGCATCGGCATGCCCTTGGTCGCGATATTGTCCTTGATGGTGATGGGCACGCCGTCGAGTGCACCCATGGGTTCGCCATGGCGCCAGCGAGCCTCCGATCGGCTCGCCGCGGCCAATGCGGCCTCCGGATCGGCATGGTAGGTCGCCCGCAAATGCGGTTCCCAGCGCGCGATATGGTCGAGCACTGCCCGCAGCGCCTCGACGGGCGACAGCGTCTTGGCGCGGTAGCGGGCGAGGAGATCGAGGGCGGACAAGTCTTGGAGCGGCATAGACGGGGCTCGCAATGGCTGGGAAGCGCTCTGGCGCCGGAGGGGCGCGCATCCTGCCATGGCTGATGCCGATCTGCCACTCTTGAAACTCACCCTTGCGCCCCCCAAACTAGGCGCGGCTGGGCACGCCATCCGAGAGGAGATTGCGATGGTCAACTGTTCGTTCGCCGGCGATCGGGGTTTTCGGCCCATCGAGCTGCTGGCCATGATCCTCGGCTTCGTGTTCTTCTGGCCGCTCGGCCTCGCTATCCTCATCTTCAAGCTGTGCGGCGGGCATTTCCCGCGTTTTGCCGGCCCCGCATGGCGCGGAGAGTCATGGTCGCACGGTCCCTGGGGCGGCTCGGGCTCGGCTTGGTCCGGCTGGCAAGGATCGCGCAGCGGCAATTCGGCCTTCGAGGAATACAGGCGCGCGACGCTCGAACGGCTCGAGGCCGAACGGCGCAAGCTCGCAGAGGAAGAGCGGGCCTTCGCGGATTTCCTGCGCGAATTGCGCCGCGCCCGCGACCGCGAGGAGTTCGACCGCTTCATGCAGTCGCGGCGTCAGCAAGGTCCCGGGCAGGCCTAGGGTTGAATCCGCAAGCGCGACCGCACCTCTCCCACAAGGGCAGAGGTGGGCGCCGGCGCCTCTCAGGCCCCGTCTTGCGGCGCGGCTTCGCCCACCGCTTCCGCGCGGAACTTCAATCGCCGATAATGCGCCTTGGCCTTGGCGCGGTTGCCGCAGACGCTCATTTCGCACCAGCGGCGCGAGCGGTTCTTGGTCATGTCGAAGAACACCCAGCCGCAATGCTCGCCCGGGCATTGCTTGAGCCGAGACGGGTCGCCTTCGCGCAGCAGTCCGACCGCGGATAGCGCGATGGGGCCTAGCACCGTCTCCGGCGCGGGATCGGCGGTCGGCCAGCGCCAGCGGGCTCCGGCATCACTCATCTCGATCGCCGCCTTCGCGAGCGCGGCCGCACAACAAGACGAGAGCAGCGACAGATCCGTTTGATCGGGCGGCCCGCGCCGGGCGACTGCCGCGGCGATGCGATGCACGGCCTCCCGCAACGACAGGGCATCGCGAAAAAAGCCCGCGAATGCCGCGTCGCCGGCGGAAATCTTATCGGCGAGCCGCTTCGCGGTCGCCTCATCGAGGAGGCTGGCATGGCGGGCGAAGGCGACGATGTCGGCCGCATGCTTCAGATGGTCGAGATACCGCTCGCCTCCGCGACCGCTCGCGGTATTGGCGAAGTCGAGCGCCAGTGCGCCAGCCACGAGCGGCAAGGAACCGGCCCGCGAGGCCTCGGCGGGCTCGGAGGGGACCGATACGGTCATGGGAACTCGTTGCCCAAATCTAACCAGCTAAAACAGCTTTACCGCGCATATATCTTGCGCTCGGATCAAACTGTCAAATCTTATTGTGAGGGTCAGTATGGGACGATCACCGGCCATCCCCGATTTCGGTCGGTTTGCGGCGGCGTTGACGGCGGCGATTTCTAGTGCAGCGAATCCGAAATTCGCATCACATCGGAGCAACCGCGGGGCGAATTTTGGATTCTAAAGCTGCACTAGCAAGTTATTGTTTCTAGTGTTGTTTTCGAATTTGAAGTTCCTAGCGCGCACATGCCATCCATGTGATAGGAACTTCAAATTCACCACACTAGGCGCGCCGTTTCGAGGCGTGCTAGGAAGCATCCCGAGGTCGTTGCCGGGCCTTTCCGATGACACATTTCGTCGGTTCCGTGCCTGGTCCGACTCAGCGCTGCCCGGAGCCCGGGCGGTGTTCCCGCGTAGTCGTATCATTCACGGAGAACGAGGCCATGACTTCATCGATCAGGCGCCTTTTCGTGGCAGTGGCGCTCATCGGCGCCGCAATGATGGCTTCCTTGACGCCTGCGGCCGCGCAGTCGCGGGTCGGGACGCTGAGTTGCGACACTTCCGGAGGGATCGGGCTGATCATCACCTCGCAGCAGCGGCTCGACTGCATCTATCAGGGCATTGACGGGCGGGTCGAGGGATATTTCGGCACCATCAGCAAATTCGGGATCGATCTGGGCGTGACCTCGCAGGGCGTGATCGTCTGGCAGGTGATCGCGCCGACCGCCGATTTCGGTCCGTGGGCGCTCGAAGGCGATTATGCCGGAGCCTCCGGGCAGGCGACCGCCGGCGTCGGGGCGAGCGCCAATCTCCTGGTCGGCGGCTTCAACCGGGCCTTCAGCCTTCAGCCCCTTTCCGTCGGAGCGCAGACCGGGCTGAACTTCGCGCTCGGCGTCGCCAATCTCACGCTCATCGGTCGGCGCGGCCGGTAATCGACGGCGCGCGCCGGGCTCTTTTTTGGGAGGGGTGCGCGTCCCGCGCACCACGGACGCAACGCTGGCCGGCGAGACGGCGCCCTCCGGGCCATTTCGGCCTTTGTCGGCGCTCGGCGTTGAGCTACAAATCGGCATTCCCGGTCGTCAGCCGTGCACGATGGGCCGGACGGCTTTGCGGACGTATCGAGGAGGCTGCGATGAGCATGAAGGCGATCCTCGTCCCACTCGAGCAGAACGACTACACCCAGTCCGTCCTGACTTGCGCGCATTTGCTCGCCGGCCGTTTCGGCGGCCACATCCAGGGCTTCGCCTTTTTTCCGATGTACGAGGTCTACGGCTTCGGCGACATGACCCCGCTCTGGGTCACGGAGGGGCGACCGTCCGACGAGCTCGCCGGCGAAGCCCGCAAGGTCTTCGATCGCTTCATGCGCCAGGATCAGCCCTCCGAGGCCGCCAAGGGCGCGGCAGTGTCGTTCAGTTGGCTCGCCGAGGCGGATCCTGGCGATATCTTCGTCGCGAGCCATGCGCGCGTCTTCGACATCTCGGTTCTCGGCCGGCCGGGCTACGACCCCTCGGGGCCGCGTTCGTCGACGCTCGAGGCGGTGCTGTTCGAGAGCGGGCGCCCTTGTCTGATCGCGCCTCCGACGCCGCCGCGCGAGCTCGGCGACAACATCCTCATAGCCTGGAACCGCTCGACCGAGACCGCGCTCGCGGTGGCGCATGCCATGCCGCTTCTGCATCAAGCCAAGCGCGTCACGATCCTGACCGTGGAGGGCGGCTCGGTGCCGGGCCCTAGCGGCGAGCAGCTCGCCAATGGCCTCAAGCTCAACGGCATCGACGCTCAGCCCGTCAACGTCAGTCCCGGCAAGCGCTCGAGCGGCGAGATGATCCTGGAATATGCGGGCTCGATCGGCGCCGACCTCCTGATCAAGGGCGCCTATACCCAGAGCCGGCTCCGCCAAATGATCTTCGGCGGCGCCACGAGCCATATCCTGGCCAAGGCTACGCTTCCCGTCTTCATGGCGCGCTGAGCGCGCCACCGGGGGGCTATTTCGATCCCTGCCAGGCGATCCGCCATAGCGTGCCGTTGCCGTCCTCGCTGACGATCAGCGCGCCGTCATGGGCGACGGCGACGCCCACCGGCCGGCCCCAGACGCTCGCATCGTTGGCCACGAAGCCGGTGAGGAAGTCCTGGTATTCGCCCCGCGGCACGCCATGGTCGAGCTTGATCCGCACCACCTTGTAGCCGGTGCGTTTCGAGCGGTTCCAGGAACCGTGCAGCGCGACGAAGGCGTCTCCCTCATAATCCTTGGGAAAGGCGGCGGCCCCGGCGCTCGGCGGCTCGTAGAAGGTCATGGCGAGCGGCGCCGAATGCGCCTGGAGGAGCACGTCCGGCACGATGACCTTGGCGGCGAAATCCGGCCGCTCGCCCTTGTGGCGCGGATCCTCGTTTGCCCCGAGATAGTACCAGGGCCAGCCATAGAAGCCGCCCTCCTTGACGCGCGTCACATAATCGGGCGGCAGGTCGTCGCCGAGGCCGTCGCGCTCATTGGTGGAACACCAGATATCGCCGGTCTGCGGATGCAGCGCGAGGCCGACGCAATTGCGCAGGCCCGTTGCGAAGATCCGGCCCGTCTGCCCTTGCGGATCGAAGACCAGTACATCGGCGCGATTGGCTTCCTGGCCCCAGGCCGCGCCGAGCGGATGATTGGCGATGAAGAGCGCCTGATCCTCGGCCGAACCCGGCCGCATCCCTTCCGCGACATTGGAGCCCGAGCCGATCGAGACGAACATGCGCTCGCCGTCCGGCGAGAAGACGATATCGCGCGTCCAGTGGCCGCCATTCGAGATGGGCAGCCGCCCGATCACCTGCTCCGGCGCGCCGCGCGCCATCAGGTCTCCATTGGCGTAAGGGAAACGCAGGATGGCGGTGGTCTCGGCCACATACACCCATTTCGGATCGGGCCCAGGCGGGTAGAAGGCGATGCCGAAGGGCTCGTCGAGGCCGCGCGCGAACAGCTCGACCTTGTCGGGCTTGGTCGCCCCGTCCGCCGCGCGGATCACCCTGATGCGGCCGGCATCGGTCTCGGCGAGGAAGATATCGCCGTTGGGCGCCAGGCGCAGCACGCGCGGGCCGGAAAGGCCGGCCAGGAACAGCTCGACCGAAAAGCCGCTGGGAACCTTCGGCTGCGCGCCCTGCGGGGCTCGCGCGATCGCGGGCCCGTTGCCAGCCGAGCGCGTCGCGTAGGGCGCGGGCAGATCGGCCGTCGTGATCTTGCGCCGGATGCCCGGCTTGTCCTTCGTCCAATCGCCTGACGCCGCGGCCCCGGTGAGGAGCGGTCCCGCCCCCTCCTCGCCGCCCGGAGCCTGTTGCGCGGAATCTCCCCAAAGCTGAGCGCTCAGCGCCAGCGCGAGGGCGGCGAAACTCGGACGCATCGATGACCTCCCGTCGGTGGCGAGCCTTGGATCGGATCATTGACGGTCAGCGCCGGCCGCGCAAGCGCATTGCTCCTTGCCGATGCCCAAGCTACAAGTCGTGCGCCCTCACGAAAGTTAGCCCCCCCATGCGCGCCATCCTCGATGTCATCTTCGCCGTTCTGGACATCTACTGGTTCATCGTCATCGCGGCCGCCGTGTTGAGCTGGCTCGTCGCGTTCAATGTGATCAATGTGCGAAACGACTTCGTGCGCACCGTCTGGGACACGCTGAACCGGCTCACCGAGCCGGTGCTGCGCCCGATCCGCGAAAGGCTGCCGAATATGGGCGGCATCGATATTTCGCCCATCATCGTGCTCCTGATCATCTTTTTCATCGAGCGCTTCATCGCCTATTACATCTACCCGCATGTCTTCTGAGCGGCATGCCTGCGCCAGGCGATCACCTGCGTGTCGAGGTCAGGCTGACGCCGCGCGCCTCGCGCGACGCCATCGATAGCGAGACATTGCTCTCCGACGGCCGCCGCGTGCTTGCGGCGCGCGTGCGGGCGCTCCCGGAAAAGGGCGCCGCCAACGCCTCGCTGCTTCGCCTCATCGCCAAGACATGCGGGGTCGGGCAAAGCCGCGTATCGCTCGTCGCCGGGGCAGGTTCGCGGCTGAAATCGGTCCGCATCGAGGGCGATCCGGCCGCGCTCGCCGCGGCGCTCGGCCTGGCTCGCGCCGATCGGGGCGGCAAGCCTTGAGCGCACGCCTCATCGACGGCAAGGCCATCGCGGAAGCCTTGCGGGCCAAGGTCGCGGCGCGGGTCGCGGCGGTTCGGGCGCGCCATGGCGTCGAGCCCGGTCTTGCCGTCGTGCTGGTCGGCGAAGACCCGGCGAGCCGGGTCTATGTGGCGAACAAAGCCCGCCAGACCGTCGCGGCCGGCATGCGTTCCTTCGAGCACAAGCTCGCGGCCGGAACGAGCGAGGCTGAATTGCTGGCGCTCGTCACGCGGCTGAACGCCGACGATGCGGTCGACGGCATCCTCGTGCAGCTGCCGCTTCCATCGGGGATCGATACGGCAAGGGTGATCGAGGCCATCGATCCCGCCAAGGATGTCGATGGGCTGCATCCGGTGAATGCCGGCCGCCTCATGGCGGGTGCGCCGGCACTCGCGCCCTGCACGCCACTCGGCTGCATGGAGCTGATCCGGACCGAGCGGCCGGACATCGCCGGGCTCGAGGCCGTGGTCGTCGGCCGCTCGATCCTGGTCGGCAAGCCGGTCGCGCAGCTGCTGCTCGCCGGCAGCGCCACCGTGACCATCGCGCATTCCAAGACGCGCGATCTCCCCGGCGTCTGCCGCCGCGCCGACATCCTGGTCGCGGCCGTCGGCAAGCCCAGGATGATCCGCGGCGATTGGATCAAGCCCGGCGCGATCGTCATCGATGTCGGCATCAACCGGGTGCCCAACGAGGCGGCCGGCGAGGGAGGCAGCAAGCTCGTCGGCGATGTCGATTATGTGGAGGCGGCCAAGATCGCCGGCGCCATCACGCCGGTGCCGGGCGGCGTCGGCCCGATGACTATTGCCTGCCTGCTCGCGAACACCCTCGCGGCGGCGCTCCGCCGCAGGGGGATCGAGGGATAGGCGCGATTCTTCTGGACCTGATCGCCGCCCCCCGCACCCGGCTCGCGACCTTCGGCCCGAGCCGATCTCTCCCACCAGGGGAGAGATCGGGGCCGGCGCCCTTCACCTCCGCCACGAGGGGAGAGCGATGCCTTCCAAGCAAGCGCGCCACCTCTCCCTTGATGGGATCGGGTGGCAGCGCGGCTTAATGGCGGTCGAAGCCGCCATCAAAACGGATGGTATTGGTAGGCCCAGGTCTCCGACAGCGTCTTGTCGCCGAGCCGCAGATAGCAGCGCAGCTCGACCGGCTCCGGCCCTTCGACGATCAGGTCGAACTGGGTGCGCCAATGGCCGGGCACGTCGTCGGGCACCGATTCGGTGAATTGATAGGGGCCGAAAATGCCGCGCGAGGCGGACACGACGGGTTCCGGCTTCACGCCCCAGGGCAGGTCGCGCAAGGGCGCACCCTCGAACTCGACCAGGAATTTCCGCACGCCCTTGGGGCGCGGCTGGCCGGGTTGGCCGCCCCGGCCGAGCCGGGTGGCGACGACGCGGGCGAGCGGCGTCGGGTAGGGCTCGTCGGCGAGCCAATGGAGGCGATAGGCGAGCGACAGGCTCTGCCCGGCCGCCGTCGGTTGCTGGGGAACCCAGCTCGCGACGATATTGTCGTGGATCTCGTCGTCGGTCGGAAATTCGAGGAGCTGCACCGCTCCAGCCCCCCAATCGCCGAGCGGTTCGACCCAGGTGGAGGGGCGTTTGTGATATTTCACCCCGTCCTGATAATGGTCGAAATTCCGGTCGCGCTGCAATAGGCCGAAGCCGCGCGGATTGTCGTCGAAGAAGCTCGACAAGGTGGTGCGCGGCGGATTGTTCAACGGACGCCAGATATGCTCGCCGGCGCGGGTCCAGAGCGCCAGCCCGTCTGAATCATGCACCTCCGGGCGCCAGTCGATGGCGGTCGGCTTCGCGGTCTTCGAATACCAGTACATCGAGGTCAGGGGCGCGATGCCGAGGCGCTCGATCGGCGCCCGCAGATTGAGATCGGCCTCGATCTCCATCACCACGCCCTTCGTGCGGTGCAACAAGAAGCGATAGGCGCCCGTGAGACTCGGCGAATCGAGCAAAGAGTGCAGGATGACGGGGTCGGCATCGGTCGCCGCGGGCTCGATCCAATGCGCCACGAAGTCGGGGAACTCTTCCGGATCCGAGCCGCCCGGAGTGAGGGCGACGCCGCGCGCCGACATGCCGACCTGGCCGAGCTCGCCGACCGCACGGAAATAGGACGGGCCGAGGAAGGTGACCCAGGGTTCGAGCAGCTTCCAATCCGGCCCGTCTCGGGCTTCCATGATCCACAGGCCCGCGAAGGCCGAAGCGTTCTTCGGCAGCGCTGCGGCGGGGCTCGTCGGCGCGACGGTGAAGTAATCCTGGCGGTAGCGGATCTCGCGCGCCTCGCCCCTTGCGACGGCGAACATTCGAACGGTTTTTGGAAAATACCTGCCGACATGCTGGAAGGTGATGGGGTAGGCGCCTCCGCCCTCGCCCCACAGGGCGTAGTCGTAGCGGAAGCGCAGCTTGCCATGCGCGTCATAGTCGAGCTTCTGCACGATCTCGGGGTTGGGGCGCGGCGGCGGCTCGTAAGGCTTCGCGGCGAGCGCCTTGGCGCGCTGCTTCAGCCAGTCATGCGAAAACGGCGTCGCCGGCCCGAATTCGAGGCCCGAAGAGGCGGCTCGCCCGGCGCCCGGGGCAAGCACGGACAGCGCCGTCGCCTGCAAGAGATGCCTGCGGTTCAGCATGGGCGCTCGGGGGGAGGCGCAGTCAGCCCCGTCGGCCGCGGCCTTCGACGCGCAGGGCGCTGCGCACGAACATCACGAGCAGCGCCACGCCGCCGGCTGCGAATAGCCCCATCAGCGCATAGTCGAAGGGCGGGCCGAGCTCGAGCAGGCCGGCGAGCGCCCAGCCGGCGGCGAGCGCCGCCCCCATGATCTCGGTGCCGACCAATACGGCGACGCTGATCACCGTGAACATCCCGCCGCCGCTGTCATCGGACGAGGTGGCGGACATATCGATCAACTTGGCCATGGCTTCGGTTACGACAGGCGTGCGGAATCCGCAAGCTTGGCCTCGATCCCTTCGATCGCCGCGACGAGCCTCGCGAGATCCTCCTCGCGCGACAAGCGATGCTCGCCGTCGCTCACCAGGGTCATGACGCTACGGTCCTCCGCAAGATGCTCCATGAGGGTCAGGGCGTGCCGCCAGGGCACGTCGGGATCGCGCATCCCTTGCAGGATATGGACCGGACAACCGGGCCGGATCGCGCCCCCGAGCAGCAGATGCCGGCGGCCCTCCTCGATCAGGTTGCGGGTGATCGGGTAGGGCTCGGGCGAATAGGCCGAGGGGCGCAGCCACACACCCTTCTCCTCGATCTCGCGCCGCGCTTGCGGCGGCAATCCCTTCCACATCAGCTCCTCGGTGAAATCGACCGCGGGCGCGATGAGCACGAGGCCCGCCGGACGAAGAGACGGCGTCTGCATCGCGAGCCGGCGGGCGGCCAAAAGGGCGATCCAGCCTCCCATCGATGATCCGACCAGGATGGGAGGGGATGTGGCGCAGTGCGAGATCACCGCGACCGCCTCCTCGAGCCAGCGCCCGATCGTGCCGTCCTCGAAGCGGCCTTCCGACGCGCCATGGCCGGAATAGTCGAAGCGCAGATAGGGACGCCCGCTGCGTTCGGCCCAGGCATCGAGATGCACGGCCTTGGTCGAGGTCATGTCCGATTTGAAGCCGCCGAGCCAGATGACGGGCGTGCCCTTGCCGCCTCGCGACAGCACCGCGATGCGGCGCGCTTGCGCGCCCTCGCCGACGGGAAGCGACAACCTGTCGGGCTCAGACATGGGGCGCGCCACGCATCTCAGACCCTCCCGTTCCGCCTACCTTTCGCCCGGAAAGCGCGGCATTGTCCCTCGCCGTCGCGATGGAGGACGCCTCGAAATGTATCGCCTGCATTGCTTCGCTCAATCGGGGAATTGCTACAAGGTGGCGCTGATGCTCAATCTCGCCGGCATCCCTTGGGAGCCGGTATTCGTCGACTATTTCAAGGGCGAGACGCGCGGCGAGCGCTATCGCGGCGAGGTCAACGAGATGGGCGAGGCGCCCGTCCTCGAGATCGGCGGCAAGCGTCTCACCCAATCCGGCGTGATCCTCGATCGCCTGGCGCGCGAGAGCGGCAAATTCGCCCCGCAAGGCGAGGATCAGCGCGAGGAATGCTGGCGCTGGATCCTGTTCGACAACCATAGGTTCACGAGCTACCTCGCGACCTATCGCTTCATGCGGACCTTCATGAAGAATGCCGATCCGGCGGTGCTCGCCTTCCTCAAGGGACGGGCCGAGGCGGCGTTCGCCGTCGCCGAGAAGCATCTCGCGCGCCAAGCCTATCTGCTGGGCGAGAAGCCGACCATCGCCGACATCTCCATCGCCGGCTACGTCTTCTTCTCGCCGGAGGAGACGGGGTTCGACTTCGAGGCTTCCCATCCGGCCATCGCAGCCTGGCGCAGCCGCATCCAGGCGCTTCCGGGGTGGCGCCACCCCTATGACTTGATGCCCGGCCACCCGCTGCCGCAAAACTGAAGTCCCATTCGACCCTTCGGTCATCGATTCGGGAGACGAACGGATCAGCGCCGCACCTCGAACACGGTGTTGCGGCCGATATGCGGCAAGAGCTTGCGGAGATCGCCGCGCGACAAGGCGATGCAACCTTGCGTCGGGCCATGGGCCTCAGCGGCCACGTGCAGGAAGATGGCACTGCCCTTGCCCTTGATGATCGGCCCCCGGTTCCATGCCAGGTCGACGACGATGTCGTAGAGGCCGTCCCGGCGGCGCAGGCTCTCGGCGCTCGCCGGATAAGGCAGCGTCACGGGCCTGTTGTAGTTGCGGTCGCGCGGATCGTCGCACCAGCCGGCGCTTTTGCCGATGGGGGCGAGCGCCAGCGCAATTCGCGGGCGGGCCAAGCGGTCGTCGCGCCAGAACGCCCGCAAGGCAGGGTAGCGGCCCGAAGGCGTCGCCCCGTCAGCCTCGCATTTCCGCATGCGGATACCCGACCGTCCGAGCGCGCAGGCGAAGGCCATGCCGCCCGCGACCATCCGCCCCTTACGGGGGCTCGAAGGCAGCGATCGCACGGTGATTCGCTCGAGCAGCGTGCGCTTCACCGCATGGCGCTGAGAGCGTATGGCTTTTGATCGAATCGGGCGCGGCATACTATTTTTTGTTCTTACGGATGATCTTGTCCAAAAAGTCTGCAATCCTTTGGATCATGCTCGAGCATGATCCGGAAAAGTGGAAACCGGTTTTCCGAAAAGATCATCTCAACAAAAAAGTTGGACTGCCACAGCGATTCCGTTTGAAGTCATCACACCCTAGCGCGCATAGCGAAGCACGATGCTCGATGCCGCGAGGACATGGCCGCGGATCGCCTGAAGGAGCGCGTTCCGCGTCAGCCCAGGGGCGAGCGTCCCAGGCTTCAGATCGAGGGCATAGACGCCGAAGACGTAGTGATGCGGCTGGTCGCCGACCGGCGGGCATGGACCGATATAGGTCGTGGTGCCCCTCGTATTCGTGCCTCCGACGACAAGGCTCGAGGCGGCGGCGCCCGCGCCTTCGTCGAGCGAATGCGTGGAAGGCGCGATGTCGTAGGCCACCCAATGCACCGAGCCCAAGCCTTTGCCGCCATCGGGATCATAGAGGACGACCGCATGGCTCAGAGTCCCTCGAGGCGCGTGCGACCAGGCGATCGGTGGCGAGACGTTCTCGCCGCCGCAATCGCCGAGGTTCGACGCATTGCGCCTCGCAAGGAAGGCGCCATCGGGCGAGCCCCGCGAGGTCACCGTGAAGGATTGGGTTTGTGCCGTCGCCATCATGCCCTCCCAGGCGGTGCTGACCAAAAATGAGCTGGCTACGAGAAGCGAGGCCGTGATTGCCCTCCAGGAGAGCGCTATCGGGGGCGGTGGATGGATCCGGTCTTTCGCCTGATGAGCGTTCAGGTCAAAAAGGCTCATGAGATCGGCAAGCAATCGCTCGGATCCAATATCTCAACCATGCTCCGCTCGCCGGGGCGGCGACCCTTGCGGCGGAACATGCTTCTACGCCACCCCATATGGCATAGTTGAAACCGATGGCGAAATGGGAAAGCATTTCTTGCCGGCTGCCGTGCTACGAACCGAGCATGGTCCCGATAGTCATATGCCGCCGGTGGCGGCAGCTCGCCGGCCGTGACGAGAGACGGAACCTGATGGCGCTCGATGTCATCGACCTGCAGGCCTTCTACGCTAGCCCCATCGGCCAGATGGCGCGGCGCATCCTGGCGGCGCGTCTGCGCTCGATCTGGCCCGATCTGCGCGGTTTCGCGCTCGCCGGCGTCGGCTATGCCAGCACCTATCTCGCCATCTTTCGCGAGGAGGCGGAACGCGCGATCGCGCTGATGCCGGCGACGCAGGGGGCCGCGATCTGGCCGCAGACGGGTCCATCCGCCTCGGCGCTCGTCGACCCCTTCCTGTTGCCGCTGAGCGATGCCTCGCTCGATCGAGTGATCATCGTGCATGCGCTCGAAGTCTGCGGCAATCCGCGCGAGCTCTTGTCGGAGATCTGGCAGACGCTCAAGCCCGGCGGGCGCATCATCGTCATCGCTCCGAACCGGCGCGGCCTATGGGCGCGGCTCGACACGACGCCCTTCGGCCAAGGGCAACCTTTCAGCCGCGCCCAGCTCACCGGTCTGTTGCGTGAGGCCATGTTTACCCCGGAACTCTGGACTGAAGCGTTGTTCGTGCCCCCGCTCAACCGCACCCTGATCCTGCGTTCCGCGATCGCCTTCGAGCGCACCGGCCATGCCCTGTCGCTGCCCTTTGCCGGGATCCATCTGATCGAGGCGGTCAAGCAAGTCTACCGCCTGTTGCCGGTTTCGCGCCCGCGCGCCAGCCGCGCCCGGCTGGTGCCGACGCTCGCGCCGACGGGGTGATTCCCGCCGCCTTGACTTGCCCCGCCCGATCCGGCTTGTGAGCCCGATGCGGGCCTATCTTGACTTCGAAAAGCCGGTCGCCGAGCTCGACGCGAAAATCGACGAGTTGCGCGCCGTCGATATGTCGAAGGGCGGCGATCTCGGCGAGGAGATCGGCAAGCTCGAGACCAAGGCCACCGAGGCCTTGAAGGAGGTCTATGCGCAACTCTCGCCCTGGCAGAAGATGCAGGTCGCGCGCCACCCGCAGCGGCCCCATTGCCTGGATTTCGTCAAGGGGCTGATCGAAGACTTCACGCCGCTCGCCGGCGACCGCAAGTTCGGCGAGGACGAAGCCGTGGTTTGCGGGCTCGGGCGTTTCAGGGGCGAGGCGATCGGTCTCATCGGCCAGGAGAAGGGCTCGACGACCGATTCGCGGCTCAAGCACAATTTCGGCATGGCGCGGCCCGAAGGCTATCGCAAGGCGGCTCGGCTGATGGAGCTCGCCGATCGCTTCCACCTGCCTATCCTGGCCTTCATCGACACCGCCGGCGCCTTTCCGGGGATCGAGGCCGAGGAACGGGGGCAAGCCGAAGCCATAGCGCGCTCGACGGATGCTTGCCTCGCGCTCGGCGCCCCGAACATCGCCTTGATCATCGGGGAGGGGGGCTCGGGAGGCGCCGTCGCGCTCGCCACCGCAAACCGCGTCTTGATGTTGGAGCATGCGGTCTACAGCGTCATCTCGCCGGAAGGGGCGGCCTCCATTCTCTGGCGCGACAGCGCGCGCGCCCAGGAGGCGGCCTCCAGCATGCGGATCACGGCCCAGGATCTGGCCCGGCTCGGCGTCATCGACGCCATCGTTCCCGAGCCGCTCGGAGGGGCGCATCGCGACCCCGAGGCCGCGGTCGTGACCGCCGGCGAAGCGCTCGCCACGAGCCTCGATGAATTGCGCGGCCTGGACGCTTCCGCGCTGCGGTCGCAGCGGGCCGACAAGTTCCTGGCGATCGGGCGGCGGCTGTGATATCCAAACGCGATGAAATCGACCCTATTCGGCTCTCGAAAATCGTGCTCGCGATCATGAAACATGGGGTTCGAGGCTGATCGTGGCGCGAATTCTTGTCTGCATTCCGCGCCGTTCGGGTTAGGCTTGCGTACACCATGCCGGCGCCGGCTTCCCGGCAAGGCTAGGGATTGGTAAAGGTTACCGGGGATGATGGGGCATGGATTCGGCTATGCCTATCTCCGGCCTCATTGATGCCGGATAGGTGCTGATGTGTCGTCGCAGGATGGGATGATGTCGCGCGTGCCCGATCGGTTCCTTGTCGCCCGTTTCCTTGCCGCTGCCTTGGCTTTCGGATGGCTCGCCGCCTGCGGCGATCCGGAGTTTCATGCGTCGAATGCGCGTCATTGGGTGCCGCTCACTCCCGAGCTCCTGGCCGCCATGCAGGATAAGGGGATGCGCAAGGACGATCCGGTCCTGATCCGCACCTACAAGCAAGAAGCCGAGTTCGAGGTCTGGAAGAAGGATACCGGAGGCCGCTATGCGCTGCTCAAGACCTTCCCGATGTGCCGCTGGTCCGGCCAGCTCGGCCCCAAGCACAAGGAAGGGGACCGGCAGGCGCCCGAGGGCTATTATGCCATCACGCCAGGGCAGATGAACCCGAATTCGAACTACCATCTCTCCTACGATATCGGTTACCCGAACGCCTATGACCGCGCCCATGGCGGCACGGGCGCCTATCTGATGGTGCATGGCGATTGCTCGTCCGCGGGCTGCTATTCCATGACGGACCAGCAGATCGAGGAAATCTACGCGCTGGTGCGCGAGGCGCAATCGGGCGGCGAAAAGGCCGTGCAAATGCAGGCCTTCCCCTTCCGCTTCACGCCCGAGAACATGGCGCGTCATCGCCTCGACCCGAACATGGCGTTCTGGCGCAATCTGAAGGAGGGCGCCGACCGCTTCGAGATCACCAAGCTCGACCCCAAGGTCGGCGTCTGCAACGGCCGCTACACCTTCGATCGCGTGGCGCATACCGGGGAAGCCGCGGGCTGCGGCAGCGACGCCGATCCTGAGCTCGCCCAACAGGTCGCCGAGAAGGAGCGCGACGACAACGCTCAGGTCGCCGAGCTGGTCGCCAAGGGCACGCCCGCGGTCAGGATCGCCTATGACGACGGCGGCCAGCATCCGTCCTTCAGAAACAAGATCGCCGAGACCAGCAGGCCCGATGCCATCGCGGAAGGTCCGACCGTTGCGCTCCTCGACGGCATGGGCGCGCCCACCAAGATCGCGGGGCGGGCGACCGGCTTCGACGAGGTGGCGATCGCCGCTGCCGTGAAGGATGTGGGCTCGCCCGCGACGGCGGCGACCGCGGTCGCGAGCGCGGCTCCCGCCAGCGGCAGGCCGGTTGCCGCGACGCTCGCTTCGGCGGCCAGCCCCGCCTCGTCGGGCGGTTCGGCGATGACGGTCGCCAGCGCCGCCGCGCCAGCGTCCGGCGCGCCCAATGCGACGGTCATCGCGCGGCGTGAGGCGGTCCCGGTCGCCGGGACAGGCCCCGCCGTCTCCGCCTTCACCGCGCCGACGACTACCGTCGCGGAGGCGCCGAACAAGGATCAGCCCTTCTACGAGCGGCTCTTGGCGAAGCTGCCTCAGTTGCCTCCGCTGCCGTTCACTGGATCGGAGGAGGCCAAAGGCCATAGCCGGCCCGCCGACGCGAACCAGCAGCAGGATGCGCTCGATCCGGCGGCGCCGCTGCCGCCTGCGCGGCCAGCGAGGCTCATGAAGGATGCCGGTCCGCGCTCCTCCTCCCCGCAGGCCAGTCTCGCGCCGGGTCTGAGCTTGTTCTCCTCGCATGCGATCTTCGCAGGCCTGCCGCGCTTCACGAAGGGTTCGGCCGCGACCCCGCCGACCACGATCGGCTTCGCGCCCGTCGACCGTTGAGCCCGCGCGCGGCATTCGCACGCCTCGTTCTCGCCGTAGCGCTCTGCCTCGCCGGCTCCCGGTCGCCGCGGGCCGAGCCGCCCGCCCTGCAGGAGATGGACCGTGTCGCGGAAGGCCTCGCGGCGGCTGGGTTCCCATTGCGCTACCGCGCCGGGCGCGCCCTCTATCGTGAGGTCGTCAGGGCCGCGGCGGCGCGCGCCGGGCTCCCCGTCGAGATCGTCGATGCAGTCATCCGGACCGAGAGCGCCTACGACCCCAATGTGACGGGGGCGGTCGGCGAGATCGGTCTGATGCAGGTGCTGCCTTCGACGGCGCGGCTGCTGGGCTTCACCGGAACGCTCGAGGAATTGCGCGAACCGCGCACCAATATCGGCCTCGGCGTCGCCTATCTCGCCGGCGCCTGGCGGCTCGCCAACGGCGATATCTGTACCGCGGTGATGAAATACCGCGCCGGCCATGGCGAGACGCGCTTCTCGGCGCGCTCGATCGATTATTGCGTGCGGGTGCGCTCCTATCTGGTTGAGGCGAACTATCCGGTGACCGGCGACGTGCCGAGCCCGAGCTTCGGCTTCCTCGACATCGGGCCGCGCTGGGGCTTCGGGACGGGCTCGGTCGCGGCGGCGCATCGCCTCGCAGCGCATCGCAAATTGCGCAGCCGCGTCGCCTGGCGCGGCTATGACCAACAGATGAAGGCTTTCGACGCCCGCGCACGGGCGAGCTTGTCGATCATGGTGAGGTAGAGGACGGAGGACTGACGACTGACGACGGAGCACAGAGGAGCCGGCGGCCGGGCTGGTTCCTCTGTCTTCTGTTCTCTGTTTTCCGTCCTCAGGAATCCGTGAAAGCCGGCGGGCGCTTGGCAACGAAGGCGGCCATGCCCTCCTTCTGGTCGCTGGTCGCGAACATGGCGTGGAAGACGCGCCGCTCGAAGCGGATGCCTTCGGCGAGCGTCGTCTCATAGGCGCGATTGACGCTTTCCTTGGCCATCATCACGATCGGCAAGGAGAGACCGGCGATGGTCTCGGCGGTCTTCATCGCCTCGGTCATCAGCTGGTCGAGCGGGACGATGCGCGCCACCAGGCCCGAGCGCTCGGCCTCGGCCGCGTCCATCATCCGGCCGGTGAGCACGAGGTCCATGGCCTTCGCCTTGCCGACGATGCGGGTGAGCCGCTGCGTGCCGCCTGAGCCCGGCATCACGCCGAGCTTGATCTCCGGCTGGCCGAATTTGGCGTTGTCGGCCGCGATGATGATGTCGCACATCATGGCGAGCTCGCAGCCGCCCCCGAGCGCGAAACCCGCCACCGCCGCGATGATCGGCTTGCGGCGCGATGCCACCCGGTCCCAGGAGGTGATGAAGTCCTCGAGATAGGTGCCGGGGTAGGATTTCTCCTGCATCTCCTTGATGTCGGCGCCTGCCGCGAAGGCCTTCTCGGAGCCCGTGACGATGGTGCAGCCGAGTTGCGGATCAGCCTCGAAGCGATCGAGCGCGTCGTTCATCTCGCGCACCAGATCGGAGTTCAAGGCGTTCAGCACCTGGGGCCGGTTGAGCTTGATCACGCCGACCTTGTCGCCGCTCGCCAGCGTATGGCTCTCGACGATGATCGTCTCATAGGTCATGTGCGGCTCCCATTCGCATAAGGGTCCATCACAGCTAACCGAGGGCGTGCGGGGAGGCAAACCTGTGGCGGCGGCGTGGGTCGGCCAGCCGGCGTCGTCACCTCCGGGCAAACCCGCAGTTCTCCTTACGGCGGGTTCACGGCCTGCAGAACGCGGCCATTTGCCAACCGTCCTGCGCCGCAATCTTGCTGGGGATTGGATTGCGCGATCGCCGCGAGGGGGGCGAGCACGAATGGGAGAGCGAGAAGAATGGCCGGCATGGCGGTTCCCGAGGCTGAGGCGCCGCCGATGATGGGCCAGGACCCGGCCTGAATCCAGCGTCTCCGGCAAGGCCGCCAACGCGCGTTCATGGGCAGGCCTTCGGCGAACCGTTCGGTGCACCGACCCGGTCTCACCCCCGCCCGGCACGCGCCTCGCGCCCGCGGCGCATCAGCGCCTCGAGCTCCTTGTCATTGAGCGGCATTTGGATATTCAGCCGCACCAAGAGGTCGCCGGTGCCGGATTTCAACGGCAGCCCCTTGCCCTTGAGTCTCAGCGTCTTGCCGCCTTGCGACCAGGCCGGCAGCGTCATCTCGACCGCGCCGCCGAGCGTCGGCACGCGCAAGCTGCCGCCGAGCACCGCATCCTCGAGCGGCACATCGACGTTGGCGCGCAGATCCTTGCCCTCGACCTCGAAGATCGGGTGGCGCTGATAGCGCACCGTGATCAGCGCGTCGCCGCCCTCGCCTCCGAGGTGACCGGGCTCGCCGAGACCACGCAGCCTGATCTGCTTTCCAGCCTCGATGCCTGCCGGGATCGTCACCTCGATGTCGCGGCCGGTCGAGAGCGAGACCCGGCGCTTGCCGCCCTTGGCGACTTCTTCGAGCGTCACCTCCATCTCGAAGCCCGTATCCGCGCCTCGCGCCCCGCGTCCGCGTGCCCCGCCGCCCGGCTGGCCTCGCCCGCCGCGCCCGAACAATTCGGCGATGATGTCCTCCATTCCGGCCCCGCCCGAAGCGGAATGCCCCGCGGCGCCCGGGCCGCCGAAATCGAAGGAGTAGTGCTCGAAGCCGTCGGCTCCCTGGCCGCGGCGAAAGCCGCCGGCGCCACGGCCACCCGGTGCGAAGCCCTGGAAACGGTCCTTGCCTTCGGCGTCGATCTCGCCGCGATCGAACTTGCCGCGTTTCTCCTTGTCGCCGATGATCTCATAGGCGGCATTGATCTCGGCGAACTTGTCCTTGGCTTTCGGATCTTCCTTGTTCCGATCGGGATGGTAGCGCTTGGCGAGGCGGCGGAACGCCTTCTTGACCTCAGCCTCGCTGGCGGAGCGTTCGACGCTCAACACCTGATAGGGATCACGCATCTCTGGCCTCTCCTGCGGCCTGCGGCGGCAAGCTTCGCTTGAAAAATGCTCCGAGGGAATGTGGTGCGGTTGTTGCCGCTGTGCAACAGAGCGCATGGGCTCTCTCGCCGATTTCCGAAGGTGAGTCGGAGGCGGCGCGGGTGTTGCGGCGCGGGTTGCCTTCGCGAGAGCAAGGCGTCAAGCTCGCATGCCGCGCGATATCGCGGCGGCGCAGGGAGCAGGTGGGTTGATGGTCGATCCGGTCTTGGTCGAAGTCACGCGCGGCGGCGTGGTCGAGAGCGAGCATCGCGGCGTGCTCGCCGTCAGCGATGCCGATGGGCGCATGGTGATGGCGCTCGGCGAGACGGAGCGGATGGTCTTTCCACGCTCGGCCGTCAAGGCGCTGCAAGCCTTGCCGCTGATCGAGACCGGCGCGGCCGACCGCTACGGATTGACGCAAGCCGAGCTCGCGCTTGCCTGCTCCTCGCATTCCGGCGAGCCGCGTCATGTCGAGGCGGCGACCTCCATGCTCGCCAAGGCGGGGCGCGACGCGTCCTGCCTCGAATGCGGAACGCATTGGCCGTCGGATGAACGGGCCGCGCGCGCCCTTGCCGCGCAGGGTCGAGAGCCGAACGCGCTGCACAACAACTGCTCGGGCAAGCATTCGGGCTTCATCTGCGTCGCTTGCGCGACCCATGTCGACCCCAAGGGCTATGTGCGCCCCGACCACGCGGTGCAAAGCCGCATCAAGGGGATTTTCGAGGAAGTGATGGACGTGCGGCTCACCGAGGCCGCGCGCGGCGTCGATGGATGCTCCATCCCGACCTATGCCACCCCGCTGCGAGCCTTGGCGCTCGGCTTTGCCCGGTTCGGCTCCGGCGCGAGGCTATCGGGCGATCGCGCCGCGGCGGCCAAGCGCCTGCGGGAGGCCGCTGCGGCCGAGCCCTTCATGGTCGCCGGCAGCCATCGCTTCGATACCGTGGCGATGCAGGCTCTCGGCGACAAGCTGTTCACCAAGACGGGCGCGGAAGGGGTGTATTGCGCCGCCTTGCCGGAGCAGGGGCTCGGCATCGCCGTCAAATGCGATGACGGCGGCAAGCGAGCCTCGGAAGCCGTCATGGCCTCCCTGATCCAGGCCTTCATGCCGCTCTCGGACGAGCAGCGCGCGGTGCTCGCGCCCTATGCCGACAAGCCGATCCTCAACTGGAACGGCATCGAAACCGGGAAGCTGCGCGTGGTGCGACAGCTCGCCGCGTGCTCGTAGGGCGCATCCGTTCGGAATTGACGCTCATGGTGAATTTCCCCTTGCCGATGATCGCATGGCGGCGATTGCGTCTGAATCGATCGAATCTCAGCGAATCCGGGCGCTAAACGCGAAGCCGCCTATCAGTCTCGACCGAACTGGGCTGCTCGGCGAGGCGCATCCCGGGCAAACTTTGCGCAATTTCGCCGTCTCCGGTTCACGGAACGTCAACTCGACCTGTGAGATTCCTAACTCTTGCTCGCAGCGCCCCTTCACGCCGAATGGGCGCGCAAGCTGCAGCGACATCCCTTCGTCGCATGGCTTGGAGGCCGCATGTCGCTTGCCGGAATAAAGTCCTATTGTGCCCGTGCCCTCTCCGGCGATCTTACGGTCTTCGGTGCCCCGCCGCTCGACGAGGCAGTCGCTGCGCGCATTCGCTTCGAGCAATTCAAGGGCGTTTTGCGCAACACACCCTGGATCATGCTGGCCATGATCTTCAATGCGTTTGTTCTCGTGGCGTCGCTCTGGCAGTCCGACGACCGCATCTCGGTCATCGGTTGGGCGATGTTCGTCGTCATACCGGCGAGCCTGGTTCTGGCGAGGACCTTGCGGGGACGCGCCCGATCGTCACGAGCCGGCGTGTCCAGGCGCGCGATCCGCATCACGGTCACCAATGCGGCGGTGCTCGGCGCCTTTTGGGCGCTGGTTCCGATCCTCTTCTTGCAGAGCGCGCCTGCCGAGGCGAAGCTCATCATCGCGACCTTGAGCGCCGGCATGATGTGCGCGGGAGCCTTCGCGCTCGGAAGCATGCCGGCAGCCGCAATCATCTTCGCCGACCTCATCCTGGGCGGGTCCGCGGTCTCCCTTCTGCACACCGGCGACCCCTTCTACGCGCTGTTCGCCGCCCTCATGTTCATTTTCGCATGCTCGACGGCGCGCAGCTCCATCGACCAGGCGATGCTGCTGGTGGAACGCGCGGTCGCCCAGATCGAAGGCGATCGGCAAAGAGAAGTCATCGGCTCGCTGCTGTCGGAGTTCGAGGACAACGCCAATGATTGGCTATGGGAAACGGACGAAGCCCATCGCATCAAGCATGCGTCGGCGCGCCTCGCGGCGCTGTCGGGCCGGCCCGCGGCGGAGCTGACCGGGCTCGCCTACCAGGAGGTGCTGATGCCCGGGATGCCGTCGGTCGCGGAGGCTGCCCAGAAACGTGCCGAGATCGCGGCGCGGTTCGCCGAGGCCGCGGCCTTTCGCCATATCGTCGTTCCGGTGATGGTCGGCGCGTCGGAGCATTGGTGGTCGCTCACCGGCAAGCCGATCCATGACGAGCATGGCCGGTTCGTCGGCTTCCGCGGCTTCGGCACCGATGTCACCGCCGCTCGCCGGGCCGACGCCGAGATCCGGCGCATGGCCCTTCACGACTCGCTCACCGATCTGCCCAATCGGGCCTGGTTCGGCAGGGAGCTCGGGGAGGCCGTGCAGCGGCTGACGCAAGGCGGGTCTCCCTTCGCGGTGATGTGCCTCGACCTCGACAACTTCAAGTCGGTCAACGACAGCCAAGGTCACCCGACGGGGGATGCCTTGCTGGTCGAGGTCGCAAGGCGCCTGAGCGCCTGTGTCGGCGATGCCGGCATGATCGCCAGGCTCGGCGGGGACGAGTTCGGCGTCGTTCAGACGAAGGCGGTTTCTCTCGAATCGACCTCGGAGCTCGCCCAGCGGATGTGCGAAGCCTTGTCGGCGCAGACCCTCGTCGAGGACGTCAACGTGGCGACCGGCGTCAGCATCGGCATCGCGGTCGCGCCGGCCGACGGAACCGATGTCAACATGCTCTTGAAGCATGCCGACCTCGCGCTCTATCGCGCCAAGGCCGAGGGGCGAGGCGGGTTCCGCTTCTTCGAGCCCGGGATGGACGCCAAGGCCAAGGAAAGGCGGGCGCTCGAGATGGATTTGCGCACCGCCCTCCCCAATGGCGAGCTGATGCTCGTCTTCCAGCCGCTCATCGATCTCGCCGACAACTCCATCAAGTGCTGCGAGGCCTTGCTGCGCTGGAACCACCCGACGCGCGGAGTGGTGCAGCCCATGGACTTCATTCCGCTGGCCGAGGAGACCGGCCTCATCCAGCCGATCGGCGAATGGGTGATCCGCGAGGCCTGCAAGCAAGCGGTGACCTGGCCCGAGCATATCGGGGTGGCGGTGAACCTGTCGGCGGCGCAGTTCCACAGCCCCGGCATCATCTCGGCCGTCGAGAAAGCGCTCGCCGAGACCGGCCTCAAGCCCGAGCGGCTCGAGCTCGAGGTGACCGAGACGGTCCTGATCTCGGAAATGGACCGGGCGCTCACCATCCTCGAGACATTGCGGCGGATGAAGGTCAGGATCGCGCTCGACGATTTCGGCACGGGCTATTCCTCGCTCAGCTATCTGCGCAAGCTTCCCTTCGACAAGATCAAGATCGATCGCTCCTTCGTGCGCGACCTCGCGACCCATGCGGAGAGCCAGGCCATCGTCGGGGCCTTGATCGGGCTCGCCGGCGATCTCGGAGTGGACGTGACGGCCGAGGGCGTGGAGACCAAGGAGCAGCTCGCGCATCTGCGCGCCTCCGGCTGCGAGGAAGCGCAAGGCTTCCTGATCAGCAGGCCGCAATCGGCCGCCGCGATCACGGCCTTCATCGCCCAGTCGCAGACGAGGCGGCGTTCGGCGGCCTAGCGCAGCTGGTTGCCGGCGATGGTGAGCTGCGGATAGCTCGCGGCTTGCGCGACGAGATCGGCGGCTGCGATCTTCTCCCAGGCCATGCCGACGATGGCGCCGCGCCGTGCGCGGGCGATGGTGTTGCCGGTGATGGCGGCGCTTCCAGCACCTGGCGCGACCGACACGGCGACGCCGATATCGCAGTCGCTGACGACATTGCCGGTGGCCAGCACATTGCGCAGGAAGGCGCCGTAACCGACCAGCAGGCCGGGGCCGCCGGCGCGATCGACGGTGTTGCCGCTCACCACCGTATCGGCCTCGGCATGGATGCCGATCCCCGACAATGCCGCGCCCTGCGGGCGGGCGCGGTCGAGGTTGCGCACGACATTGCCGGAGCAGGCGGCGAGCCGGCCGCCCTGATCGAAATTGGTGATCGAGATGCCGACGGCCGCGCCGTCGACGAGGTTCCCCTCGACCACGGCCCCCGTGAAGCCGAACTCCACATAGATCGCGACCTCGCCGAGATCGGCGCAGCTATTGCCGCGGATGCTCGCATCGGAGCCGGCATTGTCGCGAATGGCCGAGAAGGCGCAGGCGCGAATGACATTGCCCTCGCACAGGACGCCGCCCGCGCGAAACACGCTGATCGCATTGCCGTAGGGGCCCTCGCCGCCGCGATCCGCCCGGATGCGGGCGATATGGTTGCCGCGGATGACGGCGCCGTCATCCCCCTGGCTCGTCCGCCAGATCTGCACGCCGTTATTGGCGCAATCCTCGATGCGGTTGTCGACGACGGAGAGGCCGGCCCCATCCGTCGAGAACACCGCGCTCTCCGATATGGAACGGAAATTCGAGCGCTCGATGCGGCCGCCGCAACGCTCGAGTCGCGCCCCATGGCCGGCGACCCGCTCCATCGCGCAGTCGAGGAGACGCAGATCGGCCACGTCGCGCGCTTCGATCAGGCCGCTTTCGCCGCCGGGTGCGCGCGAGCCGCCGTCGAAGGCGACGTTCTCGATGGCGACGCTGTCGGCGCGTTCGATCGAGAGCATGGGGCCTGCGCCGATGGCCACGAGCCGGCTCGATCGCCCGGCGCCGACCAGGCGCGCATTCGACGCAAGGCGCAGTCGCGACACATAGCTGATGCCCGACGGGATGCTGACGACGCGGCCGAGCCTTGCCGCCGCGTCGATCTCGCGCTGCAGGGACGGCGCGGAATCGATCACCGGCTGGGCTTGTGCGCCCGCAGTCTTCATGATCGCCGGCGCGGCAGTCAATGCCAGGGTTCGCGCCAGCAACCGCCTGCGGTCGATCATCGGCGAAGCTTACCCCGCCAGCGCGCCCAGGATGCGCGCCCAGGAGCGCATACCGCGATGGAAGCTCGTAAGGTCGTATTTCTCGTTCGGCGAGTGCACGCGGTCATCGTCGAGGCCGAAGCCGACCAGCAGCGAGTCGATGCCGAGCATCCGCTTGAAATCGCCGACGATCGGCACCGAGCCGCCCGAGCCGATGGTGACCGGCGCCTTGCCCCATTCGGCGAGCAGCGCCTGGCGGGCCTTGGTGAGCAGCGGGCTGTCGCCCGGCAGCGCCAGTGCCTTTGAATTTGCGTGATGGATGAACTCCGCCTTGCAGTCGGCCGGCAGGCGGTCGCGGACATATGTCTCGAACGCCGCCGAGATCTTCTTGGGGTCCTGGTCGCCGACCAGGCGGAACGACACCTTGGCCGAGGCATGCGAGGGGATCACGGTCTTTGAGCCCTCGCCCTCATAGCCTCCCCAGATGCCGTTGATGTCGTAGGTCGGCCGCGACTGCACCATCTCGATCAGCTCGCGGCCCTTTTCGCCGATCGGCAGGCTCAGCCCGATCGGGCCGAGGAATTCCTTCGCGGTGAGGTTGAGGGCCACCCAATCGGCCTTGAGCTGCGAGGGCAGCTCATGCACGCCGTCGTAGAATCCCGGCAGCAGGATGCGCCCCTCGTCATTGCGCAGCCCGCCGAGAATCTTGGCGAGCACGTAGATCGGATTGGCCGCGCCTCCGCCATAGATGCCGGAATGCAGGTCGCGATTGGCCGCAATGATCTTCACCTCCTCGTAGACGAGGCCGCGCAGCGCCGAGGTGATGGCCGGCGTCTTGCGGTCCCACATGCCGGTGTCGCAGACCAGCGCCGCATCGGCCGCGAGCTCGGCCTTGTTGGCCTCGACGAAGGCCGGCAGGTTGATCGAGCCGCACTCCTCCTCGCCCTCGACCAGCAAGGTGAGGTCGATCGGCAACGACCCGGTGACCGCCTTCCAAGCGCGGCAAGCCTCGATGAAGGTCATGGCCTGGCCCTTATCGTCGCAGGCGCCGCGCGCCAGGATCGCCTTGCGGCCGGGCTCGACCTCGGCGAGGCGCGGCTCGAAGGGCGGGCTTGTCCACAGCTCGAGCGGATCGACCGGTTGCACGTCGTAATGGCCGTAGAACAGCATGTGCGGCCGCTTGCCGCCGCTCTTGCCGCCGCCGCTCTTCGCATGAGCCAGCACCACCGGATGGCCCTTGGTCGGGCGCAGGCTCGCCGTGAAGCCGATCGAGGCGATATCGGCCTTGAGATGCTCGGCGGCCTTGACGCAATCCTTCTTGTAGGCCGGGTCCGTCGAGATCGAGGGAAGGCGCAGGAGCGCGAACAGGCGCTCGACGGCGGCATCGAGGTTCTTGTCGAGGTGGTCGAGGACTTGATCGAGCTTTGACATGACGGGTTCCGGTTATGGCGGCTTCAGGCGCCGCGCTGGGCGGCGCAAGCTAGGCGGAGCCTCGCGCTCGATCAAGAAGGTCTGCCGCGTATCGAGCTTGTGCATGCCGCCATTCGTCTTGGCGACCTCGCC
>JBIOEJ010000061.1:0-34001 GCA_044445965.1 Hyphomicrobiales bacterium
ATGCCACTGAAGCTGCGAGCCTACGGATCGGCGGCGTCCAAACCCGCGATCACGTCCGACCTTCGACAAGAGCCCGGTGCGGGAAAGCCGCACGCCGGGATCCGTGGGGGAGGTGCCGGGTAACCGGCACCTCTACCCGACTACTTAATTAGCGCTGCCCCAGCCCACGCTTCAACCAAGCTCGAAATGAGCTTCCGTCGGCTTGCAGGCCGCTCCATTGATCGGGATCATGTCCTGCGGGCAAGCCGAGAAGGCGATCACGATGTCCATGTCGGCGCGCAGCGTGATGCTGCTTCCAGGCGTCGAGACCGGAGGCAGAAAGGCCACTCTGCCGTCCGGCGCGACGGGAATATTCATGAACAGGTTCCATGGGGAAGGGGTCTCGGGTGCGGCGAGTCCAAGCTCGGCAAGGCCGGACGCCAGATTATCCGTGCAGTTGTCATGGTGACCGACGCAGCCCAGGAGCTGATAGCGATACCGGTCGCAAGCGGCGATCAGCGTGTCGTGGATGCCGCCCGAATTGTCGTCGAGGATGGTGAGGATCGGGCGGCGGCGATTGGTGCATAGCGTATCGCCGACGCGTGGAAAGATGTGCCCGAGACTGACGCGCGCATGTTCCATCGACATGAATTCGGACATGTCGTGCCGGTTGAAGGCCCAGGTGTCGACGACCTGCTGGCCGTGCGTGTTGATGACGCGGATATGCCGGCCACGCTCCACGAAAGCCGCCTTGCCATGCCGGGCCGGAATTTCGATGATGCCTGCCATTGTCGATCCTCTCGATCGTGAAAGGGCGATCGTATTTCGTAGGCCGCCGAGCGGCAATCCTCCCTTACGATTCAGGGACCGGCAATTGCGGGACCAGCCGAGTTGATGTCGCGCGTCAAACGGTGGCGGAGTACGGCGTCGCCGCGGGTGCGCCGACTGGGCGCGGCGGGGGCGCGGAGTGTCCCCCTTGCGTTCATTCCCCTGACGGGGTATCATCAGTCTACGCCGCGGACGGCAGTCGCCCTTCGTGGCGGGTCTTCGGACGAGGCAGGATCCGGATGGCCGACTGTGAAATCCGTATCCGCTGCACCTCGCGGCGCGCGGAGCGATGGTGCGACGCAATAAGTCTTTGTAGCAGTTGAATAATTATCTCCGAAGAAAGGCTAGGCCCGCTGTATTTTCCCTGTTGTTTACAGCCACGCTGCGGTGCAACATAATTTGGGATGCTCAGCACTCGAAAAAGCCCGCTCCATCTGTATTTTATCCGTTAATAACAGATGTTGCGCTGCAACATAGACGCGGCAGGTCGGCCGGCGAACCCATGGTCATCGGGCGCGTCCGGAGAGGATATCGCTCTGCGCGACGCCGGTCCGGACGACCTCTCGCCATTCACATGAAAAGCTTGTGGTGGGCGATCAGCTCGCGCATCAGATCCAGGATCAATTTCAGGCTCGGTCCGAACTCGCTCGCCTGGTAGCACAACGAGACCCGGTGCCCCGGGATGGCGGGCAGCACCGGAAGCTGCTTGGCTTGGCCGCGTGTAATCTCGTCCTGCATGACGCGGACCGGCACCAGTCCGATCGCCAGGCCCTTCAGGATGGTCAGCATCGTCACCGACAGGCTGTTGCAGGTGCTGATGCGTGCCGGCGCAGTGCCCGCTTGCTGGAACCAGTTGGTCGCGGTCGCATGCAGGCGGGCGGTCGGCGGGCTGATGATGAGATGGTAGCGGCAGAGGTCTTGCGGCGACAGCACCGCTTGCGAAATGACGAGCTTGGTGCTCGCGACCCAGCCGAGCTGGTTTGTGCCGATGGGCTGCCTGTGGACATGCGGCTCGACCGCGGGTTCCGAGACGACCGCGATGTCGAGCTTGCGCTCGTTGAGGAGGCTCGAGACCGTTCCGGTGTCGCCGACATGGACGGAGGTCTTGAGGTCCGGGTAGCGCTCCTCCAGCCGCTGCAACAGATCCGTCAGGCAGATCAGGGCGAAGCTCTCGCTCAAGCCCAGCCGCAGCAATCCCTTGAGCGGATCGCGGCTGCGGAAGCGGTCGACGATCTCGCCCGCCGTGTCGAGCATCCGATCCGCATAATCGACGAGCGCATGGCCTTCGGCCGTCAGGCTGAGGCGGGGTCCCCGCCTGACGAAGAGCTCGGTGCCGAGCGCGCCCTCCAGCTCCTTGATGCGCTGCGAGACGCTCGGCTGCGTCAGCCCGAGATGCTTGGCGGCCGCGTGAAAGCTTCCGAGGCGCACGATGCGCTCGAAGGTCCGCAGTTGGGAGAAGGTCAAGTCCATAGGCGCAGCCTATCATGAGTGCATGGCAAAATCGATTTTACCATTTGGCTGCAGCTGTTAGAGTTGCGGAAATAGCCGAGGGGAAGCGCCGATGGTTCTGGGAAACGCCGTCAAGGATGCGGCCGCGAAGGGTCACGTCGTCCGCGGCATTCATCTGACTTTCCCGGCTCCCAGCATCATCGAGATCCTGGTGCCGGCCGGGCTGAACTTCGTTTACATCGACGGCGAGCATGGCAGTTTCGATTGGCGCGACATCGAGACGAGCTGCATCGTCGCCGAGCGCCATGGGCTGACGCCGATCGCCAGAGTGCCGGACCGTTCGGCCGCGACCATCACGCGCTTTCTCGACCGCGGGGTCGCGGGCATCGTCGCCCCGCATATCGAGTCGGTCGCCGATGCCAGGGAGGCGATCGCGGCGACCTATTTCGCGCCGTTGGGCGACCGGTCGTTCGGCGGCGGGCGCCCATCCTATCTCGCCATCAGGGACAAGCCCGCGCATCTTGCGGCGTGCAACGCGGCCGTGTCGCTCGCCCTCATGATCGAGAGCCGCGCCGGGCTGGAGGCGGCCCATGAGCTCGCGGCTCTCGATGGGGTCGACTACCTTTCCTTCGGCCTGATGGATCTCGCCCAATCGCTCGGCCATGCGGGCGATCCCGTCCACCCGGAAGTCAAGGCGGCCGTCGCCGAGGCGAGCGATCGGATACGCAAGGCCGGCAAACGGGTCAGGGAGGATTTCATGAAGTTCGCCTGGATCAGCGACATCCTGACGGCCGGCGCGAAGCAGCTCCTGCGTGCCTGATAGCAGGGCCAGGCCGGGATATCGGATGGGCGCGAATCCCTCGGATTGCGGGGCGGCTGATCCTTTGCCGATAGGTCGGCTGCGCCCGGCCTTGGGGCAGGGCGCCGGCATGGCGCGAGCGCCGGTGACCTTGTCGGTGCCGAGCTGGCTGAGGACCATCGACGATGCGGTGATCGTGCTCGTCAATCTCGCGCTGATCGCGGAAGTCACCCTCGTCTTCTCGAATACGGTCCTCAGGGCGACGTTCAACGCGACCGTGATGCCGGGCGTGGAGGAGACCTCCCGGCTCTTCCTCATCATGACGGCTTTCCTCGGCGGCGCGGTCGCCTATGGCCGCGGGCGCTTCATGGCCATCACCTTTTTCGTCGATCGTCTCGGCCCGGGATGGCGCCCCTTCTTCGACGCGAGCGTCGCCTGGATGATCATCGTCATCGCCGCTGTCATCGGCGGCTATTCCATCCCCCTCCTGATCCTGAACGCGGGCGAGCACACGACGATGCTCGGCATCGGCTATGTGTGGATGACGCTGCCGATGACCTTCGGCTGCGCTTTGTTCGTGGTGCATGCCGGCGTCGCGCTGTCGCGCCGGCCCGCGCGGCCGGTCGCCCTCTCGGCAGGCTTCGTCGGGGCCGTCGTCCTGGCCTTCGTGCTGGCGAGGAATGGCGCCTGGGTCGACACCTCCTGGCTCTACGTCGTGCTGGCCGGCGTCTTCGTCGCCCAGATCGCCATCGGCGTGCCGGTCGGCTTCGTCCTGGCGACGGTCGGCCTCGTCTACATCCACGCGACCGGCGCGGCTCCGCTCATTGCGGTTCCCATGAACGCGCAACGCGGTGTCGGAGGCTTCATCTTCCTGGCTCTGCCCTTCTTCATCCTGGCCGGCTTCATCATGGATCGCGGCGGCATCGGCTCCCGCATCGTCGACTTCCTGTCGGCCCTCATCGGGCATTTCCGCGGCGGGCTCATGCAGGTGTCGATCGTCGGCATGTATATCGCGTCGGGCATTTCCGGCTCGAAGGCCGCGGACATGGCGGCGATCGGCATCCCGATGAACAGGACCTTGCGGCGGGCGGGCTATGATCCCGACGAAGCCACGGCCGTCCTCGCCGCCTCGGCCGCGATGGGCGAGAGCATTCCGCCGAGCATCGCCATCCTCGCCTTGGGCTCGGTGACCTCGGTCTCGACCGGCGCGCTCTTCCTGGCGGGCTTGTTGCCGGCAGCCACGATCGCGGCGGGCCTGATGCTTCTCGTCTATATCCGGGCGCTGTCGTCCGGCCTCAAAGCCATGCCGCGCGCTTCGCGCGCCCACAGGATCGCGACCGCGCGGCAAGCCTTCATCCCGCTGTTGATGCCGGTGCTCCTGATCGGCGGGATCGTGGCTGGAGTCGGAACGCCGACCGAGATTTCCTCCTTCGCGGTCGTCTACGGGCTCTTGCTCGGGGTCGGCCTCTACCGCCAGATCGGGCGCGGCGAGTTCTGGCAGGTCGTGACCGATGCGAGCCTGATGGGCGGCATGATCTTCTTCACCTTCAGCGGGGCGACCATCTTCTCCTGGGCATTGTCGCTCGAGGGCGTTCCGGACCTTGTCGCTTCGGCCTTGCGCGGCCTCGGTCCGACGGCCTTCCTGCCGCTGGTGATCGCCATCACCATCGTGATGGGAGCCGTGCTCGAGAGCATCGTCACCGTCGTCATCCTCGGTCCCCTGCTGCTGCCGGTGGCGGTACTGCTCGGGGTCGACCCGCTGCAATACGGCATCGTGCTGATCGAGGCCTTCGGGATCGGCTCGATCATCCCACCCGTGGGCCTTGCGCTCTATATCGCCTGCGCCATCTGCGAGACCGATGTCGACCGCGTGACGCGGCCGCTCGTCTGGTATCTCGGCGTGCTGTGCCTCGGGCTGCTGCTCGTGGCCTTCGTGCCGTGGATCACCCTGGTTCTGCCGCTGAGCCTTCACTTCAAGGGGTGAAGGAACTGCTCGATACCAAGAGAGGGAGGATATCATGCGTCTTCAGGATAAGAGCCAAATGCGCCGCCGCGGCGATCCGGCGCCCGGCGCTGCCGCGACCCGCCGCATGCTGCTCAAGCTCGGCGGAGCCGCTGCCGTCTCCGCCGCTTTGCCTTGTGCGCCAAGCCTCGCACAAGGCAGGGGCGCGAAGCGCTTGCGCTACGCGCATTCGACGCCGACGACGCATGCGTGGCACTTATGGGGCGAGCGCTTCAAGAGCGTGGTCGAGGAGAAGACCTCCGGCAAGATCCAGGTGACCATCTACCCCAATGCCCAGATGGGAAACGAGCGCGACATCGCTCAGGCGGTTCGCCTCGGCTCGATCGAGATGGCGTCGGTGGGCGTTGCCCTCATGAATTGGGTGCCCGATATGTCGGTCACCGACGCGCCCTTCCTGTTCCGCTCGCGCAAGCAGGCCTACGCGGCTCTCGACGGCGCGCTCGGCGACGAATTGAAGAAGCGGGCGCTGGCTCAAGGCTTCCGCATCGTCGGTTGGAACGATCTCGGCTTCCGTTCGATGACCAACAACAAGCACCCGATCAACTCGGTCAAGGACATGCGGGATTTGAAGATGCGGGTGCCCGACTCGAAGTCCTACAACGCCATGATGCAGGCAACCGGCGCATCGGTCGTCGCGGTGGATCTGAGCGAGCTCTACCTCGCGCTCAGCCAAGGCGTCGCCGACGGCCAGGACACGCCGCCCTCGGTGGTCAAATCCAACAAGTTCTACGAGGTGCAGAAGTATATCTCCAAGACCGATCATATTCTCACCAACGCCTACTCCATCATGAATGCGTCGCTGTTCGACGGCCTTGCCAAGGATGAGCAGGAGGCCGTGTCGGCGTCGGCGGCCGATGCCACGCAATGGCTTCGGCAATATACGCAGAAGGACGAGGCCGAGGCCTACGACTTCCTCAAGGGCAAGGGGATGCAGGTCAATCTCGACGTCGATGTCGGGTCATTCCGCGAAGCCTGCAGCCCCGTGATCCCGAAATTCCCGGATCTCTTCCCGCCCGATCTCGTCAAGCTCGCTCGATCGGCCGAGGGCTGAGGCTTTCCGATGGCTCGCCGTCGAACCTGCATGTTCCACTTCAAGGAGGGTCATTGCCCATGATCGAGAAGGATGTCCTCGTCCAGACGAAATACGGCCTGCAGCCGTGCTTTGCCGCCTGCCCCGACGGAGCCGGAGCTCATCCTCCGGTGATCCTCTTCATGGATGCGCCGGGAATACGGGAAGAGCTGAGAAACATGGCGCGGCGCATCGCCGCGCGCGGCTATTTCTGCCTGCTGCCCGACCTCTACTACCGGCTGGGGCATCTGCGCTTCGACATCCCGCGTCGCAACGATGCCATGTCGGTCGTGATCCGCGGCGCCATGAACAGCCTGACCAATGCCTTCGTCGCCGACGACACGGGTGGGATGATCGCCTTCCTCGACGGCCAGGACAAGGTCAAGCAGGGGCCAGTCGGCTGCGTCGGCCACTGCATGAGCGGCTCTTTCGTCACGACCATCGCGGCCCGCCATGCCAGCCGCATGGCGGCGGTGGCTTCCCTCTACGGCGTCGGGATCGTCACCGACAAGGAGGATTCGCCGCATCTCTTGCTCGACAAGGTGAAAGGCGAGCTCTACTTCGCCTTCGCGGAGGTCGATCCTTCGGTGCCGGCCCATGTGGTTCCAGACCTCCAGGCGGCGCTCAAAAAAGCCGGCACGCGCCATACGCTCGAAACCTGTCCGGGCACCCATCACGGCTACTGCTTCCCGGCGCGTCCCGATTTCGAGCCGAACGCGGCCGAGGAGACTTGGGCGAAGCTCTTCGATCTATGGGAGCGCAATCTCAGATGACGCAGGGACGAGATGAAGTCGGGACATGGAGGCCGTGATGGCGAAGATCGCCGTTCTCGATGATTGGCAGAAGGTGGCGCGCGCCAGCGCCGACTGGAGCGCGCTCTCCGCCAGAGCCGAGCTCGCCTTCTTCGACGCAGCTTTCGCCGACGAGGAACAGGCTGCCCGGCGGCTCGCCGAGTTCGATATCGTCATGGCGATGCGGGAGCGGACCGCCTTTCCGGCTTCGCTGGCGAACCGGCTTGGCAAGCTCAAGATGCTCGCGATGACCGGCGCGCGCGCCGCCTCGATCGACGTTGCTTGCCTGATCGGACGAGGCGTGACGGTCTGCTATACGGAGGGCGGCGGAAGCGGGGTTGCGACGGCGGAGCTGGCGCTCGGCCTGATGCTGTCGGCGGCAAGGCGCATCGCAGCCGCGGATGCAGGCATGCGCGCTGGCCGCTTCCAGGAAGGCGTCGCGCCCGGATTCGAGCTCCACGGCAAGACGCTCGGCCTGATCGGGCTTGGCCGCCTCGGCTCCCGCCTGGCGCGCTATGCAGTCGCGCTCGACATGCAGGTGATCGCCTGGAGCCAGAACCTGACGACGGAGCGCGCCACCGCCGCCGGCGCGCGTTTGGTGGCCAAGGAGGAATTGCTGGCGCGCTCCGACGTGGTCAGCCTTCATCTCGTGCTGTCGGACCGCACGCGCGGCATCGTCGGTGCGGCCGATCTCGCGCGCATGAAACCCGGCGCCGTGCTCGTCAACACCTCGCGCGGCCCCTTGGTCGACGAGTCAGCCCTCGTCGCCGCCCTCAAGTCCGGCAGATTGATCGCGGCGCTCGATGTCTTTGACCGCGAGCCCTTGCCCATCGGCCATCCGTTGCGCTCGCTGCCGAACACCGTTCTGACGCCGCATTTGGGCTACGCCACCGCCGAGACCTTCCGCGATTTCTATCGGCAAAGCATCGAGAACGTCCTTGCTTTCCTCGACGGCAAGCCGATCCGCGTCCTGCAACTACCCAAGAGTTAGGCCAGAACGGTCGGAGGAATTGAGAGCCAGGTGCCGCAAGAGGACACCGGCAGGGAGGCAAGGCAATGAGCGTCATCGTCGGGAGCGGCGACTTCACCTATCGCGTCGTCGAGGGTTGGGAAAAGCTGCCGCAGGGGTGGGAATTCGGTGATGTCGCGGCGGTCGGCGTCGACCGGCAAGACCGCGTCTATGTCTTCAATCGCGGCGCCCACCCGATGTGCGTGTTCGACCGCGACGGCAATTTTCTCACCTCCTGGGGCGAGACCGTCTTCCATCACGCCCATGGCCTGCATATGGGGCCGGACGATACCCTCTACTGCACCGATGACGGTGACCATACCGTGCGCAAATGCACGCTCGCGGGAAAAGTCCTGCTCGAGCTTGGCATTCCCGGCCGTCCGTCCGCGTTCATGAGCGGGGTGCCCTTCAGCCGCTGCACCCACACCGCCCTCTCGCCGAAGGGCGATATCTATGTGTCGGACGGCTACAGCAATGCCTGTGTGCACGCCTATTCGCCCGGCGGCAAACTGCTCTTCTCCTGGGGAAAGCCGGGCTGCGGGCCCGGCGAGTTCAATCTGCCCCACAATATCTGCTGCGACGACGATGGCTTCGTCTATGTCGCCGATCGCGAGAACCATCGCGTGCAGGTCTTCGACGGCGTTGGAAAATTCGAGACGCAGTGGCACGACATGCATCGGCCGAGCGGGCTCTACGTGCCGCCCGGGAAATGTCCGATCTGCTACATCGGAGAGATCGGGCCCTATCTCGCCTTCAATCGCGGCGCGCCCAATCTCGGCCCTCGGATTACCATTGTCGATAACGGCGGCACGGTGCTGGCGCGTCTCGGCAAGGAGCCGACGGCGGGAACGAAGCCGGGGCAGTTCCTCTCTCCGCACGGCATCGCGGTCGATTCGCGCGGCGATCTCTACGTCGGCGAGGTCGGCGTCACAGCCTGGCCTTCGCTGTTCCCCGACGAACCCGTTCCGAAGCCGCTGCGGAGCCTGCAGAAGTTCGTGAAGCTGCCCGCGACCTAGCGCCGACGCGATGACGCACGATTCACTTAGGCGATGTCCGGCGCGGCTGATGCGCCGAGAAGAATTCCCTGGCGCGCAGGTGAACGACATCACGCCGGCCAACAAGGAGCTGTTCATCAAGGCGACGCGTCCGGTCTATCAGCAGTTTCAGGGCTCGATCGGCAAGGACTTCCTCGATCTCGCCATGCGCGAATTGGGTTCGGCCTGATGAAATCGGACGGCCGGCACAAGGCGGACGAGACCGCCGCGGCGGAGCAGGCTCCCTATCGCGCCATGCTGGCGCATGACTTCGATGCGCTGAGGAGCCTGCTCGCGGACGACCTCGTCTATATTCATTCGACCGGGATCGCGGAGTCGAAAGAGGCCTATCTCGCCGGCCTTGCGGCTGGCCTCTACGAATACGGCAAGATCGACAGCAGGCAGGTGAAGTGCTGGGGGGGCGGCGAGGTTGCCGTGCAGACCGGCAACGTGGACATGTCGGTCGGCGAGCGGGGCGCGCCCAAGCAGCGCCTCAGCCTGCTGTTCACCTTGGCCTGGCGCCGGGAAGATGGAAACTGGCGCTTGGCGCTTCGCCAGCTTACGACACATCGTCATTGCGCATCGTGTCGCGCATCGTGTCGCGCATCGTTGCCCACCTCGATCCCGCATGCCATAGTTTGTCTGATAACAAGGCCCTGCGGAACCTATAATCAGATGGAGTTTTGGCCAGCGTGCAACATCGCTTTGCGTCGTCGTCTGCCGGTGTTGGTCGTGCTGGGGTTGAACGGCCCTCCACTTACCCAGCCGCAATATTGCCTCGAATGAACGCTGCTCCGGTCGCAGTGGCGCTCTCTCGATGTGTCGAGGACGGCGTCCGCTGAGGCGCGAACGGAACAGAGCCCGCCGATGAGTTACTTTGCCCTCGTTCGCCGTGAGATGCAGCTGTCGCTGCCCCGGCTGGCCGTCATGACGGGGCTCGGGGGAATCAGCACCGCCGCGATCCTCGCCGCGGTCAATTCTGGCGGAGCCGCAACCAGCGTCGGAGCCCGTCTCGCGGCAGCCGTTTTCTTCGTTGTCGCATTGTTCGTGTTCATCAAGACGCAGAACTACATTTTCATCACGATGACCGTGGAGATCGAAGCGATCATCCACAAATTGCGGCTGCGCCTGATGGACCATGTACGGCGCTCCGAATTGCTCGCGCTCGACGCGATCGGGCGCTCCGCGATCGTTGCGGCCATCACCAAGGAAAGCGAGACGCTGACACAAGCGAGCAGGATGCTTGCCTTCGGCATCCAAGGCGTGTTTCTCATCGTCTTCATCTCGATTTACGTTGCCTATTTGTCGCTGCTGGCCTTCTTCTTGTGCGTCCCCATCGTCGGCGTGGCGGCTTTGGTGCTGACGGCAAAGAGCCGTGGGATGAGCGAGGGGGAGCGCGAAGCGCTCCAGCGTGAGGACCAGCTGTTCGACCGACTGACCGATATTCTGGATGGATTCAAGGAGGTCCGGCTCAACAGCGCGCGCAGCGACGATCTGTTCAGCCATATCAAGGACGTGTCGAGGTCCGCGGCCGAGATCAAGATCCGCACGCGCATCGAGGCCACGAAATGGATGCTGTACGCGCAATCTTCGACTTATTTGATGCTCGGAGCCGTGGTATTTGTCGCACCGAGCTTCAGTAAGACCCTCGGAACCTCGGTATCGAGCGCGGCGACCGCCATCTTGTTCGTCGTTTCGACTTGTTGGGGTCTGGTACAGACCATCCCGGTGTTGAGGGCGGCGAACGCCTCGGCCGGTCAAATCGAGCAGCTCGAGGCGCGATTGAAAGCGGTCGCCGTATCGGATGCGAAGGACGTTCTCGACCGATCGATGAGTTTCGACGAGATGAAGATGCGGAATGTGATCTTCCATTATGTCGACAAGTCGTCCGACACCCCCTTCCAGATCGGGCCGCTGGACTTCGAGCTGCGGTCCGGCGAGATCGTCTTCATCACCGGCGGTAATGGTTCAGGCAAATCGACTTTCCTGAAGGTGCTTGCCGGCTTGTATGAACCCAATTCCGGCGGGATCTGGCTTGACGAAATGCGCGTCAACGACCGAACCCGTGACGCTTATCGCGCCTTGTTCGCGGGAATTTTCTTCGATTACCACCTTTTCCGAAGACTCTACGGAATTCCCGAACCCGACCCTGAGGAGGTGGACCGGCTGCTGAGGCAGTTCCGGCTGCACGCCAAGACGCACCTCGTCGACCGCGAGTTCGAGACGCTCGACCTGTCGTCCGGTCAGCGTAAGCGCCTCGCACTCATCGTCAGCTTGTTGGAGAAGCGTCCGATCCTATTGTTGGACGAGTGGACCGCCGAGCAGGATCCGGAATTCCGGCAGAAATTCTACGACGAGCTGCTGCCGAGTTTCCACCGGGCCGGTGTGACACTCGTCGTGGTGACGCATGATGACCGGTATATCAGCGAATTCCGCTTGCCGGCTCGCAGGCTTCATATGGAATCGGGTCTCTTCGTCGAGCCGCCGCCGCTGGTGAGCTGACCGTCCTGCTGGCTCGCGGCGCCCTCGGTTGCCGAACACATGACAAGCAACAAGCAGAAGCGCATGTCCCTTCGAGCGCGAAAGGTGGCAAAACGCGACAAGCAGATCGCGAAGGAGGCGAGGGAGGCTCGGCAGGCGCGTCTTGAATATTTGCAATCGGCGCTCGCCCGCGGCGAGCTCCCGGTGGATCGAGATCGACTTGCCGTCAGCTACTTCGACCAGTCGGATTTCATGCGGCGCGGGACCTATATCCCCGTCGAATTCACATGCAGGGAATGCGGCAAGGTCGAGCTATGGACGCCTCACCAGCAAAAATGGTGGTACGAAGTGGCCAAAGGCAACGTATCCAGCACCGCAATCATGTGTCGGCCCTGCCGCCGTCGAGAGCGCGACCGGCGGGCCGAAGCTCGACGAGTCCACCTCGAAGGCATCGCGCAAAAGAGCGGCCGCCGGCCGGAGTGATCCGCGCAGCGTAAAGCGCTCATCCTGCGTCGACTCAACGCGGACCATCTCGGCGCCGTGGACGTATAAGGGGCCACCGATGCGGCCGACCGGCGTGAAGCTCAAAGGATCGCTCCGGGCGCCCGCCCAGATCTCCTTGGCGATGTGGAAGACGATGATACCGAGGTCTTCAAGGACACACCCAGCCCCGCCTCCCATTGCGGGGCGCCGACCGCGCAAGGATGCGCATCGTCGCCCGCGCAGCGGAGCTTCAGAAGGGCCGGCCGTTCCGGAACGGAGGCGGGGCGGCTCCATCGCGGTCTGATCAGCCTCGTCCCTTGCTCAGGCTCGAGCTTCTTGAGGACATCGAGCACTTTCGCTTGCAGCGTTTGGGGCTCGCCGCCGGTCACGAACCGGACCCAGTGTCCTCGCGTATATTCCTTCTGCGGCAAAGGCCGCCGCCCTGCCGCCATGGATTGGTCGGTCGAGCCGATCGAGCCGAATGTCTCGACGCCGGCAATCGCCGCGAAGCGTGCCGCAATGCCCGCGGGCTCCAGCTCGGTCTTGCCCGCCGACTCGCAGCCGGTGAACACCACGAGCGCATCCTTGGCGAAGCGGATGTCGCGCTCGCGCAGGAGGTTTTCGAGGTCGCCGAAATCCCGCGCGCCCAAGGCGCGCAGCTCGGCTTCCTTGGTCGTCTCGGAGCTGGTCGCCAGCCGGCTGCTCTCGGCGGCATCGCTAACGGCGCGGTAGAAGCCACGATCCTCGCGCATATAAAGAGCGGTCGGCGCCGAATGGCCGTAGACGACCATATTGCCGATCGGCCCTTGCTGCGAGGCAAGCATCAAGGTCTCGAGGAACTCGGCCCCCGTAGTGGCGTGGGCGATGACCGTCCTGCTTCTCGCGCCCCAGACGTCCTCATCCATGCGCAGCGCCAGGTTCCTGGCGAAGTTCCTGGCCTTGTTGAGGAAATTCGCGTCCTCCCGGCCGCGCATCCAGACGAGCCTGGCGACCGTTCCGAGCCTCAATTTGCGCGCCGTCTCCTGTGTATCCGTTTCGCGCGGCGCCGTGGTCTTCTGCACCGCGATGAGGAGATTGACGCGTGTCTCGGGCTGCGTTCGAAGCGTCGCATTCGCCAGGACCGGCGCGTAGCGCCCGGAATCGTCCAGGGATCCGATCGGGTCGACGGCGGCGAGGCTTGGTCTCGGAGAGGCGAGGGCGGCGGCCAGCACCGCTACCGTCAGCGTCGTAAGCGTGGCGGCCGACATGGTCATTTGACCGACACGCCGAGCTTGTCGAGAAGAGCGAGCGTTGGGGAACCGTCGGGCACCATTGCGAACTTTGCCTGGACTTCGCGGATGACGTCCCTGAGCTCGAAATCGATACGGCCTTGGAAATCGTGAACCGTATAGCCGAGATCCGCCAGTTTGTGCTGCAGCGCGATCCGCTCGCTGAGGGTGAGCTGTCGGTCATTGGCGGGCCAGGCTGCCTGAATCGATCCCTGGCCGTGCAGGAGATCGCCGAGATGCGCGACCCCGAGCGCATAGGCGTCCGAGTTGTTGTAGCGCTTGATGACCACGAAATTCTCGGTCACCAGGAAGGCCGGCCCCGAGGCGCCGCTTGGGAAGAACAGGATGGCATTGCCGGTCGCCGGGTAGGGCCCGCCATCGGCGCGTTTCACGCCGAGCCCGGCCCATTCGGAGAAGGAGGCATGGCTATGACGATAGTCGAAGCCCTCCGGCACCGTCACCTCGAAACCCCAGGGCAGGCCCGGCTTCCATCCCCGTTGCTGGAGGTAATTGGCGATGGAAGCGAGCACGTCCGGAACCTTCGTCCAGATGTCGGGGCGCCCGCCGCCCGCATAAGCGACCGCATAGGCGATGAAGGTCGAGGGCATGAACTGCGTCTGGCCCATGGCGCCGGCCCAGGAGCCGAGCATCGAGTCGCGCGACAGGTGCTCGTCCTGCAGTATCTTCAGCGCCACGAGCAGCTCGTTCCTGAAATAGGGCTCGCGGTAACGCGCTTGGGCGAGCGTTCCTAGCGAGCGGATGACGCCCCAGCGAATGGGCTCGCTTCCATAAGATGTCTCGAGCCCCCAAATCCCGAGGATGATCCAGCGATCGACGCCGAATCTGCGCTCGACGCTGTCGAGCGTCTCCGTCCATTGGGCCGCCATGCGCTTTCCGGTATCGATGCGCGCGGTCGAGGCGACGCCGTTGACATACGCGCCGAAGGGCTTGCCGTATTCCGGCTGGGCCTTGGTCAAGGCCATGACGCGCGGATCGGGAGCAAGGCCCGCGAAGGCAGCATCCAGCGTAGCGCTCGTAATGCCTTGCGCCTGCGCATCGGCCCGCAGCCCCTCCACGAATCCCTTGAAGTCAGGAGGGAGGGATGAAGCACTGTCCTGCGGGGCCGCGGGGCCGGCCGCAAGCACCGTCGCAAGCACCAGGATGACGGGCCAAGCACGACGCCGCAACGCCGTTGCAGCGCGGTTCGTCACGACTGGCCGACTCCCTCGGCTCCGATTCGAGCTCTACCGCCCATTAAGCAATCTCCGCGCCAGCAAATCACGGACCCTTGACGCCCAAACTGCGCTGCGCTTAGCTCAAAATAGGTCCAGGCGCTAGTTGACAACCAGGGTTAGGCGTAACGCTGTGGGAGACGTGCAGATCTTTATCTCCTATGCGCGCGACGACGACAAGCCGCCGCCCGATATGCCCGACGCCAAGGGCTTCGTGACCTATCTGCACGAACAGTTGATCTATGAATTCACGCATCGCGGCGCGCCCCGGCCGAAGCTGTGGCGCGATACGAAGCGGATCGAGGACGGGGATCCGTTCGAGTCCCGCATCGAGCAGGCGATCAACGAATCCTCCATCCTCTTGGTCGTGCTGTCGAATAATTGGATGAATCGGCCCTACTGCAAATTGGAGCTCGACAGCTTCGCCAAGCGCTGGACGGCAGATCCAGGCCTGCGCGAGCGCATCGTCGTCGCCGGCAAGCGCCACGTAGAGAACGACAAGCGCTACTCGTTGCTTCAGGGGCAGGTGGGCTACATGTTCTATGCCCTCGACGACCATGACGCGCCCGGGGGTGAGCATGAGTTCTATCGCGGCCGGGTGCGAGATCCGGTTCGCCTCGAGGAACGGATCGAGCAGCTTGCCGGGCACCTTTGGCGTAAGGCCGTCCGCATGAGCACGAAGACGGAGGTCGACGACGAGGTCCGCGTTCCGGTGCCGCCCACGCCAGCCCCGTCGAACAACCGCATGATCTATGTGGCAAAGCCGGCAGCCGACATGCGCGAGGCCTATGACCGCGTGGTCAGGGAGCTGACCGGCCGCGGCTTCGCGGTCACGCCGGAGCCGAGCTCGGAAATTCCCCGCGACGCGTCGGCGACGGCTGCCATCGACGAGGCGCTCGCCAAGGCGGAATTGTCGGTCCATCTTCTCGGTGAAAGGCCGGGCTATGCGCCCGAGGACCAAGAGCACATCGTCAAGCTGCAGCTCATGCGCGCCGCGAAGCGGGGAGAACCCGGCAATGCCGGCAGCGCCAAGGGCGGCGATTTTCGCCGGATCATCTTTGCGCCGCGCGCCTTCGAGCATGTCACGCCGTCTTCCGTGACCCCGCTCGACCGCAACCCGCTCGATGTCCTCGGCAAGTTCGACAGGCAGCTCGATACCGACAAGATCGACGGGAATGATCTCAGCAAATTCGTGGATTTCCTGACCCAGCACCTGGAGCGCCGCCGTCCCGTCGAGCTGCGTCCGCCGTCCTTGAAGGCCGATGCGAGGATTTACCTCTACCATCGCGATGACGATACCGACTATGCGGTCGAGCTCTACGAGGCATTGCAGAGCCGGCGGGTCGAGCCGGTACTTCCAGTGCTCGAAGGCACGCCTGCCGAGCTCGGGGATGCTCACCGCAAGAAGCTCTCCGAATGCGATGCTGTGGTGCTCTGCTGGGCCGCGGCTTCCGAGGCTTGGGTGAGGGCGCAAGCGGACGAGCTGCGGGACTGGCAGAAGTTCGACCGTGCGGAGAAGTTCGCCTATCGCGGCGTCGTGGCCGGGCCGCCGCCTGGCGGCCGCAAGAAGGTGCTGCTGCGTGTGCCCCCGCGCAACGAAATCGATGTCGTCGTCGATCTCACGGGCTGCGACCACCCCACGCCGGAGCAGCTCGACCCACTCATTCCGGACGCTCGCGCGAATGGATCATGACCGTCGCTCTCGCATCGGCGCTCTCGGCGGAGCGGCCATTCCCGGGCCTTAGGCCATTCGGCTCACGTGATCACAAATTCTTCTTCGGGCGCAAGGAACAGATCTACTCGCTCTATCGCCTGATCGACCGCAGCCGTTTCACGGCCGTCGTCGGCAGCTCCGGCAGCGGCAAGTCCTCGCTCGTGCGGGCCGGTCTCATTCCCCTCCTCGAGGAGGAGAACGAGGATGAGGGCTGGCGCAGATGGGAGCGCGGCCTCATGCACCCGGGCGATGCGCCCATCGCCCGCCTGGCCGAGGTCCTGGCCGGGCTGTCGCGCAAGGACGATCCGGCCATCGCCGCGGCGCTTCGCGACCGGATCGAGTCGCATTTGCGGCGGTCGAGCTTCGGCATCGCGGATGCGCTCGGCGAGATCGAGGGGCTCGGCGAGACCCGCCTGATGCTCGTCGTCGATCAGTTCGAGGAACTGTTCCGCTATGGCGGCGCATTTCGTCCAGCTCCTGCTGGCGACGAGCCGCGGCCGGGTGAAGAACGTGCATGTGCTGCTCACCATGCGCTCGGACTTCATCGGCGATTGCGCCATGTTCCACGGCCTCCCCGAGGAAGTCAGCGCCAGCCAGTTCCTGGTTCCCTCGCTCACCCGCGATCAGCTCGAAGAGGTGATCCGCGAACCGCTGGCGCTCGCCGGCGCGAGCATCGAGCCGGCTTTGGTCGAACGCCTCTTGAACGACAGTGCCGAGGAGGCCGACCAGCTACCGGTGCTGCAACACTGCCTGTTGCGGCTTTGGGAGCGCGCCGGCGCCGGCTTGCAAGCTGCCGGCGGGCGCGATGGAGATACGGGGCGGCCTGCCGCGCCGCGGCATCTCGATGTCGGCCATTACCGCGAGATCGGCCAGGTCGCCGGCGCGCTTTCGCTTCATGCCGACGAAATCCTGGCGGGGCTCACGAATGAGCACCTCGTGGTCGAGCAAGCATTCCGCGCGCTCGCCGAGATCGACAAGGATGGCCGCGCCATCCGCAGGGCGCTGCCCTTCGCCCGGCTCCTCGCCGAGACCGGTGCGCCCGAGCTGCAATTGCGCAAGGTGGTTGATCGCTTCCGGGCGGATGATTGCTCCTTTCTCGTTCCGGCGCCCTTCGAGACTCCCGAGATCTCCTCCGAGACGCGTGTCGATGTCGGGCACGAGGCGCTGTTGCGGCGCTGGAACAGGGTCAGCGGCGATGCCGCCGCGGCCGCGGCGGATGACGGGACGATCTCGATCGGCTGGCTGAAGGCCGAAGAGCGCGACGGGCGAATCTATCGTGGTCTGTTGGCGAATCTCGAACATAAGGGCGAGGCGACGATCACCTTGCCGCTCCAGGTTGTACAGGAGCGTTGGGACTGGTGGAGGGAACGCCCGCGCACATCGGCTTGGGCCGAGCGCTATGGCGGCGGATTTGAAGGCGTGCGGCGCCTCTTCGAGGCAAGCCTCGCGGAGCTCAATCGCGAAGAGACGCGGCGGCGTGCCGAAAAGGAGGAGGAGCAGCGGCAATTCGCCCTTCAGGCGCGCATGACGCGCATCGTTCGCGCCTTCGCTGTCGTGGTGAGCTTGCTGCTCATCGTGGCGGTCGGGTCTGGGATTATGCTGTATCGCGCCAGCAAGGTCGCGTTGGAAGAGAAGTCCAGAGCTGACAAAGGTGCCGCTCTTTCCCTTTCCCTGGCGAATGGGTTCGGCGCGTGGACCGCCGAATTCCTCAATCAAGGTGGTGTCTCGGTAGGGGCGGCAAATGCTTTGTTGAGAGTGCTGGCTACCAGCAGGCGCGAGCTGGAGAACGTCAACCAGACGCCCGAATTCAGGGCGCTGGCAGTCACTCTCGATTTTATTTCGGCAGACGCCGCGGTGATTTCGGGAAACAGCACGCTGTCTCTTGAACTCGCGCGAGGCGCCTTTGTGATGGCGCAACAGCTCTCCGCAAGCAACCCGAACAACCCTGACTGGCAGCGGCTCGTCTATGACGGCGCCTTCAGATATGGCGACGCCCTTGGCGGCCAACGCAAGTTCGATGCGGCATTGGACCAATACCGACAGGCGCAAGCGATCGCGCAACGGATGACGACGCAGGCTCCCGACGATGTCGATTGGGAGAGAAGGCTAGTCTTCATCGACGGCAAGGTCGGTGAAGCTTTGGAGTTCAATCAAGACTATCCGTCGGCCCTCCGCGAATTCCAAGCGGCGGTCGGCATTGCGGAGGGCTTCGCCGCCAAGAGCCCCGAGGACGCCGAGTGGCAGCGCGAGGTAGCAACCACGCGAGACAAGATCGGACGGATCCTGGCTGAACAGTCTCCTCCAGACTTCACGGGCGCCGTCGAGCAATACGACAAGGCATTGGCGATCCTCACGAAGCTCGCGGCCAAGACTCCCGACAATGTAGTACTCTCCAACCTCGCGAACAGCCACCGTGGCAAGGCGGACGTGCTGAGCAAACAGGGCGCCTTCGAAGCGGCCTATGCCGAGTATCAGGCCGCCATAGAGATTAGGAAGGGGCTCAATAGCAAAGATCCAGCCAACGCAACGTGGCTCGTCAGCCTCGCATCCGATCATGTGCGTGTCGGCGAGTTGCTCAAGCGGATGGACAAATTACCGGAAGCGCGCGCCGAATTCGAGGAAGGGATCGTGTTCAGACGCCAATTGGTCGGCAAGGACCGGGACAACGCCATCTGGCTGATCAATCTCGCTTCCGACTACGATCGTCTCGGCGACTTGCTCAAGGAGATGCGCAAGGTGCCGGAAGCGCGCGTTCAATACGAGCTCGCGGCAGATATCGGCCGCAAGTTGGTCGCCGCCGACCCGGCCAATCCGGATTGGAAGGCGCGCCTGCGGCAGATCGAGCAAAAGCTCGCTGAGCTCGCTGCGGCGGCGCCGGACGCCTCGGATGGGTCAGGCGCTCCGAAATAGCGTCGGCAGTCGCGGATGACCGTGCCGGATGCGCCGCCACTGCGGCGCCCCCGACGCCGGCCACCGCTGTTTCTACTTCACCGTCGCCGCCGGCTCGTTCGGGCGGCTGCCGTCCCAAACATGTCCGAGTTCCGCGAAGCGGGCCTTGGCGGCCGCGAGCGCCGCCTCGAAGCCGAGGGGGAGCCGATGCGCCGTCACGTAGATGGGGATCTGGTCGGTGGTCGTGCCGAACCCCCAGCTCGCCAGGACGGTGCCGTTTTGCGCGAAGGAGACGTCGAGCGGGACGCGCGCGACAGCGGAAGGCGGCGTCAAGGCCGTCAAATGCCGACCGTCGCCGAGATCGTGGATGTCGATGGTGCGGATATCCTGGCGAATGACCGCGAAGCGCCGTTCGTCATGTGATAGCGCCAATTGCACCACGACCCCTTGGGGCGGCTGATTTGGGAGAGCGCTCGCCTGGAAGCTTTGATCGAATGGCGAGGCGACCAACCAGCGGTGGCCCTTGCCCATTTCCCAGGCCAGCACGCTGCCATCGGCGCGGCCGATGAGCAGCGTTCCCGTCGTCTTGACCCAGGCGAAGCGCGTCGCCGTGGGGCCGCCTTCGCCGACAGGGGTTGTCGCTCCGGATCGAAGATCCATCACGAGCACGCCCTTTTCGCTATCGAGGAAGGCGAGCTCCTGCCCCGTGGCATCGACCGCGGCGGGCGCATCCTTTTGCAGCGTCAACGGGTACGACGACATGATCCGGCCGCTCGCTGCGTCGAGCAGGTAGACGGCGCTGTCGGTGAGCGCGATGACGCGGCCGCCATCGGCCGATAGGACCGCGGCCTGCGGCGACGCGATGGGAGCGCTCCAGACGCGCTGACTGGTCGAGAGATCGATCATGGCGAGCCCTTCCGGGCCGCGGATGAGAGACCGCGAGCCATCGGGCGCGATCCGGATATCATAGGCGGCGATCGGTCCGAGAACCGACGTCGGCTGGGCGTCGGCCTGAGCCAGCCGCCAGATGCGCCCTTGTCGCGTGGGTCCGGAAAGGCCGACCACGAAAGGCCCTTCCGCGGCGGTCAATTGCCAGCCCGGCGGCAAGTCGGCCATCTTGGTTTCGACGCCATTCGCCACGGAGAGGAAGCCGTCAAGCGAGCTCATCAAGAGCCGGCCGGGCGCGACGCCACTGGCGACGACCGAGGAGGCGAATGGACGCTCCGCGATGCGCTCGAAACGATGCGCCCCGCCCATGAGACGCCACACCACGATCCCTTGCAGGTCCTTGCTCCAATACTGGCAGGCGAGGAAGGAGACCTCTGGCGATACCTTGCAGGAATCCGGCTTCTGATGGGCGAAGTCTCCCGGCGGAACCGTGAAGCTTTCGAATGCCGGCTGCAGCTTGTCGTCGCCGGCTTCGAGCCCCTTTTCACCCCCGAGGAAATGCAGCTCGAATTCGAGGCGGTCATCCTTGCTCTTCGCCAGCACGACGACGCTCTGCTTGGGGGCGCCTTTGCGGTCGATGTCGGTTACGCCCACGCCCTCGAAGAGGAAGCCGTGATCGTCACGCGCGAGGCTGCGGACCCCGCCCGCATGCGCGTCGAAGGCCTGCAGCTCGAGCGGCGCCACCGTGAAGAAGCGGAGCGACTGGCCGAGATCCGGGACGAGATGCACGAAGGGAATCCGACCGTCGGCGACGGCAGATTGAAGCAGTGCCGTGTCGCCGCCGATCCCTTGTCCCGACATTTCGCCGATCTGGCCCGAGAAGCTATGTGTCCCGAGGTCGAACGCGTAGAGCTTAACGCCGTAGCTGACGAGGATCTTGGTTCCACTTGCCGCGAAGCGCGCCTGCCCGACCTTGATGTCGGGGCTCGATTCCGGGATCGAGGCCACCAGCGGCGCGCCCGGCCTGTCGAGATCGATGATCGATATCGAATTGCCGGAAGCGGCGACGGCGAGATGCTTGGTCGGTTCGATGTCGAGCGAGGCGATGCGCTCTTGAAAGGGAATCGTCGCCATGAGCTCCTGGCTGCGCAGGTCGAACAGGAACAAGTCTTGGATCGCCGTAACGGCGGCGATCCGCCGATCCGGCAAGACAGCGAGCTGCGTCGCGGCTCGCTGCACGGGCAATGCGACCCGCGCCACGACCTTCGCCTCGTGTCGAAGATCGACGGCCACGATGCCCGCGCCGCCATCGGCGTAGACGAGTGTCGCATCGTCCAGGAAGGCGTAAGGCACCCACCAATTCTGGATCGAGCCCTGGATGTGGACGACCTCGCGCACCCCCGAGAGCGCGCCCAAGAGAGCCTGCTCGCTAGCGGGCACTTCGCCGGGCGCCAACGCGTCGCGCTCGGTCTCGCCGGCCTCGATCGCGAGCGCCAGGGCCCGGCGAGCGTCGTGCTGCCTCGTCGCCAGCTGAGCCTCGGTGGCGAGCGTCTGCGCGGTTTGCAGCTTCGTCGAGCGCAGGGCCTGCAAGGCGCGCTGCTCGCTTTCCGCAGCACGCGCCCGCTGCGTTTCGGCCGAGGCGCGCGCTTCCATCTCGGTCCGCTGCGCGGAACGGGCGGTCTCGGCCTGGGCTTCGGCGCGCTGCCATTGCAGGCCGGCGATCCCCGCAATGCCAGCAAAGACGAATAGCAGGACCGAGGCCGCGATCAAGGCTCGCCGGCGACGCCAGGCATCGGCGCGCTCCGAAGCTTGAACGAAAGCGCCGAGCCCGCTCGACCTGTCCATATTCCAGCGTCGAACGAGATCGGTTCCTTCGGCGAGATTCAATCCCGCCAGCAGAGTGCGCCTTCGTTCCTCCATGGGCGCCGCACCGCTCCAGCGCCGCTGCAGCGCCTCGAGACGCGCACGGGTCTCGAGATCGCGGTAGTCGAGCTTGATCTGCCGGCGCGCCATCGGCCAGTTGTCGATCAGCGCCTCATGCGCAAGGCGGAGCTCCGCGCTTCCATCATGCGCGGCAGCGACGAGAAGCCGCGCGCTCGGCGCGAGCAGCGCGGCGATGAGACGCGCTTCAGGACCGCCTGGCGGAAAGCCGTCGAGGTTCGCCGGGCGAGACGTCACGGCATCGCCTCCAGCCGACGTCGTCACCAGCGCCCGCAGCACGCGCGGGAAGGCGGCAGCGGCCTCGGGATCGGTCGCGGCAAGCGCGTGCATCGCCTCGTCGGCGCGCTTGGCGATGGCGCCCTTCAATTCGCCGAGCTCGCGATAGGTGGCGAAGCGCAACACGCGTCGCGGCGCGTCGCCCGACGCTCCCGATGTCATGTCGCGCGCGTAGAGCTCGTCCAGCATCACGGATAGGAGGGGCAGCACGCCCGGCTCCTCGGCAGCCGCGCGGCTGATAACCGCGTCGAGGCCTACCCCATGCTCGGCATCGGCCTCGAAGGAAAGGCCTGCGGCGGCGGCCGGGCGGCGTATGATCTCGATGATCTGCGCGGCGTCGGGACGCAGGAGATCGAGCCGCGCCCCGGCTTCGACGAGCGCGACGAGATGCGGCGCCTCGACCGCACGGTGCCACAAATCGTTGCGCATCGTGGCGACCACCCAAACCAGCCCGGAACGCGCCAGGCCGGAGAGCACGCGCAGGAATAAATCGCGCCTCCCGGCATCGATACGGCGCGTGAACAATTCCTCGAGCTGATCCACGAGAAGCACAAGACGCGCGGTCTCGTGCGGCAGCAGCCCCTGCGTGCTGCGCGCTTCGCTCGCGACTCGGTCGAGCGCGACACGAAGCGGAAACGAGGGATCATCAGGCGCGGCCGCGAGATGCGCCGCGAAATCTTCGACGCTGGACCCTTTGCCGAGCAGCTCTGGCAGGCCCAGGCCTCGCGGCGTGTGGCCGACCGCAAGCGCGCGAGCGAGACCGAGCAACGGATCTTCGTCGCCTTCGCCTGGGCGCATGGTCGCCCGCCGCCAGACTCCGACGCCGGGAACTGCCTTCGGCGCAAAGAGCGCCGGCAATAGGCCCGCCCGCGCCAGCGAAGACTTGCCCGAACCGCTTGCGCCAAGCACCAGGAGGAAGGCGCAACCCTGCTGCGCGGCGCCTTGCAGCCTGGTCAGCGCCTCCCTGATCTGAGCATCGCGACCGAAGAAGACCGGTGCGTCATCGAAGTCGTAAGCGGCGAGCCCGCGAAAGGGGCTTCCCCTCAGCCAAGTGCCCTCGGCTGCGCCGTCGCCGACCTGCTCCAATTGGGCGATGCGCCGCTCGATCAGATGCGCCAGATCGGCTTCGAGCTTCTGGTCGAACTCGTCGAGCGAGTGGAACTTGGAGCTGCCGGCGATGAAGAGCCCGGCGCCCTCGAAATGCAACCGCCAGAACTGCTCGAGCGCATTCCATTGGCGCTCCTGCTCGGCACGCCTCGCCGAGTCGACCAAGGACGCGCCGGGATCACCGAGCTTGCGATATGCGAGGAGATCGGGCGCCCCGTTGGCGCGATGCGCGGCAAGGGCCTCCTCGAATTCCCATTCCGTCCCGGTAACGGGCGCGCGCCCGTCGAGGCCTCGATATTCTCTGACGCTGGTGCTCTTGGGCAAGGACGTGCCCAGCCGGGAGTAGACGATCAATACGACGATGTCGGAAGCGCTCGGGGGCTCGATCGCGTCCTGGAAATGGCCGGACGCGAGCATAGGCTCGTATTCCCAGAGATAAGGTTCAATTCGGAAGAACCGGGCATAATCACGCGCAAGCTTCTGAACGACCAGGTTGGCGCGCAATCTTTCTTCCGGAACGTCGCCGGGTGAGGAGATGAAGATGCGTAGGCTCTGCGTCACCGTCGAATCCCTCGAGGCTCTGGCCTCAGCGGATCAGCCGTCTTAGGGCGGGATGCCCGGGAGATGCCTCAGATTTGAGGCGTGATCATATCGAAACAATTGTCTCCCGAAAGTATAGCGGCTCCGTCGGGCATATAGGGTCGCAAACAAGCGAGAGGGAAATGCTCGCCCCCGGAACGGAGCGGCGCTCAAGGGCTAACCTTGGGAACGATCCGCCAATCGCAATCCAAGAGCTTGATGTCGGGATAGGCATGCCGGGCCCTGTCGAATGCATCCGACACTGCGGTCGACAGGTCTTCCTTTTCGCTGACCGGATAGTCGCCCTCGAAGATAGGCGTCTCCTCATGGATGATGAGCACGGTGACGAGGGTGGGCGGGCTTCTCATACGAGATTTCTCTTTCGCTTGACCGCAAGCTCACTCTCGAGCGCTATTCGGTGTCTCCAGGACGAGGAGCAGGCGGGGATCATCTGAACGGAATCTCCCCTTCCAAGGAGAACCGGCCGAAGCGCTCTACAGCCGCCTCTCCTGGCGAGCCTCTCCGAGAGATCCTCGGCCCCGGGAAGATGGGGACGAACCGGGATTTGCGGCCGTCCCTGAGGGCAAGGTGAATTCCTTCTCATCGGCCGGCGCGAGCAACCCTCCCAAGGCCCGCATGAGCCCACGGATTACGTAGCAGACGACGACAATTCCAAGCATCCCTCCACCCACGATCACATAGTCGGCGAACACATCGCCCTCATCGCCGCCCTTGAGCCAATAGAACGCCGCCAAGCCGCCTGCCGCGAAAACGGCATAGATGGCCGCAGTCGTCACTTCTTCCCAAACCCGCATTCGACTATGTCCGCTTGCAATCGCGTAAGGAACGCCAATCGGCGCGGCAGGTCAATCCGGTTAGAGCCTCTCCCGCTCCGATTGAATCGGATCGGGGCTCTAGCTGATTGTTTTTTCCGCTTTTTCTACGGCGAACCGGAGGCCACCCTCGACTTCGCGGGGGCATGCTTCGCTAAGAAAATGCTCTCACAGCCAGGCTCGCGCGATGGAGTCCGCGAAGCGGGCAATCGATTCCCGCCTTTCAGCGAGAAGGCGCATCTTTCGACGGGGCCGTACCCCCTCCGAGCCCAGAAGAAAGCCGCTCAGCGCCCCTCGCCCGCCGGGAGATCGAGCGACGTTGCCCCGCTCTCGAAGTGCTCGATGAAAACCCGTCCGATGCTGCGGGTGAAGGTGGCGGCGCTGGCCGAAGAGACCGCAAGCCCGATCAGATAGCTGCCAGGCACGATATACATGAGGGTCGACGTCGTGACCTCAGCCAATCCGGTCGGCATGGCGCCAGCAGCCAGCCCGATCACGATGGCGCGGGCGCGGTCGCGCTCGAACGGTACGTCGTAGAGCTCGCTCAACACCTTCACCATGCTGACGACGATTGCGGTCGTGGCGGCATAATTGGCGATCGGAACGGGGATCAGCCCGCCCATCATGGAATAAGCGGCATGACGATCGACGATCTGATGAGCCCGCAATTGCTGCCGCTCCGCATCGATTTCGGTCCGCCTGGGCCCTGCGGTGGGGGGGGCGCCCGCAACCGATCCGGGCGGGGCCTCCAGCCTCATCGCGGCCAAGACACCATCTCCGCCAGGCTCCGAACCCGACACAGCGGTGCCGCCGCCGGAGCGCGCGTCTGATGCGCCTCGGCGCGCCGCCGCGCGCCGCCCGGCCGCATCGGGCTCGGGGATCTCGTGGGTGGTTTGCCTGATGGTCTTGGGGAGCTTCTTCCTACTCATTCCGTGGCGCTCGCTCCATGCCGACGATGCCGTCGATTTCGTCGGCTATTGCCGCGATATCCCGCGCGGCGGATCCAGCCCTATCCATGAGGCTCGGCGTCGCGCCCCAGAGCGCTGCCTCCCCATATACCACACGGTTCGTCATCTCGCTTTCGAGCAGCGGGTAGCCGGCCTCGGCGAGTTCGGAACGGATGTGCTTGGCGATGACCGAGGCGCGTGTCGTCTGGGTCAGCAGGCAGCGGAAGACCGGCCGCCGGCCGCCGGCGCCATTGATGAAGGTGTTGAGCGTATCCAACATGCGATCGACGTCGAACGGGGAGGCCTTGACCGGAACAAGAAGAAAATCGGTCACCGCAAGGCAAGCAAGCGTCGCCGCCGAGCGAAAGCCCGGTGTATCAATGATGACCAGGCCTTGTCCAAGGGCGAGACGGCGGGCCGTCTTCGACGCATATTCGGTCGCGTCTTCGATCACTGGAACGCCACCGAGCGCCTTGTCGCGCGCCGCCAGCCGTGCGACCGAGCGCTGCGGGTCGGCGTCGATGATGGTGGGGTGGCGCCCGTCGAGATGCCAATGCACCGCAAGGCAACTGGCCAAGGTGCTCTTGCCGCTGCCGCCCTTCATGGTCGCTACCGTGATGATCGAGCCTGCCATCCGCCCGTCGTTTCTCACAGCTCCCGCGAGGATGCATCGAGATGACGGTATCAGCTTCCTCGTGGACTGCCTATGCGCTGAAAACCATAATCCACAGTGCCTTGGGGCTCGAAATCCGAATTGCTGCTTTCGCTTCCTCTCTCTTCCGGGCCTCGATACGATGGAGCGCCGGGCCTATGGGCGGTTCGCCGCGCCTTTCCATGCATATGGGCTGCGCGAGGCCGGACGGCGCTGTTCCGCCACCGACCCCAACGGCGAGAGCCTCGGTCGGTCAGGCTCGTGTTGCCGCCGCCCCTTTCCTCGAAGCGCTTCGCTTTGAGGGGGCTGGTTGAGCCACAACGGGCGTCGGCGCCGATTCGCTGCTCAACTTCTCCTGCTGCGCCTTGATGAATTCACGATAGTCGGGGGGGTTGAAGTCGAGCAGCGTTCCACCCGACTGGAAGTGTTTGATGAATACCTTACCCATAATGTAGGTCGCACCAGCTGCGATCGTCGTCATCGTTACCATGCCAACCGCCACTCCGAGCGCCGGCACCGCCTTCAAGGCGCTCGCGGCCCCGAATGCGGCGCCCGCCGGAGCCACAGATCCCGCCAGGCTCGCTATGAACGATTTGCCCAGATTTTTGGAAAAGGGCACGCCGTAAATCGCCGAGAGGCGGCGAAGCATCAGCAGCTGGACGCTGCTGACCGCGGCTACGTCGACGAACGGCAGCGGGATAAGGCCCCCGGCCGCGGACCACAACGAGAAGCGGTCGACGACCTTCGACGCGAGCCGATCGCGCTCCTCGTCAGTCGTCGCAGCCGCGGCGGATCCGGCCGCTTCCTCCACGACCGGCGGCTCATGGGTCGTCTCAGACCCAGTCGTTTCCTGTACCATATCGGATCCTTTCTCGTTGCTCGCGCTCGGTCTCCGAGGCTAATGCATAAATATGGCTATTGTCCGAAAATCAACCTGCGCCGATGAGTCGAAGGGCAAACGTGGAACTGGGAAAGCGCATGCATGTTCGCGGATGCTTCACTGACGCGGCGCTTCGAGACCGCACCCCGATAGGCAAGCTCGGGTCGAAATGAGCGTCACAACCGACCCTTCGCTTCGATCCGCGATCGCTGCGCTCTCTTTGCCGGGGATCATGGTCGACCACCGTCTGATCACGCGCGGTGATGAGCATGCCCTGATGGCGGAGGAAGCTCATTCGTTCGATGCGAGCGTCGCAAGCGTTCGACGGGCCAGCGGCGCGGTCCGCATCGTCGCACGCCAACTCCTGGCGCGCCTGGGCCATGCCGAATGCGCCTTGCCGAAAGCTAACTCGGGAGCGCCGATCTGGCCGGCAGGTGTCGTCGGCTCCCTGACCCACGATTCTCGCGTCGCCGTGGCCGCGGTCGGCAGGCGCAGCGAGGTGGGCGCCTTGGGCATAGACGTGGAGCCGGCGCAAATATTGCCGCCTGAATTGTTGGACTTGGTGGCGACACCGCAAGAGCGGTCGAGAATAAGCGATGATCCTTTCGAGGGGCGGCTGCTCTTCGTGGCCAAGGAAGCCGTCTACAAGGCAGTCTACCCGCTCGACCAAGCCTTCCTCGATCATCACGATGTCGAGGTCAGCCTGGCTGACCGTAAGGCCGTGGTGCGCAACGGTCGAGTCGTCGAGCTTCGTTTCTGCATCTGCGCTCATTTGGTCGCGCTGGCGTTCTTGCCTCGAGCGTGATCCCAAAGAGTTGCAGACTTTTTGGACAAGAGCAGATGGGCGTCACGACGCGCCGAGGTGAGCCGCAATTCGAATTCGAGGCGGCCTTTCTCCTTGAAGTCTTTCGGCGCCCGCCTGGCGCGCTTGAAGCACGCCGAGCACACGGTCTTTGCCTGGCTCTCAGGGCGATGTCTTTGACGCCGTAGGAGAGAGGAGCCGCGAGATGATGGTCTTGATCGCGGACAAGCTGGGTGGCCAAAGAGAGCTGGACTCTTCCTTCGTCGTAGAGGAGGACGCCGACGAGCTCGCAGCCGCTTTCTTGCCGGACGGTGTCGCTGCGGGCGTCTTTTCGGACGGCGTCGCCGCGCTGGCAGCCGGGGTCTTCTCCGATGACGTGGTCGAACTGGCAGCCGGCGTTGTCTCCGAGGACGTGGCAGCCGGGGTCTTCTCCGTTGGCGTCGCGGCGCTGGCAGCCGGCGTTTTCTCGGTCGTCGTCGTGGGACTGGCGGTCGACGCCTTCGGCGTCGCCGCGCTCTCGGCGGTTGGGGTTGCGGTGGCCGTCGGCTGCGGCGTATCCAGATTGCCGAGAATGATCGGCAAGCCGTCCTTGGTGTTGCCGATGATCACGACCTTCGTGTTGGAGGACTGCGCGAGTTGCACCGTCGCATCGATGCCGCGCCACCGAAGGTAGGAATCCGAGATACCTTGACTGACGGTCTGCTGAAAGGCGCGTATGCCGATGGCCTCGATCTGCTTGCGCTCCGATTCCTTTCGCTCGCGATCGATGCGGAACTCGTACTCCTTGATGGCGTAGAACTGCTCCGTCTTGCGATTGATGGCGGCGACGATCGCCGCCGGCAATTCGATGCCGAGCACGAGCGTGTCGAGAACCTTGATCGTCTGACTGAGCCTGACGCTATACTCGCTGCCGGCTGTCCGCCGCGATGTCTCCGACCGGCCGCGGACCGACATTCGTTCCAACAGCTTATCGCCTAGCTTCGCCTCCATGCTGTTGCGGATCTCGTCCTGAATTTGCTGCCGCGCGGTCGAATAGACCTCATCGGCGGGGAAACGGGAAATGACCTCGCGCATGCGGCTGCCGATTTCGGGACGCACCAGCAATCTCATGTAATCCGGCCCGATCAACTGGTGAAGCTGCGGGACGTAATCATGCTCCAGGCGAAACCGCATATTCATGGTTGCGCTGAGGCTGACGCCATCCTTGGAGATGGCGTTGTACGTCTGAGTATCGGACTGCAACCGCAAATCATAAAGGAAGAGCTGATCCCATGGCAGGATGATGTGGAGCCCTTCGTCCCTCAGCTGCAGCGGATCGAGCACGGTGCCGCCTCCGAAGCGTTTCCACAGCACTCCGACTTGGCCGCTCGGAACGGTAATCACCATTTGTGGGTACAGCACAGCGGCTACAAGCGTGGCGATCAACAAGAAGAGCGACAGGTTTGGAAGGTGGTGCTCGATGAACTGCCACCATTTGTGCTTCACCGCGCCCGGAGGGGGCCTATCATCCAGCGACCAGGGAAAAGCTATCATCAGCCGTTCTCCACCGAATGCTGCTTCACGAAACGCCCCTCGTCCATGCGAAGCTTGCGACCGGGCAACTCCGGGTCATTGATATAGCGGTCATCATGGGTCACGACTACCACCGTCTTGCCGGCCCGGTGCAGCGCCGGCAGCAGTTCGCGGTAGAATTTCCGCCGAAACTCCGGATCTTGATCTGCGGTCCACTCGTCCAGCAACATGATCGAGCGCGTCTCCAGCAAGCTTACGATAAGCGCGAGGCGCTTGCGCTGGCCGGTCGAAAGATCGAGGGTACGAAACTCCCCGTCCGTGAGGCGCGTCTTGTCCGACAGTCCGAATTGCGCGACCAGCCGATCGACCTCGGCCGGATCCGGGTCGGGAATTCCGTAGAGTCGCTGAAAGAGATGGTAGTCGGAGAAGATCGCCGAGATCAATTCGCGGTACTCCGCGAGCCGCCCGTCGTTGACGCGTACGCCGTCGAGCGCGATCTCCCCTGAATCGGGCGGATACAAGCCAGCGAGCAACTTCAGGAAGGTCGATTTGCCCGAACCATTGCCGCCCGCGATGAATACGAGCTCGCCAGACCGCAAGGAGAAGTCCAACGGCCCGACTTGGAAGACGGAGTCGGACGACTTGTCGGTATAGCGAAATACGACATTGTGCATCTCGATCTTGTCGAAGCGCCTCGGTTCCGCGCCGCTCTTCTGCACGGTGGCGACACTTGCCAGCAGCCGAGCTTCGAGTTGCTCGATGTTGTTTGCCGCCGCATTGGCCGCCGTCAACATCGGAATCGACTGCACGAGTCCCCAACAGGCCCCGATAACGAACAATAGGGCCGTGGTCGTCTTCATGAGGGATTGCCCAACCGTGCTGCTGAAAATTGGAACCACGAACACGATCGCACCCAGCAGCACATACATCGAGCTCTGCGAGAAAACCAATCGTTTGAACGTTTCGGACTGCGAGCTGATTTTGATATTGGCGGCGTTTCTGGAGACTTCGGTAACATCATGAAACAGATCGTTACTGCGCGCTCTGTTGAGCTTCACCTCCTTGAAACCGTCCAGGAGGTCGGCCAGACGATCGAATAGGCGATTGTCCCATTCGAGCGCCTTACGCGTCGCCATGTTGAGCTGCTGGCTCTTGGCAAGGAAGAGTGCGGCTGCCAAGCCGACGATGCCGACGCTCAGCACAAAAGCGAGGAATGAAAGATAAGCAACATAGATGGCCACGAACAGAATAAGAACCACACCCTGCGCCGCAAAAGCGAGCGAATTGGTCGCTTGCGTGAGCGTGGCGGTTTCCTTGGTTATGGCGGACGTAATTTCCGCGCGACCGATCGTCTCGAGCGGAAGGAGCTCGGCGCGCCGCACCTGATCCATCAGGCGCACCCGCAATCTGTGGATGATGGCTTCGATCTCGACGGTGGTCGTGATCAGGACATAATGCTGCGTTTTGATGAACAAGAACAAAGCGGTAAGGAAGAGCGCTGCCGACGGAAGGCTGACTTTGCCGGTGCCGGCCGCCTGAGCGCCGGTGTTGACGGCCGCCAGGATGGCAGCATTGCTGATACCCCCGAGGCCGGACATGGCGACGAGCCGAGGCAGGGAGCCCTGCATTTCGCGGCGGACGAGTTGGAAGAATGACATCAACGCGCCCTGGTTCGATTACGCCGCAGCAGGACGCTGCCCCAACGGATCTGGAAAACGGTCTCTTCGACCGTGCCGGCACTCAACTGCTCTGTTGACTGCTGCTTTGTTGGCTGCGGAAATGCCACCAATGGTGCCAGTGGCGATGCGAGGGACCGGTCAATAGCAGGATGATCAGCATCCCCGCGGGAGTGATCAACAGCGATATCAGGAAAGTGCCGAAGAAACCCATGCGGCGCTGGCTGCCGCAGAGCCCCGTAAGAAGGCAAAGCAATCCATAGACGAGCTGTTCGGCCATTGCGTCACGTCTCCCATCTCGGTCGCGGTCCGTCCAAGCCGCCCGGACCGCAATGGCCTCGGTCAGGCGCTGGTTGCCGCCGCACCCTTGCTCGAGGCGCTTCGCGGGGTTGAGGCGGGTTGAGCGCTATCGACTGCCGGCGCCGAACGGATGCCCAACTTCTCCTTTTGGGCCCTGATGAACTCACGATAATCGGGAGGGTTGAAGTCGAGCAGCGTTCCTCCTGAGGCGAAGTGTTGGATGAACACCTTTCCGATGATGTAGGTCGCACCGGCCGAGAAGGCCGGCATCGCGAGTGTGCCGATTGCCGTTCCGACTGCCGGGACGGCCTTCAAGGCGCTGACGAGCCCGAACGCGGTGCTCGCCGGAACCATCGACCCCGCTAGGCTCGCTATGAGCGATTTGCCCAGATTTTCGGAAAATGGCACGCCGTAGATTTCCGAGAGGCGGCGAAGCATCACGAGCTGGACGCCGCCGACCGTAGCCATGTCGATGACCGGCAGCGGAATAAGGCCCGCGGCCCCAGACCACAGCGAGAAACGGTCGACCAATTTCGACGCAAGCTGATCGCGCTCATCGTCCGTCATCGCAACCGCATCGGACCCCGCCGCTTCCTCTACGACCGGTGGCTTATGGGTTGTCTCAGACCCAGTCGTTTCCTGTGTCATATGCGGATCCTTTGTCGCTACCTGTGCGCCGAGCCCAGGGCCCAGATTGATCGACCAGGGCCCAAATTGATCGAAAGGTGCATCGTCAACTCCCGCACCAGCCTGACGACACTAACATACGCACGCCACCGGTGCCAGGCGTTTTTGCCGCTCCGAGACATGCGCCGGAGGCGCTTCCGGTGGTCCTGGTTCCCGGGGCGGGATGAACATGGCTGCCGCCCGCCTTGCGGGCGTCCCAAGGCACGTTGGAAGGACCGCTCCGATGCCTCGCCGCGGGGCCGCCCACCCCCGACATCCGCTTGACAAAATGGGTCACCATCAGCACCATTTGCGACAGCGGGCCCCGCTGACGACCATTTTGATTGAAGGTTGATTCGATGAGACTATGGCGTTCCCCCAAATTAATATCCGACTAAAGAGACCGCGAACAGGATCATTGAGGCGGTGTCTGATTTCATTGGCAATTCGGTCGGCAAGCCACAAGTGGACTTTGGTACCCCTCGGCTCAACATTGTGCTTCCGCTGTCTGCGGCTCAGCTTGGAATTTGGTTTGCTCAGCAGATCAATCCATCGAATCCCCTATACAATATTGGCGAATACATCGAGATCGAAGGATCGGTTGACCCTATATTGTTCGAGCAGGCATTGCGTCTGGTCGTGGTCGAAACACAGTCCTTGCATGTTCAGATAGAGGATCAGTCCGGGCAGCCACGGCAGATCATAGGTTCGCCGCCCACTTGGTCGCTGCCGCTCATCGACGTCAGCGCCGAGATTGACGCGCGCGAGGCAGCTGAATTCTGGATGAAAGCCGATCTGGAGCGGGCGGTCGAGCCGACGCGCGGCCCGCTTTTCGCATTTGTACTGTTCAAGGCCGGGCCTAAACGGTTTTTTTGGTATGCGCGTTACCATCATATCGTCATGGATGGCTTCGGCATGGCCCTGGTGGCGCGCCGACTAGCGGAGCTGTACACCCGACTGAGTGCAGGACTGGTCGCCGACGAAAGCTCGTTTGGCTCTCTCGTTGCTCTCATAGAGGATGACGCTGCCTATCGTGCCTCCGACCAGTTCGCGCAGGATCGGCAATATTGGTCGAACTACCTGGTCGACCGGCCGGAGCCCGTCAGCCTCAGCGGCCTCCCTTCCGCCGGCTCCAATAGCTTCATCCGTAATACCGCTTACCTGCAACCCGCCGATTTTGATCGCTTCACTGCGATCACGCAACGCCTGCGCACCAGCCCGGCGCGGGTCATTACTGCGGCGACTGCGATTTTCCTGCATCGAATGACCGGGGCGCAGGATTTGATCCTCACCTTGCCTGTATCCGCCCGCGATCCGGCATCCGAGCATACTCCCGGCATGACGGCGAATGTGCTGCCGCTGCGATTGACGGTTTGCCCGAGCATGAGCGTATCCGAGGTCGTCGATCAGGCCGCTCAGCAGATCCGGGAAGGATTGAAGCACCAACGCTGTCAAATTGCGGATCTGCGGCGAGATATTCATCAGGTTGCTGATGACCGGGCGATATTCGGACCATCTGTCAATATTATGCGATTCAACTACGAGTTGAATTTTGCCGGCAGTCGCGGCAGTGCCTACAATCTGTCAAATGGGCCTGTCGAGGATCTGATGATCGTCGCTTACGACCGGCCAGATGACGGTCGGCTTCGGATCGACTTCAATGCCAATCCCGCACTCTATGGGGCGACTGAGCTCGCCGATCATCATCAGAGATTCCTGAGGCTGTTGACTGGGCTCGCCGATCCCGATCGTCCGATCGGGACGCTGGATATCCTGGGCTCGGAGGAGCGTCATCGGCTTCTGGTGGGGTGGAACGACACGGCGCATGCGATCGCGTCATCGACCTTGCCTGAGCTGTTTGCGGCGCAGGTGGGGCGCACGCCCGAAGCTGTGG
>JBIOEJ010000062.1:0-33647 GCA_044445965.1 Hyphomicrobiales bacterium
CCCCCCCCCTACCCCCCCCCCGGCGGGGGGGGGGGGTGGTTTTGGGGGGGGCCGCTTCGACTTGGCGTCGGAATGGTTCTCGGATGGGAAAGGACGGTCAGCATGAACAACACCCGCCGCGTTGCCGGGCGTCACTTCCTGCAGATCCCCGGGCCGACGCCGGTGCCCGACCGCATCTTGAGGGCGATCAGCTATCCGACCATCGATCATCGCGGCCCCGATTTCGAGAGGCTCGGCCGCAATGTGCTTGCCGGCATCAAATCGGTGGTCAAGACCGCTTCGCCCGTCATCATCTATCCGGCCTCCGGCACCGGCGCCTGGGAAGCAGCGCTCGTCAATCTCTTCTCGCCCGGCGACAAAGTTCTCATGTTCGAGACGGGGCATTTCGCGACGCAATGGAAGGCCATGGCGTCGAGGCTCGGCCTTACTCCTGAATTCATCGCTTCCGACTGGCGCGTCGGTGCCGACCCGGCCGCGATCGAGGCCCGGCTCTCCGAGGACAGGGGACACTCCATCAAGGCGGTGTGCGTCGTCCATAACGAGACCTCGACCGGGTGCGTCTCGCCGGTCGAGGCGGTGCGCCGCGCGATCGACGCCGCGCGGCATCCGGCTCTCCTCCTCGTCGATACCATCTCCTCGCTCGCCTCGATCGACTATCGCCATGACGAATGGGGCGTCGACGTCACCGTCGCGGGCTCGCAGAAGGGGCTGATGCTGCCGCCCGGCCTCTCCTTCACCGCCGTCTCGGAGAAGGCCTTGAAGGCCGCCGAAGGCGCCAAGCTGCCGCATCTCTACTTCGACTGGCGCGAGATGCTGCGCCCGAATGCGCAAGGCTTCTTTCCCTATACGCCGAGCACCAATCTCCTCTACGGGCTGAAGGAGGCGATCGAGATGCTGCATGAGGAGGGCCTCGATAATGTCTTCGCCCGCCATCACCGGCACGCAGAGGCGACGCGCCTCGCCGTGCGCGCCTGGGGGCTCGAGGTCTGGTGCAGGGAGCCGGCGCACTACTCCCCCTCGCTGACGGCGGTGCTGATGCCGCAGGGCCATAGCGCCGACAGGCTACGCGAGACGGCGCTCCTGCATTTCGATATCTCGCTCGGCACCGGTCTCACCAAGCTCGCCGGCAAGGTGTTCCGCATCGGCCATCTGGGCGACACCAACGACCTCACCATCATCGGGGCGCTCGGCGGGGTCGAGATGGCGCTTGGCCTCGCGCAGGCGCCGCATCGGGCCGGCGGCGTCCAGGCGGCGATGACCTATCTCACCTCGATGGCGCGTGGCGCCAGGGCACCATGATGTCCGTCAGGGGCGCATGCTGACGGACGGCGTGCATGTCACCGACAACTCGGGCTTCGCGTTCAGCGTTTGGAACACCACGCAATAGCGCTCGGTCAGCTTGAGCAGCGTGTCGATCTTGTCCCTCGGGGCGTCGCTGTCGATCTCGAAGGCGAGGCGGATGGCGCGGAAGCCGACCGGCGCATCCCTGGCCACGCCGAGCGTGCCGCGAAAGTCGAGATCGCCCTCGGCCTTCACGACGCCTCGCTTCAGCGGGATCTCGAGCGCCGTCGCGACGGCCTTCAGCGTCACGCCGGCGCAGGCGACGAGCGCTTCGAGCAGCATGTCGCCGGAGCACAATTCGGCCCCGGAGCCGCCGGTCGCCGGATGCAGCCCGGCGACCGCGAGCGCACGCCCGGTCTCGACCTTGCAGGCGATCTCGGCGTCGTCGATCTCGCCTTGCGCCCGCAGCGTGATCAGCGCCGCGGCGGCGTCTTGCCTGTAGCTGTCCTTGAGGGGCGCTTGCATCGCCCGCAGAGCGGCAGCATCCATGGTCATGTCCTCCCGATCATCGAGCGCGCCTCATGCCCGCTTGGCGCGGATGTGCCCTGACCTCATGCAACGCCTGGGCATTTTCCGCTAGGGGCGCCCAGCCACTGAACATACGCGCCACAGGCAGGCGGGTTGACGACGTTCGTTCTCCGTTCTAGCGAAGATGAGTGGGCAATGTTACACTTGACATACCCGTCCACAGTCGACCACGAATACCTGCTCAACAGCCCCCAACTTTCGCGTCGGGGAACACCTGTCGGTGTCTGCGATCCTTGAACATCACCATGAAAAAGCGTCGATGCCTTCGAGGATTTAATAAATTGGCCTCCATCGCATCAACCACGTCCTCGGCGGCGCCACTAGAGGTAGGCCATTCGGCAAAGGCGAGATTGCGCACCTTCGCCGGCCCCGCTATGCCGAACCGCCTTCGTGTGCCGGCTTCCCATCCACGATGACGCCGCTGTTGGTCGATTAGCGCGCGGGTCGCGCCGCACCGGGATACCTTACATGCGGCTTCGAGGAAGCCGAACCGCCGCCTTGCGGGTGACCGGGGCCTGGCCACGGGACAATAACCCCCTCCCCGTCATGAGGAGCATCAAGGGGAGCGGCGCGACGAGAATGACAAGGAGCATGAAAGCCATGGCTGTTCTCCCAGGACATCTGCCCGAAGCAGCGATCCGAAGCGCCCAGACGTGTGGGCCGCCACACCGCCTTTCCGCAATGTGCCTTTAGTGAAAGGTGGGGCGTGTCGAGGAAACGCCTGCAAAGACCATTCGTTCCAGCAGCGTCTCACCATGTTCGGCCCGGAGGGGACCGCGGTTCGCGGCATGTTGAACAGGCCCTGAGGTCGGATGCGGGCACCCATCGGCGCTCCAGTCAACTCAGCCGCGCCCCTTCGGGGCTTTTCTTTGCGTCGAGGCGGTCGGCGGACCCCGCCGGAGAGGCTAATCTGGGGCGGGGTCCTGGCCGCTGCCGAACTGGGGGGCAAATCGGCCGCGGTTAGCCGCCAATTAGCACACTGCCGAATCCCGTTCCGTGACGATTGAGCACTACTACCATTGTCAGCGGTGGCGCCGCGCACGCCAGGGCCGCCAGGAAGCCCGTAGGCGCCGTCGCGGCCCCGCCGCTACCGCCCCCCCCTCTGGCCGACACATACCGCGCCGGGAACTAGCGACGCCATTCTGGCGTTTCTTGGTATCCGGGGACACCTCAGCCCCGCGTCTACCCCGAGGAGCGCGAGCGGTATTGGGGCCACGGCAGCCTGCCGAGAGAATTGGGGCGATGATAAGACTCTCCTCCAAGTTAGACGATGTGCTTTTCACTTTTGGATGTCCACACTGCGGCCGAGCGCTGACCAAGAAGGGAAGTTGGTTCAGGTCGGTCGGGCGGTTCAAATGCGCGGGGTGCAAACGCGAGGCAAGGATTACCTACGATGACAAAATCAGGCTCTTCGACAAGCACATGCGCGCCCATCGGCAGCTTAAGTCGCCGGCAATCCGATAGCCGCATATTCGTCCGGCGTCCGTCGGCGTCCGTCGGCGTCCACCGCTACACCTCTAGCCGAAGCCCCGCTCAAGGCCGCTGCCCGCCTTCGCCGCGAGGCTGAGCACACGGAAAGGAACCAACGCGCAGATCGACGCGTTTCCTGGATCGTCGAAACCGCAGGGAGGTCAAGCGATGTCGCTCTATGATCGTCCTCGTGTCGGCCGGCCGGACTGGCGCAGATTCGTTGTCGCGCTGGCCTTCACTACGATCGGCGTTTTGGCTGTGTTGATCGAGCGCTGGCTGTGAACCCTCGGCGAGGCCCGCGAGCGGCCCATCGGCAGCTTAAGCCGCCGGTAACTCGATAGCCGCATATTCGCCGGGCGCGATCTATGCCCCCAGCGACCGCGCAGGGGGGCGGGCGTACCACCCCGCCAAATGAAAACTCGAGTGCTTTGCGATCGAATGGCCGGGGATGCCATGTGAGGCGCGGTAAGTTCTCTTTTGGAGATGACGGCGATGATACCGACGACCATCTCGTTGCCTCCGGCTCGGCTTCAGGTGTGATGGCGGGCGGCACGCGGATGCCCGGCGCTGCCTTGCGGCACGCCCGCGGCGGGCGAGGGAGAAGGAAGGAAGAGCACGCCGCCCTTCCAGCTCCATCTCGTCACTCGCAGATGCGGTAATTCTCGCTTGCGCCGTGCCGCAGGATATCGAAATGCAGGTGGTTCGCATGGGCCGCGTCGGAGCCGGGGCCGAGCACGGTCGTGAACCAGCCGCAGGCGGCCTTGCGCATGGTGTGCACGAACAAGGTCTCGCGGGCCTCGCTCTGCCCCACGATCTCGATCCGCCGCCGATCGGCGAGCATGATGAGGGCGAGGTCGATGGCGATCCCTTTGCCATGGGCGCTGGTCTTCGCACCTCCGACCCGGTTGCGCCCCCGACATTCATAGCCGGGACCCGTGGCGAGCGCCGCGATGGGCGAGCCGAGCATCGATTGGGCGAGCGGAGCCATTGCGTTCCTGGCGTAGTCGGCGAAGACGCCGGCGAACTCGCAATCGAGGATGGGCCGGTCGACGAGGTCGAGCGAGGCGCCGGAGGCGAGCGTGATGGAGCTGAGGCGCACGGGCGCTGCAATGCCGCAATCTTGCAGCGATGCCGGCGGGGCGGGGACCGTCTCCGCCTTCACGCTGCTGGCGCCGAGCTTGGCGAGGCAGGAGGCCGCATCCTCAGGGGCCCTTGCGGACCCGGCGGCGCCCGGGCTTGCGCCACGCGACGGCGGCGCGGGTGCCGCTGATGGGGCCGCAGGGGGCTCCCGCATTTCGGGTGGTCGAGCGGGCGGCAGGGGAGGCGGTAAGGGCGACGGCAAGGGAGGCGGCAAAGGAGTGGGCCGTTGCGCCTGTGCATTCGCAATCGACATCACGAGACCCGCGAGGGTGCCAACGACGAGAAGCAGCGTCGCCACTTGCCCGCGATGTGCCGGCGCCTCCGCCCGGATTGCTGCCCTTTGCATGGCTCGGCCCTCCTCCCAGGCGAACGATACTCGCATCCGTTGCGCTCGAGCGAGCCGCACTGGTGCGCCGGTGCGACGGCGACCCCTCCGGCTTTCTGGAAATCTCCGCTCCGGACGTCGTATATTTCGACCCGTTCATATCGCGTCGGCTGGATGGATGGGAGGCGCTTCATGCCTATTACGAAAGCATACGAGGCAAAGCGAGCGCCGCTCGCTTCGAGCTGATCAATCCATTGGTTCAATCCGTCGGGGACGCTGCGATCCTGACCTTCCATTTCGTGTCTTGGGGCGGCAACGAGAACGAGCTCCGTTGGAATTGCACCGAGGTATATCAGCGAACCGCAGATGGTTGGCGGATATTCCAGACACATCGGTCATTCACTGGGTCAGGGTTGCCTGCCGCGTCGTAAGCCGTCGCGATCATAGCATCACCGGGACCCGGCGCATGCCTTACGCCGCGATTTCCCACGCCGCTCGGGCCTCAAAGCACCAGCGACCGTAGCTCCTCGCCGGCGCCTTCGCGGCTCGCGGGCTCGGCCGCCTGGCCGCCGCTGCGCGCCAGGAACCGGCCGGAGCCCGGACGCACCCGCAAGGCTCCCCCTTCGACGACCACCCGTCCGCGCGACAGCACCTGCACCGGCCAGCCGCGCAACCTGCGCCCCGCATAGGGCGAATATCCCGCCTGGTCATGCATCATGGCGTCCTCCAAGGTAACGACGCGATCCGGGTCCCAAATGGCGATGTCGGCGTCGGCGCCGATGGCGAGCGAGCCCTTGCGCTCGAGATTGTAGATCCGCGCCGGCGCGGTCGCGGTGATCTCGACGAACTTCCGCAAGCCGAGGCGCCCTTTGGAGACCATGGCGTCGAAGAGGAGCGGCAGCCGCGCCTCGACCCCCGGCATGCCGTTGGCGATCTCCTTGAAGGTCGAGGCATCGCCCGAGGGGAGCTTGCCGCCGGCGTCGAGGCGATAGGGCGCATGGTCCGATGAAACGGTCTGGATATCGGAGAGCGCGATGGCGCGCCATAACGCTTCCTGATCGGAGGCGAGGCGCAGCGGGGGGCTGCACATCCATTTCGCGCCCTCGACGCCCGGCCGGTCGAGGTCGCTCTCGGTGAGGAACAGATATTGCGGGCAGGTCTCGGAAAACACCTTGAGCCCGCGTCCGCGCGCCGCACGGATGACGGCCGCGCCTTCAGCCGTCGATACATGGAAGACCATGATCGGCTGGTCGATGAGCGAAGCCATCTCGATCAGGCGGTTGACGGCTTCCGATTCCGCGATGCGCGCATGGCTCGCCGCGTGGAATTTCGGCGCGGTGTGACCCCGCGCCATGAGGCGCTTGACCATCCAGGAGATGACCCCGTGGTTCTCGGCATGCACGCAAACCATGGCGCGGCTCCTGCGCGCCACCGCGAGCACGTCGAGCAGCTCCTCATCCTCGACCTTCAAGCGCTCATAGGTCATGAACACCTTGAGCGAGGAGTGCCCTTTCTCGATCAGCGCCGGGATATCCTCATCGAGCGTCTCCCGGGTCGGATTGGCGATGATCATGTGGAAGGCATAATCGATGACGGCGCCGCGCTCGGCGAGCTGGTGATAGTCGGCGACCACATCATTGAGCCTCATGCCGCGATGCTGCGCGGCGAAAGGGATGACGGTGGTCGTGCCCCCGAAGGCCGCCGAAGTGGTGGCGCTCTCGAACGTGTCGGCATTGAGCTTGCCGTTCGCCGAGAGCTGCTCGATATGGCAATGGCTGTCGATGCCGCCCGGCAGCACCAGCTTGCCCTTGGCGTCGATGTCGCGCTTGGCGGGGCCGATCCCTTTGCCGATCGCCGCGATGCTTTCGCCGGTGATGGCGATATCGGCCTCGAAGACATCGCTCGTTGTCGCGACCCTTCCGCCTCGAATGACGATGTCATAAGCTTCGCTCATCGCGGTCCTCCTTTGCGGCATGCGCCGCATGCGGCTTGGTAAGGTCGCGCCGGGGCGGCGGCAAGGGCCGGGCGGCGCCAGGTCGTCGGGGTCGCAAATCTGGAGGCGAGGATGCGCAAAGCAAGCTCGGCCGTCATCTCGGTCATCAACCCGAACTCGAACGAGGCGGTGACGCGCGGGCTCGAGGACGCTCTGCGTGGCCTCGACTTCAAGGATGGGCCGCGGATCGCCTGCACCACCTTGGCCGAAGGGCCGTTCGGCATCGAGACGCAAGCCCATGTCGACGATGTCGTCGCGCCCCTGCGCTCGCTCGTCGAGAAGGACAACGCCGCCTCGGCCTTCGTCATCGCCTGCTACAGCGATCCGGGCTTGCAGTCCTGCCGCGAGGCGTCGCAGCGCCCCGTCTTCGGCATCGCCGAATGCGCCGTGCTGACGGCACTGGCGCGGGGCGATCGCTTCGGCGTGATCGCCATCAGCGCCCGCTCCATCCGCCGGCATCTGCGCTATCTGCGCCAGATGGGGCTGTCGCAGCGCTTCGCCGGCGAGCATCCTCTCGAGATGAGCGTCGCCGAGACGGCTTCGGGGGAGGGGACGCTCGAGCACATGATCGAGATCGGCCGCAGGTTGCGCGACGAGGATGGCGCCGACGCGATCATCATGGGCTGCGCCGGCATGGCGCGCCATCGCCGGCCGCTCGAGGAGGCGCTCGGCGTGCCGGTGGTCGATCCGACGCAGGCGGCGGTCGCCATGGCCATCGGGGCGGTGGCTGCCTAGCGCCGAGAGCCTCCTTCGGCGATCATGCGATCGAGGAAATCGTGGAAGCGGACCTCCAGCACGTTCGCGACCGTGTCGGGCAGAAACCACCAGACGCCGTTGGCGTTCACCTCGAGGATGACGAGCCCGTCCTTGGCCGGCATGGCGTCGATCACCGCATAGTCGAGTTGGAGGGCCTTTGCGGCCGCGCGCATGCGCTCCCTCCAATGGCTTGCGACATCGACGACCCAGGCCTGCGGCCGCCCGGATCGAGTGAGGCGTACGTCGGTGATCGCGGCATCGCGTTCGAGCCGCACGAAGGTCACGTCCTCGCCCATGACATAGCAGCGGAATTCGTGATCGGCCTCGATCGGCGCCTGCCAGATGGCGGGCGCCGGATCGAGCGGCTCGTGCGCACCAACCAACCTCGCCGGGCTGAACTCGGTCGGCGACTTCCAGCCGCCTTCGGAGATGTTCTTGCGCACGAGACGCGCATGGGAGGCGAGAGCGCCGCGGCCGGGAAAGCCGGTCGAGATCGCGGTCCCGGGCAGCGCGAAGCCGGCGCCGCGCAACGCCTCGAGCTGGATGAGCTTGTTATTGGCGAGCCGCGTGGCGCGCGGCGCGTTCACGCAGCGGGTGAGACGCGACAAGGCATCTTCCAGATATTCGGTGACGGGGCGCCATTGCTGCGCGGCGAATAGTGGATGGCGCTCATCGGCGGCGGGCGTGGCGAGATTCGTCTCCTCGACCTCGAGGCAGACCGGCATGTAGAGGGCGAGCTTGACGCGATCGAGCGTGATCGGCGTCTCGTCGGCCTGTATGACGGCGACGCGATCGCCTTCGATGTGGAGCCTCGTCGCGCGGCTGTTGAGCACGATGGTCCTGACGATGAGGCCGGGCCGCGCCTCGGCAAAACGTGCGAGCCCCATATGATCGCCGATCGGGCCATGCCCACTCGGGAAATCGGGCCGCGTGACGATGGCGAGGAGATCGATATCGGTCATGGCGCTTGCCGGCATGCGTGGCCGCGCATGGTTTGGAACGCCGCGCGAGGAATAAACCGCCCTCTATTCCGACCTCGCGGCAACGCGTAGCACGAATGCGCGACCGGGGCCATCTCGGCGTTGTCGTCGTGCGACGCCTCGTTTAGTCTCCATCCGCTCGGCCTGCCGATCCGCCGCTGCGGCCACCGGCGCCAAGCCCCACCGCGATTTTCTGAAAAAACACCTGACAGGACGGACGATATGGGCGAGACCATCAAGTTGACCGCCAAGGACGGGGTGACGATCACCGCCTATAAGGCCGCGCCCGCGGCTAAGCCCAAGGGCGGCATGGTGGTGCTGCAAGAGATTTTCGGCGTCAACCACCACATCAGGAACGTCACCGACCGCTTCGCCGCGCAGGGCTACCTCGCCATCGCGCCGGGCCTTTTCGACCGTATCGGCCCGGATATCCAGCTCGGCTACTCGGCGACCGATATTCCCAAGGGCGCCGAGATCCGTTCCAAGACCAGGCTCGACGATACGCTCGCCGATATCGAGGCGGCCGCGAAGGCGGTCGCCGGCGCCGGGCCGGTCGGCGTGGTCGGCTATTGCTGGGGCGGCACGCTCGCCTATGCGTCCGCCTGCCGCGTTCCCGGCATCAAGGCGGCGGTCGGCTATTACGGCGGCGGCATCGCGGGCATGCTGAACGAGAAGCCCAAGGTGCCGGTAATGCTGCATTTCGGCGAGAAGGATAAGCACATCTCGATGGACGATGTGAGCAAGATCAAGAAGGCCTTTCCGTCGATGCCGATCTACACCTACGATGCCGATCACGGTTTCGTCTGCGACGAGCGCGGCAGCTATGACAAGCCGAGCTCCGACCTTGCGCTCTCGCGCACGCTCCCCTTCTTCGCCGAGCATCTCAAATGAGCGGATTTGCCCGTATTTGCGCCTATCCTCGAGGAAATTGATCCATGCAAGAACGCAATCTCGGCAGATCCGGCCTGCGCGTATCGCTGGTCGGCCTCGGCTGCAATAATTTCGGCGCCCGCATCGATCTCGAGGCCGCGCGCAAGGTCGTGCACAAGGCGCTCGATTGCGGCATCACGCTGTTCGACACCGCGGACACCTACGGCGATCGCGGCGGCTCGGAGACCGCTCTTGGCCAACTTCTCGGCGAGCGGCGCAAGGATATCGTGCTCGCCACGAAATTCGGCATGCCGATGGACGATGTCGGGCGCATGAAGGGCGGCTCGCGCCGCTACGTCATGAACGCCGTCGAGGCCAGCCTCAAGCGCCTCAAGACCGATTGGATCGATCATTACCAGCTGCACCAATACGATCCGCCGACCCCGATCGAGGAAACCTTGCGGGCTCTCGACGACCTCGTGCGCCAAGGCAAGGTACGCCATATCGGTTGCTCCAACCTGCCTTCATGGCGGGTCGTCGAGGCGCAGTGGACGGCGAAGACCGAGCATCTCAACGCCTTCATCTCCTGCCAGGATGAATATTCGCTCGTCATGCGCGATATCGAGAAGGACCTCATCCCGACGATGCAGGCCTATGGCCTGTCGCTCCTGCCCTATTTTCCGCTGGGCAGCGGCCTGCTCACCGGCAAATACAAGCGCAATGCGCCAAAGCCCGAGGGCGCGCGGCTGACGACCACCCCGCGCCTCGCCGACCGCTACATGACCGAGACGAACTGGAAGATCGTCGAGGGCCTCCAGGATCTCTGCGCCAAGCGCGGCTGGTCGATGCTGGATCTCGCCTTCTCATGGCTCGCGGCAAAGCCGGTGGTCGCAAGCGTCATCGCCGGCGCCACCAAACCGGAGCAGATCGAGCAGAACGTCAAGGCGGTCGATCTGAAGCTTACGCCCGAGGATCTCAAGGAGATCGACGCGATCACGGCGCCCGCCAAGGCTGGATGAAGTCGAGGGCAATCGCCTCTCGGAACACCGCCGATTGACGCATGAGCGTGCCGAGCCGCCGGTGGGCGAGGTCGAGCCTGAACAGAAAGCGCCCGTCGCCGATCTCGCCATGGGTGACCGTGAGGGCGCCGGGGCTCGCCCAGTTGGGCAGAACGAGGCGCAGCCCGCCCAAGCGAAGGAAATAGCCTGCGCTCCGGAACAGCAGAGCTCGATCCTCGACATGGACCGTCAATGCCATGCCGATGCCGTAACCGAGATATTCCTCGAGGCCCGTCGGTCCGGCGAAGCGCTTCGATGACTGGATGATTTGGGGAAAGCCTTTCCTTCGTGCGTAGAGCCTCGTCCAAATCTGGCCGCCCGTCGCCCTGTCCTCCGTCACGGTCACGACGCTCGGCACGCCCGCCTCCCGCGAAGTCGGCAGCGGACCTCCGATAAGGCAAGCGAGCTTCGCCAAGAGCCAACCCGCCTTGCTCATAAAGGTCTCGATGACTTCGCCGACATAGACGACCGTGTTGCCATCGGCGAGGCGCTTGGAGAAACGGCGTCGGATCGGTTGGGGCAGCGAAGCCCAATCCTCATCGGCCAGAAGGGCGCGAAAGCGCAGGTCTCCAAGAGCCGGCTCAGCGAGCGGGGGTTCGCCACGAGAAGGGTTGCGCACAAAGCTGCCGGCGTCCGTCCGCAAATCAGGCATCGCATCGGCTTCGAGTGGGTCGCTTCGCGGGCTCATGGTGCGCGTCCAGGGCTACAAGCGCCGCCTCTACTTCGCTCTTCGCAAGGGAAGGATATTGATGATCTTGTCTCCCAGACGGATCAAGGCGGCGAGCTTGGGCTTTGGCACGCTCAGCATCTGCGCGAACCATGCGTCCATCGTCTCGGTGAAGGCCAGCATCTCCTTCAGGCGCTTGCCGGCGACGGGATGGATCGTCGTATCGCCGGCGGCATCCGCCACGCAGGCTCTGAGAGCTGCCAAGGCCGGATCGATCTCGCGCTCCTTGCGGCCGGCGGCGATCCGCGTGACCAGTTCCCAGATATCCGCCTCGGCTTCGAAATGATCGCGCCGATCGCCCATAATCGGCACGCGCCGGATCAAGTTCCACGCCAGGAGTTCCTTGATGGAATTGGAAACGTTCGATCGCGCCATCCCGAGCGTCTCTGCGATCTCGTCCGCAGTGCGTGGCCGCTCCGACAGATAGAGCAGAGCGTGAATCTGGCCGACCGAGCGGTTGACGCCCCATTGGCTGCCCATATCGCCCCAATGCAGGATGAAGCGCTCGACCGCGGTGGGTAGTCTCTCTTTCACGACTGGTGTTTCTGTCATAACAGAAATATCTGTCAATACGCGACGAAAGTCAAGTCGGTGAAGAGGCTCTAGGTCGCGAAGCTCTTGCGGGGAGGGCATGCCGATCTCGACGCCCCCATCGACTGATGCGAAGCTACGTCCCGGAGCGCTCGGCCGGCGCGAAACGACCGGCGGCGATGGGTTTGCGGCTCGTGGGGCGCTATGCTGTGCTCCCCAACGATGGAGCCCCGACATGGCCAAGGACCGCAGCCGTTCCGACAGGATCGGCAATCACCTGCTCCATCCGCAGACCTTGATGCTCGGTTTCGGCTACGATCCGGCCTTGTCGGAAGGCTCGGTCAAGCCGCCCATCTTCCTGACCTCGACCTTCGTTTTCCAGACGGCCGAGGACGGGCGCGATTTCTTCGACTACGTGTCCGGACGCAAGAAGGCGCCGGCCGAAGGCGGGGCAGGGCTCGTCTATTCGCGCTTCAACCATCCGAACAGCGAGATCGTCGAGGACAGGCTCGCGATCTACGAAGGCGGGGAGGCGGCCCTCGTCTTCTCTTCCGGCATGGCGGCGATCGCCACGACCCTGCTCGCCTATGCGCGGCCGGGCGACGCGATCCTGCACAGCCAGCCGCTCTATGGCGGCACCGAGACGCTGCTCGCCAAGACATTGGCGAATTACGGCATGCTCGCCGAAGGCTTCGTGGACGGTACGGATAAGGCGGAGATCGAGGAGGCCGCCGAGCGCGCCCTTCGCCGCGGCCGGGTCAGCGTCATCATGATCGAGACCCCGTCCAACCCCACCAATACCCTCGTCGACTTCAAGCTCGTCAAGGCGGCGGCCGATGCGATCGAATTGAAGCAGCGTCACCGCCCGATCATCGTCTGCGACAACACCTTGCTCGGGCCGGTTTTCCAGCATCCGCTGGCGCATGGCGTCGACATCTCGGTCTACTCCTTGACGAAATATGTCGGCGGCCATTCCGATCTGATCGCCGGCGCGGCGATCGGGGCGCGCGACAAGATCTTGCCCGTCAGGATGTTGCGCGGAGCCATCGGCACGCAGCTCGATCCGCATTCATGCTGGATGCTCGGCCGTTCGCTCGAGACCTTGTCGCTGCGCATGACGACGGCCTGCCGCAACGCCGAGACCGTGGCGGTCTTCCTCGCCAACCACCCGCGCGTCAAGCATGTCCACGCCTTGAGCCTGCTGCCGCCGGAGGGCGAAGCCCGTATGGTCTATGACGCGCAATGCGAGGGTGGCGGGTCGACCTTCTCCATCGACGTCGACGGTGGCCTGAACGCCGCCTTCCGCGTGCTCAACGCGCTCAAGGTGTTCAAGCTCGCGGTGAGCCTCGGTGGCACCGAGTCGCTCGCGAGCCATCCGGGCACCACGACGCATTCGGGCGTCCCGGCCGATCTGCGCGCCCGCACCGGCATCCATGACGGCACGATCCGCTTCAGCATCGGCATCGAGCATCCCGATGACCTGATCGCCGATCTTACGCAGGCATTGGCGGCTTGACCGGCGAATGGCGAGTGGCCTTGGCGAACAGGACGCCGCGACGCTCGCCTGCCCGAAGCGCATCAGCGCGGTGCCGGCGCAAGGCCGGCCGCGTAGCCGTCTCGCTGCGGATCCGCTCCACCCTCCAATTCCCCGCCCCAGCAGGTGATTCCGTGCGGCGCGGCGAAAGGAAAGGTCGAGGGCGATCGCCTGACCTCATAGCCCATGGCTTCGAGCGCCGCTTGCGTCTTTCTGGGAATGCGGTTTCCGATATCGATGGCATCCGAGGTCGCGCTGAAGCGCGGGGCCGCCACCGCCTCCGCGATCGACATCCCCCAATCGAGCACGTTGAGCAGGACTTGGAGAATGGCGACGCCGATCCAGGCGCCTCCCGGCGCGCCGAGCGTCATCACCGGCGTTTCGCCCTCGAAGACGATGGTCGGCGTCATCGACGAGAAGCGGCGCTTGCCGGGCGCGATCGATCCGGCCCGGCCGGGCCGCGGATCGTACCAGTTCATGGCCCCGTTCAGCACGAAGCCCGTGCCCGGCGGCATGACGCCCGAGGGCACGCCATTGGTATGCGTCAGCGACACCACCATGCCGTTACCGTCGATGCAGGATACGGTGGTGGTGTTCTTGCAGTCCGAGGCGAGGCGCGACAGCTTGGTCTTCTCGCCCCGCGAGATGCGCGCCGCGCATTCCTGCGCATAGGCGTCCGACAACAGCCGATCGAGCGGCGGAGGCACGAAATCGGGATCCCCGATATGGCGCTCCTTGTCGCGGCCGGCGATCTTCATGGCCTCGACGAGGACGCGGATATATTTGGGCCCGTTATGATCGAGGGAGGTAAGCTCGAAACGCTCCAGGATGCGCAGCATCTCGGCGACCATGATGCCGCCGCCCGGCGGCGGAGGCGTGGCGACCACGCGGCCGCGATAGCCGACCTTGAGCGGCGCGCGCCTCTGAACCTTGAAGTTCGCGAGGTCCTCCAGCGTCATCGGCCCGCCATGGGCGCGCATGTCCTCGACGATGCGCCGTCCGATATCGCCTGTGTAGAAGCTCTCGGCCCCGTCGCGGGCGAGGCCCCGCAAGGTCGCGGCGAGATCGGGGTTGCGCACGAGGTCGCCGACGCGCTTCGGCGTGCCGTCCGGCCGCAGATACAGGGCGCGCCCATCAGGCGAGAGCGCGAGCTTGCGCAGCATGGACAAACGTCCATAGGCCGTCTCGTCGAGCGAGAACATGGTGGCGACATGGGGGCGCACCACCCAGCCGCTCTCGGCATGGGAGATGGCGGGGCCGAACAGCTCCGGCCAAGGGAGCTTGCCGAAGGCCGCATGCGCCTCGCCGAAGACGCGCATGATGCCAGGCGTCGTCACGGCGCCGTGACCCAATTCGTTGACGCCGCCCCGCAGCACGTAGCCGTAGCCGTCGCTGCATTCGCGCTCGAACAGTTCCACCCACATATCCGGCCGGCAGGCGGCGGGACAGGTGGAGAGCCCGTCGAGGACGAGGTTCTTCCCCGATGCGGGATCGAAGAGATGCAGGCTGCCCAAGCCGCCGACGCCGCACATCATCGGGTCGACGACCCCTTGCGTGAAGGCGCAGGCGAGGACCGCATCGAGCGCGTTGCCGCCGGCCTCGAGCACGGCGAGGCCGGCCTCCGTGGCCTCGGGTTGAGGCGCGACGATCATGGCCTTGTAGGCCGGGCGCAGGCGTTTGGGCTTTGGCATTTGCTGGATCCGTCAGGCGATCGGGGAGGGGGGCAGGGATTTTCTGGAACAGATATGGAACGCCGTCAAGTCGCCCTGCATTTGCGGAAGGCAGTTTGGCCTAGCGGATGTCGGGTGCAGGAGGCGGCGTCCCGCCGCCCGCCTCGCTCACTCCTTACTCGCCACCCGCCATTCGCCACTCATTCGCCCTTGACTCCAGTTTGCAATCCAGTATGCTTTGTGTTGCAAAGCTTGCGGACGCCCCAATGCCGGACCTCGACAGAGCCTTGGCCGATATCAGCGCCATCCGCGGCCAGATGGCGAGAGGCAGCGAGTTCCGCGGCTATGGACCGATGACCATGGCGGGGACCGGAGTGCTGGCGCTGCTGGCCGCCTCTCTTCAGGCGCTGTGGCTCCCCGATCCCGCGAGCGATGTCTCCTCGTATATCGCGCTGTGGGTCACGGCCGCCGCGGCCTCGGCTCTCTTGATCGGTGTCGAGATGGTCGCCCGCACGCGCCGTATTCACCACGGTCTTGCCGATGAGATGATCCAGGCGGCGATCGGCGAGTTCATGCCGGCCGGCATCGCAGGCGCGCTCGTCACCTTCGTCCTCTTCCGCTGCGCGCCGCAAAACCTCTCCATGCTGCCCGGCCTCTGGCAGGTCATGTTCAGCCTGGGGGTCTTCGCCTCCTGCCGCTCCTTGCCGCGGCCGATATTCATGGTGGCCATCTGGTATCTCTTCGCCGGCCTCGCGAATCTCGCTCTTGCCGGCGAAGGCGCAACTTTCTCGCCCTGGGCCATGGGGGCGCCGTTCGGCGTCGGGCAGATGCTCGTCGCCCTCATCCTTCATCGCAGCTTCGCCGAGCATCATGCCGATGGTTAAGCGCAAGATGGGAGAGACAGGGCGCTTCGCCTATGCCGGGCTCGACCGCGTAATCCACGAGAAGGCCCGCTTGGGAGTGCTGACCTCGCTCGTCGCCCATCCGAAAGGGCTCGTCTTCGGCGAGCTGAAGCGGATGTGCGGGCTTACCGACGGCAATCTCAGCCGGCATTTGCAGGTGCTGCAGGAGGCGGACCTCGTCGCCATCGAGAAGGGCTACGACGGCAATCGGCCGCAGACCCTGTGCCGGATCACGCCGGTCGGATGGCGGCGCTATGTCGACTATCTCGCGGTGCTGGAGCAGGTGGTGCGCGATGCGGCGTGCGCCGCCAGAGCGGGTGAGGCTCCGGCCGGCTGGCGCGCGCTGAAACCGGCGTGAGACCATATTTTTTTGCTCGGAGACTTTACAATGCAAAGTAATCTCGATCAGCAAGGCCTGCACGTCGCCATCATCATGGACGGCAATGGCCGCTGGGGAACGCGCCGAGGCCTGCCGCGTGCCGCGGGGCATCGCGCCGGCTTCGAGGCGGTGCGGCGGGTCGTGGAGGCCGCGCCCGAGAAGGGTGTGCGCACCCTCACCTTGTTTGCCTTCTCGTCTGCGAATTGGCGGCGCCCGCCCGAGGAGGTGAGCGCGCTGATGTCGCTGTTTCGGCAATTCCTGCGGACCGAGCTGCCGCGCCTTCTCGAAAGCGGCACGCGCCTCACCGTCATCGGCCGTCGCGACCGATTGCCTTGCGGCTTGAGCGAGGAGATCGCCCGAGCCGAGATGGCCTCGGCTCGCGGGCAACGCCTCAATCTGCGGATCGCTGTCGACTACTCCTCGCGCCAGGCCATCGGCGCGGCCGCCGCGAGCTGGCTCGCGGAGTTCCCTTTCAGCCGCGACGTCGTGTCCCGCGACGTCTCATTCGGCGACCTCCTGGACCGCCTCCTCGCCCGGCAGGCTGATGACAGCGGCAAGGATGTCGACCTCCTCATTCGCTCGGGAGGCGAGAAGCGATTGTCGGACTTCCTTCTCTGGGAGTGCGCTTATGCGGAGCTCTGTTTCCTCGACAAGATGTGGCCCGATTTCGACGCGGAGGACCTCGCCGCCGCGATCGCCGATTTCCGGTGTCGCGAGCGGACCTTCGGCGCGCTCGGCGCGGTGGAGCCGCGTGACAAGGCTTTTCCGGAAGAAACGGCCTCCGCCCCGATCCCGAGCTAGCCGATCGGGGAGCGCTGGTTCGCGGCACGACCGGAGCGTCTCACGCCGCGAACCTGCGCCTATTTCGGCGACCAATCTTAATCCTGTATTGAGAAAAACCTGATAGCGCTGACTGAATCTCATCAAGGGATTTCGGTGTGTACGGCGTTCTCGGCGCATTCCCGCATGATCTCTGGTTCGTACTGCCGGGCGTGCTCGTAGTCGCCGCCGGCGCATTGGTTTTTTCCAAGGCATATTTGCGCCCAGCGCCGACAGGGCGGGACGCCGAGGAGGAACTGCCTGCGGAGCCCGACCGCGCAGGGCCGACCGAAGAGGAGTTGCACGCCCGCAACGCCCTCTTCGAGGAAGCTTTCAACAACCTCTCGAAAGGCCTCATCCTCTTCGACGCCAAGCGAGAGGTCGTCTTCTGCAACAAGCGCTATATGGAAATATACGGTCTTGCGCCCGAGCAGGTGAAGCCCGGAACCTCGACCAGCGTGCTGATCAGGCGTCGACTGGATCTCGGGCTCAAGATTCCCTCGAACCCCGACGCCTATATACGCGAGCGCATCAGCAGACCCGTGACGCCAGCGAGCGCCATCCACGAGTTCGCCGACGGCCGGATCGTCGCCTATACAGTCTGCCCGATGCCGAATGGCGGCGGCTTGGCCACCCATGACGACATCACCGAAAAAGAGGAGTTGGACGCAAGGCTCAAGAAGCAGCACGAGCTCGCCAAGGAGCAGGAAGAAAAGCTGCGCGTGCGCAACCTGCAGTTCGACATGGCGATCAACAACATGTCGCAAGGTCTGTGCTTCTTCGACGGGGCGCAACGGCTGGTCGTGTGCAACAACCGCTATGTCGAGATGTACGGCCTCGACGCCGAGCGGATTCGGCCCGGCACCACTCTGCAGGAGATCATCGATCTGCGGTTCGAGGCCGGCAGCTTTCCCGACATGTCTCGCGAGGAATACCATGTATGGCGCAACAACATCGTCGTATCCGCCAAACCGTCCGACACCATCGTCGAGCTGAAGAATGGGCTCATCTTCGAGATCCGTCATCGGCCGATGCCCGATTACGGCTGGGTCGCCACCCATGAGGACATCACCGAACGTGAACGCGCCAAGGGCGCGCTCGCCGAGCAAAACCGGCGCTTCGACGCGGCCTTGAACAATATGCCGCACGGGCTGAGCCTGTTCGACGCCGATCGGCGGCTCATCGTCTGCAATCGCCGTTATGCCGAGATGTATCGTTTGCCATCCCGACTGACCGAGCCGGGCACGACGCTCGATGAGCTTACGGCCTACCGGCTCGAGACGGGCCAGGCGCCGCAAGACATCGATTCCTTCAAAAGGCGCCGGCAGGAGGAGCGGGCCGGGAAGGACGAGGCGACGAGCTATAAGATGCCGCTGGTGGACGGCCGCACCCTGCAGATCGATTACGAGCCGATGGTCGGCGGCGGCTGGGTGACCACGCATCAGGACATCACCGAGGCGACGAGGGCCGAGGCCCGCATCAACCATCTGGCGCGCCATGACGCGCTCACCGACCTGCCGAACCGCGTCCTGTTCCGCGACCAGCTGGATGAGGCGCTGGGCAGCGTGCCGCGGGACGGAAGCGTCGCGGTGCTCTGCCTCGACCTCGATCAGTTCAAGGCCGTCAACGATACGCTCGGCCATCCGGTCGGCGATGAATTGCTCAAGATGGTGGCGGAGCGCCTTCGCGCCTGCCTGCGCGATAGCGACATGGTGGCGAGGCTGGGCGGCGACGAGTTCGCCATCATCGAGATCGGGGGCAGCCAGCCGACCGCGGCAACCTCGCTCGCAGGCCGGGTCATCGAGAGCGTGAGCGCTCCCTATATGATCGGCGACCACCAAGTCGTCGTCGGCACGAGCGTGGGGATTGCAATCGCGCCAGGCGACGGCACTTCGGCCGACCAGCTTCTCAAGAATGCCGATCTCGCGCTCTATCGCGCCAAGTCCGACGGGCGCAGCATCTACCGGTTCTTCGAGCCGGCGATGGACGCGAAGATGCAGGCAAGGCGCGTGCTCGAGCTCGATCTACGCAAGGCGGTGGCGAATGAGGAGTTCGAGCTCTTCTATCAGCCATTGATCAGCCTCCCCGTCCGAGAGGTCGTGGCGTTCGAGGCGCTCTTGCGTTGGCGTCACCCCGAGCGCGGCCTCGTATCGCCCGCCGATTTCATTCCCCTCGCGGAGGAGATCGGCCTCATCGCTCCCTTGGGCGCCTGGGTCCTGAGGAAGGCCTGCTTCGAGGCCGCCACCTGGCCCGACCGGATCAAGGTCACGGTCAACCTGTCGCCCATTCAGTTCAGGACCGGCACGCTCGTGCTCAACGTCGCCTCCGCCCTTGCGGCCTCGGGCCTCTCTCCGCGCCGGCTCGAGCTCGAGATCACCGAGACCGTGTTGCTGCGCGACACGGACGCCATACTGGCGATCCTGCGCGATCTGAAGGCGCTCGGCGTCTCGATCTCGATGGATGATTTCGGCACCGGATATTCGTCCTTGAGCTATTTGCGCAAGTTCCCCTTCGACAAGATCAAGATCGACCAGAGCTTCGTGCACGGGCTTTCAGGCGAGGACGAGAGCCTCGCCATCGTGCGCGCCGTCACGGGCCTCGGCCGCAGCCTCGGCATGGTCACCACGGCGGAAGGCGTGGAAACGCTGGGCCAAGTCGAGGCGTTGCGTGCCGAAGGATGCACGGAGATGCAAGGCTATTACTTCAGCCCGCCAGTACCCACCGGGCAGATCAGGGAGCTGTTGGAAGAGGTCAACCGATCCCTCAAGGCCGCATAGGCACGGATCGCGTCCGATCGAATCGGCGCGGCGTCCTATCTTTTCGCTCCTGAGCATGATCTTGTCCAAAAGCCCTGCAACTCTTCGGGATCATGCTCTCGCATATGGTCATGCCACCGCTGGAAAGCGCGGTTCTGCCGCCGGGCATACGCTCCCGCTTCGTCGGCGACATCGACGGCCTGCGCATGCATATTCTCGAGGCCGGGTTCGAGGTTCGCGGCCGGCCCTGTGTCCTGCTCCTGCACGGCTTCCCCGAGCTTGCCTATTCCTGGCGAAAGATCATGCTGCCCCTCGCGGCGGCCGGCTTCCACGTCGTGGCGCCCGATCAGCGCGGATATGGGCGCACCAGCGGCTGGGACGCCGATTATGACGGCGATCTCGGCTCCTTCGGCCTGCTCGCCATTGCCAGGGATGCGCTGGGGCTCGTGGCGGCGCTCGGCCACCGCTCCGTGGCCGCGGTCATAGGCCATGATTTCGGCTCGCCGGTCGCTGCCTGGTGCGCCCTCGTGCGGCCCGACATATTTCGTTCGGTCGCACTCATGAGCGCGCCTTTCACGGGGCCGCCCGAGCTGCCCTTCGATACGGCGCGCGAAACCTCGCAAGCCCGCGCCCGGACCGCGTCGCCCGCAGCCAGCATCCATGAGGCGCTGGCCAAGCTCGATCGCCCGCGCAAACATTATCAATGGTATTACTCGACGCGGCGGGCCAATGCCGACATGCGCGATTGCCCGCAAGGCGTGCATGCCTTCCTGCGCGCCTATTACCATTACAAGAGCGCGGACTGGACCGCGAACAAACCCTTTCCGCTGCGGTCCTGGGCGGCGGAAGAGCTCGCCGAACTGCCGACCTACTACATCATGGAGCTCGACAAGGGCATGGCCGAGACCGTGGCTCCGCACATGCCTTCGGCCGCGCAGATCGCCGCGTGCAAATGGCTGCCCGAGGCGGAGTTGCAAGTCTACAGCGCAGAGTTCCAGCGGACCGGTTTCCAGGGCGGCCTGCAATGGTATCGCTGCAGGACGCAGGGCACCGACACGGCCGAGCTCGAGATGTTTTCCGGCAGAACCATCGACGTGCCCTCGATTTTCATCGCGGGAAAGGCCGATTGGGGAATATACCAGGTTCCCGGCAGCATCGAGCGCATGCGCGAGAGCGCCTGCACGCAGATGCTCGGGTGCCATCTGATCGATGGAGCCGGCCATTGGGTGCAGCAGGAGCAACCGGAGAAAGTGAGCGAGCTTCTCATCGCGTTCCTGCGGCGGGATCGGCAAAGCGCGCCCTGATCCGCAGGCTGCTTCCCGCTGCGCCCGCCCTCTGCTATCGCTCCTCCATGCGTGTCGCCAATGCCCGCATGTATTCGCCGGCGCCCGCAGCCGGCGCGGCCTGGCGCGACCTGTTCCACTGGCTCGCCGGCGCCGCCTCCGTGCCGCTGGAGGTCGTCGAGCATGCCCCGCCCGCCCCGCTCGCCGAGCTCTGGGCGAGGCGCGATCTCGCCTGCTGCTTCATATGCGGCTGGCCGCTGGCGCGCGGCGTGGCCGATGTCCGTCCGCTCGCCGCGCCGATCATGAACGATCCGCATGCGCAAGGGCGGGCGGTCTACTGGACCGATTTCGTGGTGCGCTTCGGCTCGGAGTTCACGCGGCTCGAGGATACGTTCGGCCACCGCATCGCCTATACGGCCAGGGAATCCCATTCGGGCTACAACGCGGTGCGCCACCATCTCTCGGGCTTCGTCGACGCCGGGCGCCGCCGCCTCTACCGCGAGGTCGTGGGTCCGGTGCTGACGCCGCGCGGCGCGGCGCTCGCCGTCCTCGAAGATCGCGCCGAGGTGGCCCCGCTCGACGCCTATGCGCATGCGCTGTTGCGCCGCCATGATCCGGACCTCGCCTTGGGCCTGCGCGTCATCGACCGCGGCGCCCTTGCGCCGATGCCGCCCTTGGCCGCGAGCCAAGGGCTCGATCCGGCCGCCACCGCCCGTCTCACCGACGCGCTGATCGGCGCCGCCATCGACCCGCAGGCGCGGCCGATCCTGACGAGGCTCGAGCTCAAGAGCTTCGCCCCTGCCGAGGCCGCAAGCTATGGCCTCACCCTCGCCTGGGAGAACGAGGCGCGCGAAAGAGGCTATCCCGAGATCGCCTGATCCGGCCGCCCGCGGATTGGCCAGGCGATGGCGTCCGGCAATTGCGCCTCGACAGCCTCCAGCGATGGTGGCACAAGCGCGGCCGCATCGTCGAGGGAAAGCCAGGATGTCCGATTTCGCCGCACTTGAACGCGATCTCCTTAGCCTCATCGCCGCGGCGCCGGACGAGACCGCCCTCGAGCAACTGCGCGTCGCGGCGCTCGGCAGGAAGGGCTCGATCTCCGAACTGCTGAAGACGCTGGGTTCCATGACGCCCGAGGAGCGGCGGGAAAAAGGGCCGTTGATCAACAGCTTGCGGGATCGTGCCCAGATAGCGATGAACGAGCGCCGGAAGGCGCTTGCGGGCGCCGCGCTCGAGGCGCGGCTCGCCGCCGAGCGCCTGGACCTCACGCTGCCCTTGCGCGAAAGCCCGGTCGGGCGCGGCCGCGTGCATCCGATCAGCCAGGTGGTCGACGAATTGACGGCCGTGTTCGCCGATATGGGCTTTTCGGTCGCCGAAGGCCCCGATATCGAGACGGACTGGCTGAATTTCACGGCCCTGAACTTCCCACCGGGTCATCCGGCGCGGGAGATGCAGGATACCTTCTTCTTTCCGGCGGACGCCAAAGGCGAGCGCAAGGTGCTGCGCACCCATACCTCGCCCGTGCAGATTCGCACCATGCTGAAGCAAAAGCCCCCGATCCGCATCATCTGTCCGGGCCGGACCTATCGCAGCGATCCGCCGGACCAGACACATCTGCCGATGTTTCATCAGGTCGAAGGGCTGGTCATCGACAGGAGCGCTCATCTCGGCCATCTGAAGTGGATCCTCGAGGAATTCTGCAAGGCCTTCTTCGAGTTGCCGGACGTCAAGATCAGGCTGCGCCCCTCCTTCTTCCCGTTCACCGAGCCCTCCGCGGAGGTCGACATCCAGTGCTCGCGCAAGGGCGGCGAAGTCCGCTTCGGGGAAGGAGATGACTGGCTCGAAATCCTCGGCTGCGGCATGGTCCATCCCAATGTGCTGAGGAATTGCGGGCTCGATCCCGACGAGTTCCAGGGCTTCGCCTGGGGCATGGGCATCGAGCGCATTGCCATGCTGAAATACGGCATGGACGACCTGCGGACATTCGTCGACGGCGATGTGCGCTGGCTCGCCCATTACGGTTTCCGGCCGCTCGATTTCCCCACATTGGTCGGAGGATTATCGAGCTAGATCAATTTTTTCGACGGAGGCGCCGCGAGCCTCATGGCCCAGTTCCTGGACGACGACGAAACCCGCCCGCCCGAGGCCCGCGCCGAGGCGCTGGCGAGGACATTGCCGCGCGTCCTCGCGGCCGCCTTGAAGGCTCCGGGCTGGCGCGCCCATCTCGGCGAGATCGATCCGGTGGGGTTCCGCGATCGTTCCTCGCTCGCCAAGCTGAGGTTGCTGCGCAAATCCGATCTCCCGGGCCTGCAGATGGCGGATGCGCCCTTCGGCGGCTTCGCCACAAAGGCGCCAGGCGGCTTCGCACGGCTCTTCACCTCGCCTGGTCCGATCTTCGAGGGAGAAGGCGAGGGGGCAGATCCGTGGCGGGCGGCGCGGGCGCTCCACGCGGCTGGCTTCCGCCGGGGAGATATCGTCCTCAACACCTTCAGCTATCATCTGACGCCCGGCGGCTTCATCCTCGATTCGGGAGCCCGCGCGCTCGGCTGCGCTGTCATTCCCGCGGGGCCCGGCAATACGCAGGCCCAGCTCGAGTTGATCCTGGCCTATCGGCCCGTGGCCTATACCGGCACGCCGGATTTCCTCAAGATCGTGCTCGATGCGGCCCAGCAATCCGGCAGTGACGCGTCGTCCATCAAGAAGGCGGTCCTTTCGGGCGCGGCCTTTCCGCCTTCGCTGCAAGCCGAGATCAAGGCGCGCGGCATCGATGCCTACCAGGCCTATGCGACCGCCGATCTCGGCGTGATCGCCTATGAGACCTCGGCGCGCGGCGGCATGGTCGTCAACGAGGACGTCATCCTCGAGGTGGTGGGCCCAGGGACCGGCGATCCCCTGGCCGATGGCGAGGTGGGCGAGGCGGTCGTCACGGTCCTCGATGAACGCCACCCCCTGATCCGCTTGGCGCTGGGCGATCTGACGGCCGTGCTTGCCGGCCCTTCGTCCTGCGGGCGGACCAATACGAGGATCAAGGGCTGGATGGGCCGCGCCGACCAGGCCGCCAAGGTGAAAGGCATGTTCGTGCGCCCGGAGCAGATCGCCGAGATCGCGCGCCGGCACCCGGCTATCGGCCGCCTGCGGCTCGTGGTGACGCGCGCCGGGGATCAGGATGCGATGACGCTTCTCGCGGAGGCCGGTTCCACGGCCGATGGCGGCCTTGCCGAAGCGCTGGCCGCCTCGCTCGCGGCAGTCACGCGGATCAGGGGCGAGGTGCGATTGGCGGCGCCGGGCGCGTTGCCCAATGACGGCAAGGTGATCGAGGACAAGCGCTGAGGCCCGCGCTGATCGCCGCCGCCTGCGACCATCGAGGCTCACGGGAGGGCGTTCGTGGAATCTGCAAGTGAGACGGCGACCGCCGACGATACCGCACATGATGGTCTCGACCTCGTCAAGGCGCTCGAGGAAGACATCATCTTCGGCCGCCTGGCGCCGGGCACGCGCTTGACCGAGGATGCGCTGCTCGCGAGGTTTCCGGTCACCCGCCATTTCGTGCGGCAGTCCCTCCTCCAGCTCGAGACCCTCGGCATCGTCATCCGCGAGCGCAACAAGGGTGCGACCGTTCGCTCGCTCACGCCAAGGGAAGTCCGGGAGATCTACGATGTGCGCGAGCTCGTTCAGCGCCAAGCGGCGCTGTGGATCCCCTTGCCGGTATCGGACGCGTTGATCGCGAAGCTGACGGCCATGCACGAGCAGCACGGGCAATATATCGAAGAGGGATATTTGCGCGGCGTGCACGAGACGAATGACCGCTTCCACTTGAGCCTGTACGGCGCCTGCGGCAACGGATATCTCGTGCAGACCATCGAGCTATACATGCGGCTGAGCCTGCCGGTGCGCGCCAACTCGATGGCGGATATGGAGCTGCAGCGAATTTCCCATGAGCATCACCGCCTGATGATCGAGATGCTCAAGGGGCAAGACAACTGGGTCCTCGCGCAGCTTTGCGTCGATCATTTGCAGTCGAGCAAGCAGCGTTATCTCGACCGGATGGGCGATCCGCAATGGATAGGCGAGGGCCGGGGTTGATCGCGCGCCGAGCTCTCCCGCATCCTTGCGGCGCTCACCACTCGAATCTGAGCAGGGATACGCCCTGGCGCGGCAGCGAGGTGCGAAACTCGACGGTGCCGCCTGTCGCGGCGACGGATGCGGGTGCATCGAGCCGCGCCAACCGACCCGCAGCCTCGAGGCGCTTATAGTCCTCGCCTTCGATGACGTCAGGCGAGCCCATCGCTTTCCACGCGGCGAAGGCGTTGGAGTGTTCCCCATCCATCCGATAATGCCGAAGCGATGCCGATGCGCGCCGCCAACCATCCATCGCGAGAGCGATTTGGGCGGCGTCGCCTTGCTCGTCGTCATCGTGATAGTGCCACAGCAGAATGCTCACGCCCTTCTCGTCGCGCGTCGCCACGGCGTTCACGTCGGGCGGGCCGCGCACGCCCTCTTCCATGATCTGTCCGATCGCGAGCGCGTGGCTGCTCTTAGCCTCGACCCAATTGCCGCCGAGCATGCCGAGCATTCTGAAGGCGTTGAGCACGGCCTTGTCGATGCCGTTGGTGGCCAAATCCCTGAAGCCGTCGAAATAAGGTTGGTCCTCGAACAGGAAGGCCCAGGTGACCGCCCCTTCGATCGCGATGCCGGTCCGCCGCGACAATTCGTAGGTGCGCATGATCGTCTCGACCACATAGGCACCATAGAGCGGTCCGTTCCGGTAGCCGTTGCGCGGCGTGTAGCGCGCCGAGCAGGCGGCGCAGCCCTCGGGGTCGGATTCACCGAGAATCGCGGTGAGCCCGCGGAGCTCGGGAAACTCCTTCATGATGGCGATATTCGCGTCGATGTTGCAAAGATGCCTCCGAACGCCCATCCGCACATGGTTCTGATGCAGCACCGGAGCGCCCTTGGCGTGGAAGGCTACGAAATCGAGCGGACTGCCGACCTTGCCGGTGGCGGCATTTGTCCCGCTGACGCAGTGCCGCAGGAATTCGCGCAGGAAATTCGCGGCTCTTTCATTCTCGAAAGCGCCGCAAGTATGCGGCCCGCCGACGCGTGCCTTCGGCAGCACGCGCTTGATGGCGGCGGCGGTCACGTCGTACATCGCGCAGAATTGCGCGATGGTCCCGGTCCAGTAATGGCCGTCCGGCTCGTTCCACACCTCCCACGGCCAGCTCGCCACGCGCTCATATCCATAGCGGTCGGCGAGATGGCTTGCCCATGCCTCCACCAGACCGCCCCATTTCGCGAGGTCCTTCGGGGGAGCGGCCCAGCCGGTGGTGATCGTCGAGGTCTGATCGGCTGGGGAGAAATGGTGCCGGTAAGGGCCTTGATGATCGGAAAGGGCCTGGGGCGTGAAGCCGACCTGGATGAACGGCATCGTCCCGGCCTCGACATAGGCGTCGAAGATCCGATCCATGATGGCCCAATCATAGACGGGGTTGCCGAAGCGGTCCTCGGTGTAGGCGTTGGTCGAGCCCCATTTGAGCGCCGGCGTACCATCCCCGCTGGTCAGGAGATTATGAGCGCGCACCCGCACGGGTTCGGGACTGAGCGCGGCGAGCTCGCCGAGCAGCTTCTTGCCATGCTTGGTGTAGGTGTAGTTCGGCTCGTCATAGCCGAACCAATTCCAGATCGGCTGGTAGGCGCCCGTCGGGCGGTCGGCATGCACTCGGATCGCCACGCTATTCCGGCTGGGCATTGTCGTCGGATCCTCTTTCGGCCGCAATCCATTCCGCCCGGGCAGGGGAGGCCCGGCCTCGCCTTTAGTCCTCATGGGCATCGCATGAAGGGCTCGCGAAGCCCCGCGCGATGGCGCGAACGCTAGGCAGATTCAGGTGATTGTCAATAACGTCGCAGGCAGGAAGCAAGGGCATCCGGGAGAACTCCCTTGATCGGCCTTTATCACTTCGCGGTTCGGATGTTGGAATATCGGTTGATTATCGATAAAACAGCTCTCGAAGGCCGGCTCGATCCGTCCCCTTCATACGCCTGATGGGATTGCCTGGCGCCGCCGAAAGGTAGGGATGCGGTGCGCGCCGCCATCGAAACGTCATCGATTTCTTTTTTCGCTAACATCTTCGTGGCATTTGAGAGGGATGAACCGCTCCACCGGGCTTTTTCCCGCTTCCGGCCGCGAGGCGCTCAAGGGCCGCACCATCCTTCAGGTCATCCCCTCGCTCGACGCCGGCGGAGCCGAGCGCACCGCCATCGATGTCGCCGCCGGTCTCGCCGAAGCGGGCGCGCGAGCGATCGTCGCCAGCGAAGGCGGCCGGCTGGTCGCTGAATTGCAGGCGAAGGGCGGCGAATGGCTGCACTTTCCGGCCGCAACCAAGAACCCCTTGCGGCTTGCGACCAATATCGGCCGGCTGAAGCGCCTGTGCCGCGAGGAGGGTGTCGCGCTCGTTCATGCGCGCTCGCGCGCGCCGGCCTGGAGCGCGCTGGCGGCCGCCCGCGCGTTGAAAATCCCGTTCGTCACCACTTACCACGGCATCTATGCGGGCCGCGCCGCGCCGAAGCTCCTCTACAACTCCGTCATGTGCCGCGGCGACGTGGTGATCGCCAACTCGCGTTACACGGCCGATCTGATCGCGCGGCTCTACCCTTCCGCGCATGAGCGGGTCGAGGTGATCCATCGCGGCACGGATCTTTCCGTCTTCTCGCCCTCCTCGGTGGCGCCGGAGCGGGTGGAGAGGCTGCGTGCCGCCTGGGGCATCGCGCCGAGCCGGCGCATCGTGTTGATCGCGGCGCGGTTGACGGGCTGGAAGGGGCAAAAGCCGTTCATCGAGGCGGCGCGGCGCCTTCTCGCGGGCGGCTTGCGGGACGTATCCTTCGTGATGGCAGGCGACGCGCAAGGGCGGGACAACTACGTCCGCGAGCTCGACCGGCTGATCGCGGAACAGCAGTTGGGCGAGGCGGTGAGGCGGGTCGGGCATTGCGCCGACATGCCGGCGGCCTTCCTCGCGGCGGCCGCGGTCGCCGTGGCATCGACCGAGCCCGAGGCCTTCGGACGCTCCGCCGTGGAGGCGCAGGCCATGGGCACGCCCGTGATCGTGACCGATCTCGGCGCCGTGCCCGAGACGGTGCTGGCGCCGCCCGACGTGCCGCCCGGCGAGCGCACCGGCTGGCGGGTGCCGCCATCGGACGCCGGGGCGCTCGCCGACGGCATCGCCGCCGCCTTGTCGCTGCGCGCCAGTCAGCGCACCGCCATGCAAGGGCGCGCGCGCGCCCATGTGGAGGCGCATTTCTCGCTGCGCGGCATGGTCGAGGCGACGCTCGGCGTCTACGAAAGGTTGATCGGCGAGACCACGGCCACCCGTTGACTTCCCGTCCGATTGCGATGAAATGAGCGATTACCGTCCATTAGAGGAGATGCCAGCCATTCGCCGCCCCTTCCGTCCCATGCCCGCGCCCCAGAAGGATGGGCCCCGGGCCAACCGCGACATTCGAGGTGTACGCGACGTTCAACTGATCGATGACAGCGGTTCGAACAGAGGGGTGATGCCCTTCTTCGATGCCCTCAAGATCGCCGAAGATGCCGGGCTCGATCTCGTCGAGATCGCCCCCAACTCCACGCCCCCGGTCTGCAAGATTCTCGACTATGGCCGCTTCCGGTTCCTGGAACAGAAGAAGGCCAATGAGGCGCGCAAGCGCCAGAAGGTGATCGAGATCAAGGAGATCAAGCTCCGCCCGGGCATCGACGATCACGACTACGATGTGAAGATGAAATCGGTCCGGCGCTTCTTCGAGGAGGGCGACAAGGTCAAGGTGACCTTGCGCTTCCGGGGCCGCGAGATGGCCCATGTCGAGCTCGGCGCCAAGGTCCTGCAGCGGGTCAAGGCCGACACGGCCGAAATGGCCAAGGTCGAGAGCGAGCCTTCGATGGAGGGGCGCCAGATGACCATGGTGCTGGCGCCGCGCTAACGCCCCGATTAGTCATTTGGTCATGCTCGACTGTCATGATGGGGTCGAACTGGGCTGGCTTTGATGTGCGACTGTCGACGGTCCGCCGACAAGGCGTAAGCCCCGCGCCGCTCGCGATTTTCGTCGCGCGCCAATTCGCTGGAGACGACCATTGGTCCTGAGGTCGAGCATTTTGGCGCTCCTCCTTTGCTTAGCCATGAACGCGCCGGCGCGGGCCGATATGAGCGTTTGCAACTCGACGACGAGCCGGGTCGGCGTGGCGCTCGGATATCGCGACGCCCAAGGTTGGGTCACCGAGGGCTGGTGGAACCTCAAGCCCAACCAATGCGAAAAGCTGCTCTCCGGGCGTCTCGCGGCCCGGTTCTATTACGTCTACGGCGTCGATTACGATCGCGGCGGCGAATGGGCCGGATCCTCCTTCATGTGCACGGGCGACAAGGAATTCACCATCCGCGGGGTGGAGAATTGCCTGTCGCGCGGCTATGACCGCACCGGCTTCTTCGAGGTCGACACCGGCGAGCAGAAGGACTGGCGCGTGCAGCTCACCGACCAGAAGACGCCGCAACAAGGATCGGTCTCGAAGTGAGGCGGCTGCGCCGGGTCAAGATCGTCGCGACGCTAGGCCCTGCCTCGGACAGTCCGGCCGTCATGGCCGAGCTGTTCCGAGCCGGCGTCGACATCTTCCGCATCAATATGAGCCATGCATCGCGCGACGGGATGCGCGAGCGCGTCGCGGCGATCCGCGCGCTCGAGGCGCGGTTCGGGCGGCCGATCGGCATCCTCGCCGACCTCCAAGGCCCGAAATTGCGGATCGGCACGTTCGCGGATGGCGCGGTGCAGCTGAGGGTGGGCGAGCGCTTCACGCTCGATGCCGATCCCGCTCAAGGCGATGCGACGCGCGTGCATCTGCCGCATCCGGAAATCTTGAATTCGCTCGAGCCGGGCCACATCGTGCTGCTCGACGACGGCACGCTCGCCTTGCGCATCCTGGAGACGGAGCCGGCGAGGGCGGTGACCGAGGTCATGACCGGCGGCAGGCTCGCGGACCGCAAGGGCGTGAGCGTGCCCGATACGATCATCCCCATTACCGCGATGACGGATAAGGATCGCGGCGACGCCGAGGCCGCGATCGATGCCGGCGTCGACTGGATCGCGGTCTCCTTCGTGCAGCGGCCCGAGGACGTGGCCGAGGTCAAGAAGCTCGCGCGCGGGCACTGCGCCGTGCTCGCCAAGATCGAGAAGCCGCAAGCGGTCGCGAGGTTCGAGGAGATCATGGAGGTCGCCGACGCCGTCATGGTGGCCCGAGGTGATCTCGGCGTCGAGATGCCGCTTGAAAAAGTGCCGGGCATTCAAAAGCGCATCACGCGCTTGACGCGACGCACCGGCAAGCCGGTGGTCGTGGCGACGCAGATGCTCGAATCGATGATCTCGAGCCCCGTTCCGACGCGCGCCGAGGTGTCGGATGTGGCGACCGCCGTCTTCGAGGGCGCCGATGCCGTGATGCTCTCGGCGGAGAGCGCCGCCGGTAAATACCCGGCAGAGGCGGTCGCGATGATGAACCGCATCGCCGAGGAGGTCGAGGGCGACCCGAACCACGCCGTCATCATCTCGGCCCAACGCTCCTTGCCGGAGGCGACGGGCGCGGACGCCATCGCCGCCGCCGCCCGCTCGATCACCGAGGCGGTCGGGGTGCGGGCCATCATCGCCTGGAGCGAATCGGGAGCGACCGCGCTGCGCATCGCGCGCGAGCGGCCCGAGCTTCCCATCCTGGTGCTGACGCCGAATGTCCGGACCGCGCGCCGGCTTTCGCTCGGCTGGGGCACGCATGCGGTCGTGACGGACGACGCCCAGGATGTCGACGACATGGTCAACCGTGCCGTCGAGATCGCCCGCCGGGAAGGCTTCGCCAGGGCCGGCGAGCGCGTCATCATCATCGCCGGCCTGCCGTTCGGCACGCCCGGCGCCACGAACATGATCCGCATCGCCTTCGCCTGAGGGCAAGGTGGGGCGGTCGGGGATGATGTGCCGAACGCCTCAACGTTGCAGCAATCGGCCGGCCCCGGAGCGGCCCGGAATGTTGAGGAATGTTGAGTTTTGCAAACGAGATTCGCGATTTTGCGGGGCCGGCACCTGGCGTAGGGTCGTAAGGCGCTGGACGAAAACGATAAAACATCGGATCTGCGGCCGCTCATCGGGTTTTCCGGTCGATTTTCCTCAACATTTGGGCCTCAGGCCTTCATGTCCCGGTTCACAGGCAATAGTGCTGCGCTACCGGGACCGCTTGCGTCTCGCCCGCCTCCATTGAGGCCGCTCGCGGCGGCGATGACGAATGGGGGACAGAGAGGCGATCGTGCGCGCCCCTTCGCCCGCTCTTCGCGGGAGAAGGTGCCCTCCGAAGCCCCGGCTTCGAGAGCTTGTGCTAGCCGAGGGCTGCTCGGAACCGGGGCTAAGGAGGGCGGATGAGGGAGGGTGCCGCTCGGCATCAACGCCCCTCATCCGCCTCGACCACGGCAGCGGAACGCTCGCCTCGGCGCGGTGAGGAGCGGTCTCGGCACCTTCTCCCGCAAGCGGGCGAAGGGGCGCGCACCAAGGTTTGCGCGTGGGCGCATCTCCCGGCGCGCACCTGGCTACCCGATAGGGCCGCGCTACCGGGACCGCGGGCGTCTCGCCCGCATCTATCAGCGCGGCTCCCAGCGGGCTGGAAGCTCGCGCCACCGGCCCGCATGCCCGTAGCGCGGGCTTCCGTCCGCATGCCAGATTCACTTGTCAGAAAACGCGGCGAAGACCGCCGCAGAACTTGAAGATCGTCATATCTCAGTTCCCCCTAAAGGGCAAGTACATATGCGAGCTGATGGCGCATGGCGCCCTGCCGGTATCACCTCCAGCTAACCGGAGTGCAACCGAGATATAATACTCTGCTTTCGGGAGATAGATAAGTATCGATTTGAACATATATGTCAGAAGTTGTATCGTGAGCGGGTATATCTTCACGACCAAAATATCGTTATCATTATTAGGCATCCGGTATATGTCAGCTGGCGTCCCGACGAGAAGGGCGATTGGGAGCCCAGTGGATGAAATCTGACGTTTGGTACCCCATGGCATTCGTCCGCTTCGGCCCACAAACCGCTATCAGGCAATTCTAAGCGAAGCGAATGGCCACGCCCCGGCAAACCGTTGCGCGTCTCCTTCCTTGGGCCTAGGCTGATGAGCGAGGGAAACACGAGGGGAGGGCCGAAATGTATCTCCGTATCATACGCCTTGTCGTGTTAGTGGCGCTCTTCAATCTCCCCGCGTCGGTGGTCAGCTCCCAAACGGTGAAGCCCATCACGATCGGATTTCTTAACAGCGCATTGCCTTCGATTCCCCCAATCTTCATTAAGGTCTTCCACGAACGAGGCTACGAAGAAGGTCGTAACCTCAGGATCGAGTATCGCACCGCCAATGGGAAACTCGATGAACTTCCCAAACTTGCAGCAGAATTGGTGAGTCTCAAGCCCGACGTGCTGGTCGGAGGCACTACGCCAGTGGCGTTGGCCCTCAAGCAGGCGACCGACTCGATCCCCATCGTCTTCTTCTTTGTCAGCGATCCGGTCGCGAATGGACTTGTCAAAAGCTTTGCCAATCCAGGCGGAAATGTCACGGGACTAATGGTCGGCGACGAGTTTTGGTCGGTGAAGACACTGCAATTGGTCACGGACACGTTGCCCGGAATTTGCTGCGTGACTATTTTGATAAATCCAAGCAATCAGACGATGGCGTTCATCAGGTCGAGTTTCGAGAAGACCGCCAAGAGCTTGGGCGTCGAGCTCAAGATGATGGATGCGGGCAATCCAGATCAATTGAATGAGGTGTTGGCAATACCGCTTGAGGGGCGCTTCAAGACGGCGCTCCTTTCGACACCAGAGTCCCTATTCACCCGGGGGCGAACCCAGATCGTCGAGTATGCGCAACGGCAACATATCCCCCTCTTCGCACCCTATCGCGCGGATGCAGAAGCCGGCGCCCTCATGTCATTTGGGGCGAGCTATGACGGCCAATTCCGCGCAATGGCGGATTATGTGGATAAGATACTCAAGGGCACCAAACCTGCTGACCTACCCGTTCAACTGCCAACCGCGTTTGATTTGGTGCTCAATCTAAAGGTCGCGAAGGCGCTCGGCCTCGAAATCCCGCCTTCGATCCTCACTCGAGCAACTGAGTTGATTGAGTGATGAACCCGTTGAAGGAAACGCATTACACCTCTGGTTTGATGGCTCTGTCGATCAGAAATTGAATTGATCGCGATGACTGCTCCTCGCGGATCGGCTCCATTGAGACCACCCGAAGCGGAGCAACGCCAAGGGTCCCAAGCGTTAGGTTTTATCCACTAGATTAAGTCAAAGGTTCACAAGACCTAGTTTTTGAGATTGTGAATCAAGTATGTGGGCCTCGGTCCGCCGCGCTTCAATTCACTGCTGCCAGTCGTCCATGGCGCGTATCCCTACGGTGAAGGCCGTCTTGCGGGAGGGGCCTTATCGTAGCTGACTGTCAGTATGGATATCGCTACTGACAGTTATCACGCCCGCCGGCTGGAGATCGTCGAGACGGGGCGTCGCCGGCGTTGGAGTCTCGAGA